>NC_014375.1:2982500-3282500 GCF_000144605.1 Brevundimonas subvibrioides ATCC 15264 | reverse complement strand
CGAATGTCGTCAACTCCAAGCATATGGGCGAGGAAGAGCGCCAGGGCCTGACGGACTTCCGCCGGCACGCTCCGGTGGCCAGGCGGCACGAGCTGGCGGTCCAGTTCGCGGCCTTCGAGGCCGAGCACATCACGGGCGTGAAGCCGGTGAACAAGGAACCCGATGCCTATATCGAGGCCCATGGCTGACGCGTGATGGTCGAGGACCTCACCGGCTACTGGGCACCGGTGCTGGGTTCGATCCTCGCCGGCGGCGTCATCGGCCTTGAAAGAGAGTGGCGCGGCCGGGCGGCCGGGCTGCGGACCCACATCCTCGTCTGCCTGGCGTCGGCGCTGCTGATGCAGGCGGCCATGACCCAGAACCACTGGGCCTTCCTCGCCCTGCCCGAGGAGAACATCGTCACCGATCCCACGCGGATGGCCCATGGCGTGCTGACCGGGATCGGGTTCCTGTGCGCGGGGGTGATCTTCCGGACCGGCTTTTCGATCCACGGGCTGACCACGGCCGCGTCGCTGTGGATCACATCGGCGATCGGCATCCTGTTCGGGGTGGGCCTGTACGGACTGGGGATACTGGCCACAGGGGTGACGGCGGTGATCCTCGTGGCCTTGCGGTTGATCAGCCTGCGCCTGCCGGCCCGGACGGTCGTGGACGTCGAGGTCGGCTGGGCGCGGGGCGACACCGCGACGGAGGATGCGGTCGAGGCGGCGCTGGCGACCATCGACCCGGCCGCGCACGCGGATCGGATCGAGGTGGTCGAGAACGGCACGCTGGCGGTGCGCAGCTGGCGTGTCCAGCTACGTGGCGCGACGGACCTGAAGTCGCTGGCCACCACGCTGTCGGACCTGCCCGGCCTCAGCCGGCTCCAGCTGAATCCACGCGACGACTGAGCGGCTCACTCGGCCTGCATTGCGTACAGCCTGACCAGCTCGAACAGGAAGTCGCGGCCTTCATACAAGCTGCGGACGCGGATGCGTTCGTTCAGCCCGTGGGTGCCGCCCCCGTCGGGGTCGCCGAACATGCCGGTCACGCCGTAGGTCGGGATGCCCGCCGCATTGGTGAAGCGGCCGTCGGTGGCCCCCGTGGACATGGTCGGCAGGATGGGCACGCCCGGCCACATCGCGCCCGCGACCTGGCGGATCGGGCCCATGATGGCGTCGGACAGCGCAGGCGGGGGCGAGGTCGGGTCGGGCGCGCCGACGGTCGCGATCGCGATGGCGGGGTTGTCGATCAGCGTGGCCAGTTGTGCCTGCGTCTCCGCGATCGTGTTGCGGGGGAAGATCCGGCAGTTGATGGTGGCGCTGACATGCTGGGGCTGGGCGTTCGGGGCGTGACCGCCATCGATCAGCGTCGGGATGCAGGTGGTGCGCAGCGTCGCGTTCCACACCGGATTGACGGCCGAGATCCGGGCTGCGGCGGCCGCATCCGGACCGGCCTCGGCGACCAGGGCGCGCATGTCGGCGGCGTATTGCGGCTGGGTTTCGGCCAGCGATCCAAAATAGGCGCGGGTGACGGGGTTCAGCTGCAGCGGGAAGTCGTAGGCCCCGATGCGCGACAGGCCGTTGGCCATGGCGACGATGGCGTTGTCCTTCCTCGGACGCGCCGAATGTCCGCCCGGATTGGTCAGGTCGAGGCGGTAGTCCTGATACAGTTTCTCGCCCGCCTGGACGGCCAGGGCCACGCGGTTGCCGTCGGCGTCCAGCAGGCCGCCCGCGCCCTCGTTCAGAGCGAACCCGGCCCGGAGCGCCTCGGGGTGTTCGGCCAGCAGCCATTCGACGCCGTTGAAGGTGTCGGCGGTCTCCTCGCCGCAGGTCAGGGCCAGTTTGATGTCGCGGACGGGGGTGAAGCCGGCCTGGCGGAACCGGATCAGGGTGTCGACCCAGACGGAGGCCTGGGCCTTGTCGTCGCTCGCGCCGCGCGCATAGAAATAGCCGCCCTCCTCGACCAGGGTGAAGGGATCGCGGGTCCAGTCGGCGGCATTGGCCTCGACCACGTCGATATGAGCGAGCAGCAGCAGGGCGGGGGCCGACGGGTCCGAGCCGTGCAGCGTGGCCGACAGATTGCCGTCCCTTGGCCGGTCCGCGGGGATCAGGATGCGGACGTCGTCGGCCGGGTAGCCCGCGGCCGTCAGGCGGGCGGCCATGCGCTCGGAGGCCAGGGTGCAGCTGCCCACCGACAGGGTGGTGTTGGTCTCGACCAGTTCCTCGTACAGGGCGCGGAAGGCCAGCTGGTCGGGGCGGGGTCCGGCCGCGGGCGTCTGGGCCTCGCTGGACGTCGCGATCGCGATGGCGGCACCGAAGATCACGGCAACGACGGCGACCCCGATGGCGAGACGCCGGCGGCTCTTGCTCACGGCGGCATAGGTGGGCTCATCCAGCCAGTAGAGACCCGACGCGGTCTGGCGGACCGCCTTCTGGCGCAGCAGGCCGCGCAGGGCGAGGCGGCCCATGTTGCGGTCCGGAACCAGGGGGATGGCCTGGTCGGGACCGAAGGCCCGGGCAGCCCGCAGGGCCTCGACCATCCGGCGTTCTGCGCTCATGCGAAGGGCGGCGACGACGGCCCCGGTGCTGGACATGTGTTTGCTCCCCCTGAAGCGGCGATCTGGCGACGGCCTTCATTGCTCGTCAACCCTGTTTGCGGCATGACAGGAACGAATGACGAACGTTATGATTCAGAATGGACCGACCCGCATCCTGGGACTGGACCCCGGATTGCGCCGCACCGGCTGGGGCGTGGTGGTGGCCGAGGGCTCGCGCCTGCGCTGGATTGCGCACGGGGTGGTGACTCCGCCGGAGACGGCGCCGCTGTCGGAACGCCTGCTGTGGCTGCTGGAGAAGGTCGGCGAGGTCTGCGCCGCCCATGACTGCGACGAGGCGGCGATCGAGGAGGTGTTCGTGAACGTCAATCCGTCCTCGACCCTGAAGCTGGGCCATGCCCGGGCCGCGGTGATGCTGGCCCCCGCCCGGGCGGGCCTGTCGGTGGCGGAGTATTCGCCCAATCTGATCAAGAAGGCGGTGGTGGGGGCCGGGCATGCGGACAAGACGCAGATCGCCTTCATGGTGAAACGGCTGCTGCCGTCTGCCGGGGACGTGAAGGCGGATGCCGCCGATGCCCTGGCCGTGGCGATCACCCACGCGCAGTTGCGCAAGCGCAGCTTGCTGGAAGTGCTGAACCCGGTGCGGGGGGCGGCATGATCGGGCGTCTGCGCGGCGTGGTGGCCGAGATCGAGGAGGGGCACTGCCTGATCGATTGCGCGGGCGTCGGCTATGTCGTCGCGTGCGGGGCGCGGACACTGGGGCGGCTTCCGGCACCCGGCGACGAGGCGACCCTGCATGTGCATTCGCAGTGGAGCGAGGACGCGGGACCCCGGCTGTACGGCTTTCTGGCGCGCGACGAGCGTCGGGCGTTCACGACGCTGCTGGGCATCCAGGGCGTAGGCCCCAAGGCGGCCCTGTCGGTGCTGGACGTGCTGCCGCCGGGCGAGCTGGCGGGCGCGGTCGCGCGCGACGACAAGGCGGCGATCGGACGGGCCAACGGCGTCGGACCGAAACTGGCGTTGCGGATCGTCACCGAGCTGAAGGGCAAGCCACTGGGCGATGTCTCGTTCACCCCGTCGGTGGCGGGGGTCCATGCCGAGGTCGCGCCGCCGGTGCCGAGCGTGACGGGCGAAGCGGTCTCGGCGCTGCTGGGTCTGGGCGTGGCCGAGGTCAATGCCCGCCGGGCGGTCGACCAGGCGTTGATCCGGCTGGGTGACGCCGCCGAGCTGTCGGCGGTGATCCGCGCGGCGCTGCAGGAGCTGGGCCGATGAGCGACGACCGCATCATCTCGCCCGAGCCCGCCCCCGGCGAGGCCTATGACCGCGCCCTGCGCCCGCAGACCCTGTCGGAGTTCGTCGGGCAGGAGGCGGCCAAGGGGAACCTGAAGATCTTCATCGACGCCGCGCGGGGGCGGGGCGAGGCCCTGGACCATGTGCTGCTGTTCGGTCCGCCGGGGCTGGGGAAGACGACCCTGGCGCAGATCGTGGCGCGCGAACTGGGCGTGGGGTTCCGGGCGACGTCCGGGCCGATCCTGGCCAAGGCCGGGGATCTGGCGGCGATCCTGACCAATCTGGAACCTCGCGACGTCCTGTTCATCGACGAGATCCACCGGCTGGCCCCCACGGTCGAGGAGATCCTGTATCCCGCCATGGAGGACCATGTGCTGGACCTGATCATCGGCGAGGGGCCGTCGGCGCGGTCGGTGCGGATCGATCTGGCCCCGTTCACCCTGGTGGGGGCGACGACGCGGGCGGGCCTGCTGGCTACGCCGCTCAGGGACCGGTTCGGGATCCCGCTGCGGCTGGAGTTCTACACCCCGGCCGAGCTGGTCCGGGTCATCACCGGGGCGGCCCGCAAGATGGGCGCCCCGATCAACGACGAGGGGGCGGGCGAAATCGCCTCGCGGTCGCGGGGCACGCCGCGCGTGGCCGGGCGGCTGCTGCGGCGGGTCCGGGACTTCGCCGAGGCCGAAGGGGCGGCGGTGATCAACCGGATCGTCGCGGCGCGGGCCCTGTCGCGGCTGGAGATCGACGAGGCCGGGCTGGACGCCAACGACCGGCGCTTCCTGAAGGCCCTGATCGAGAACTATGGCGGCGGGCCGGTCGGGATGGATACCCTGGCGGCCGCGATCGCCGAGGCGCGCGATGCGGTCGAGGACGTCATCGAGCCCTATCTGCTGCAGCAGGGCTTCATCCAGCGGACACCGCGCGGGCGAATGGCCTGCGCCAAGGCCTATGCGCATCTGGGGCTCAGCGAGCCGCCCAAGCCGGCCGCGCCGGGCGACCTGTTCGGCTGAGGCGATCCAAACGGTTCTGAAACCATCGCCAAGCTAGGCTGTAGGCCATGCTCAGCCGCGCCCACATCGAAGCCATCTCGACCGGCGTGACCCTTCACGAGCGGTTCGCCAGCGGCCGACCGGGCGGACGGCGGCTGATCCTGCGGTTCGCCCGGCTATCGGGCGTGGTGCTGCAGAAGCGGACCCTGAGCGGGGTCGACCTGACAGGGTCCAACCTGTCGTCGGCGAAAATGGCGGTCAGCGACCTGTCGATGGCCACCCTCTATTGCTGCGACCTGCGCGACGCCGACATGCGCGGCGCGAACCTGACCAACGCCGATCTGCGCGGGTCGAGCCTGCAGGGCGTGAGGCTGTATGGCGCGCGCATGGACGGGGTGGACCTGCGCGACGCGCGCCTGGCCAAGGTCGATGCGGACGGCCTGTTCCGGGTGTGGTCCGTCGACGCGAACCGGCCCAGACCGCAGGCGGGACCGGGCGGGGACGTCTATCAGGGCGTGGACCTCCGTCACGCCTCCCTGAGGCGGGCCCGGCTGTGCAATGCGCGGCTGAAGGGTGCGGATTTCAGCGGGGCGAACATGGCCGGCGCGGAGCTGTCGCATGCGAACCTTCAGGGCTGCACCTTCACCGATACCATCCTGACCGGAGTGGATCTGACGCAGGTCCGGTTCGATCCGGGAGCCCTGGCGCAGTGCGTGCTCGATCCCGACGCGGCCGCGCTGGAAGGGGCCGCCGAGGTCCGGTTCGCGCTGGACGAGGCCGAGGCCTGGGTCGACAGCGGGGGCCGCCGCGGCGCGGTCGCGGATCTGACGGACCGCGACATTCGGCCGGTGGCCGATGCCTTTGCCGGGCGCAGGCTGGCGGGGCTGAAGGCAAACGGGATCCGCGCGATCGACGTGGACTTTTCCGGATCCCTGCTGACCGGGGCGACCCTGCGGCGGGCCGACCTGCGCGGCGCCAAATTCTGCGGCTGCGATCTGCGCGGCGTCAGCTTCGTCGACTGCCGACTGGCCTTCGCGGACTTCACCGGTGCGACGCTGGGCGCGATCGTGAAGGAGGACGGGACCGAGGTCTCGACCGACTTCACCGGCGCGAACCTGACCGGCGCGACCTTCGACGCGCCGACAGAGGAACCGGCCGAGGCCGCGAGGGAAGACCTAGCTCTCGCCTGCTGAAGGCAGGGGTCGGGGCTTCCGGTCGGAGTCGATGGCGACATAGGTGAAGACGCCCTCGGTGACCCGCGACACCGCATGGGTCGAGCGCGGCCGCTTCCACGCCTCGACCCGAACCCGGATCGAGGTGCGGCCGGTCTTCAGGACCGTCGCATAGAGGGACACCTCGTCGCCGACCGAGACGGGCTGGTGGAAAACCATGCCGTCCACCGCGATGGTGGCGCAGCGGCCCTGGGCCAGGTCGAAGGCGGGGGTGGAGCCGGCCAGGTCCATCTGGGCCAGCAGCCAGCCGCCGAAGATGTCGCCTTCGGGGTTGGTGTCGGCCGGCATGGCGATGACCCGCCCGACGAGGGACCCGTCGGGCGTATCCGGGGAGGAATGGGTCACGGGCGGTTCAGTCCTGCGGCTTCAGGTGGTCGTCCAGCCAGTGGAAGACCTCGTTGTGCCATTGCAGGCTGTTCTGGGGCTTCAGCACCCAGTGGTTCTCGTCCGGGAAGACGATCAGCCGGCTCTCGATGCCGCGACGCTGCAGGGCGGTGAAGGTCGACAGGCCCTGGGCGGTCGGGATGCGGTAGTCCAGGTCGCCCTGGATCACCAGCATGGGCGTCTTCCACTGGTCGACGTGGTGGACCGGGTTGAAGCGCTCGTAGCCCTCGGGGTTGTCATAGACGGTGCCGCCGTATTCCCACTCGGTGAACCACAGCTCCTCGGTCGAATAGCCCATGCCGCGCACGTCGAAGACGCCGTCGTGATTGACCAGGCATTTGAATTCGTCGGACCACTTCCCTGCGATCCAGTTGATCATATAGCCGCCGTAGGAGGCCCCCAGCGCGCAGGCGTTGTCGCCGTCCAGGAAGCTGTATCTAGACTGGGCGGCGGCCCAGCCCTTCTGCAGATCCTCGAGCGGACGGTCGCCCCAGTGCTGGCTGATCGCGTCGGTGAAGCCCTGGCCATAGCCGGTGGAGCCGTGGAAATCGATCATCACGACCGCATAGCCGGCCCCGGCGTAGGTCGAGGGGTTCCAGCGGTAGGACCAGCTGTTGCCGAAGGACCCCTGGGGCCCGCCGTGGATCAGGAAGGCGACGGGGTATTTGCGGCCCTCGACGTATCCGGCGGGCTTGATGACGTAGCCGTGGACGGTCTCGTCGTTCCAGCCGGGGAAGCTGAACTGCTCGGCCTCGCCAAACAGGCGGGCGTCGAGTTCGGGGTTCACGTCGGTGATCTGGATCGGCATCTCGCGGCCGCGGAAGGTCTTGACGTAGAGCTCCGACGGGGAGGTCAGGCTGTCCATGGCGATGACGAAACCGGACGGCGTCTGTTCGAAGGCCGAGACGTGGCCTTGGCCGGTGATCGGCACGACCGCGCCATTGGCAGCATCGATCTGGAACAGCTTCGTCTGGCCGACGTCGCCGGCGATGACGAACAGGCTGCGGCCGTCGGCCGACCACTGCAGGGTGTCGGACGAGCGATCCCAGTCGGCGGCGACTTCCCGCTTCGCGCCCGTGGCGACGTCCATCAGCACGATCTGGTAGCGGTCGGCCTCGAAGCCCGGACGCTTCATGGCGCGATAGGCCAGGGTCCGGCCATCGGGCGAATAGACCGGGCCGGTGTCCCAGGCATCGTTGTCGTCGGTCAGGTTGGTGAAGCCGGGGCCGGTCAGGCCGTTGGTCCGGAACAGGTCGAAGTTGGTGCTCCACGGCTCGGTCTGGCCGGCGACGCGGGCCGAGAAGACGATCGCCGCACTGTCGGGCGTGAAGGTGAATTCGTTCTCGTCGCCGAACGGCTTGGAGGGGGTGTCGCCGTCGAAGCCGTGGGTGACCCAGGCGGGCTCGCCCGAACCGTCGGCGTTGACCACGAACAGGTGGTTCTGGGTGCCGTCGGCCCAGGTGTCCCAGTGGCGCACGAACATGCGGTCATAGACCTGGCCGGTGGAGGGACGCGCCGCCGCCTCGGTGCCGCGCGCGACCGAGCAGGCGAGGTCGTCGCAGTCGGGGTAGACGGCCAGGCTGACCGCGATCTTCCTGGCATCGGGGCTTAGGCGGTAGGCGTTGACGTCGATCGGCAGGTCGGTGACCTGGACCGGGTTCTGGCCCTGCGCATCGGCGCGCCAGACCTGGCTGGTGCCGGACTTGCCCGACAGGAAATACAGGTTGCCGTCGGATCCCCAGCGCGCGGTGTTCGCCCCCTGGTCCGAGATGGCCAGGCGTCGGGCGTCGCCCTCGCCGGTCAGGCTCTGGATCATCAGGCTGGAGACGCCGCGGTTGGCCGCCATGTCTGTGGCGCGCACCGAATAGACGACCCGTGTCCCGTCGGGGGAGACGCGCGGATCGGATAGCCGGTTGGCGGCCAGCATGTCGGTGTAGGTGAAGGCGCGCTGTCCGGTCTGGGGCGCGGTCGCGGCGGCGGGGGTCGGCGCGGCGTCGTAGGCGGTGACCTCGGCCTGCACCGCAGCGGGCAGGCCGGTCATGAGAGCGAGGACGGCGGCGGCGGCGAGCAGGGACGGGTGACGCATGGGGCGGCTCCTGGGATTACTGGGCGGTGGCGTAGCACCGCGGGCGGCGGGGCGGAAGTTTGCAGATGTCCGCGCCACGGCGGCTTGCCTGTGTTCCCGCCAGAGGCGACAAGGGTCGGGAATGGCCGCTTCGCTCCCGACCGCTTCAGAGCCCGTGCCGACGCCGACCGGGCGTGGGCATGACCATATCGTGGATGTGCTGATCGCCGAGCGGGCCCCGGGGCTGACGGGGTCGCCGTTCTGGCCCCTGGTGCGGCCGGGGCTGTACGCCCTGCTCGGCTACGGCAAGGCGCGGCGGATGGCGGACGCCATCGGGCACCTGTCCGGGCAGGGGACGCTGGCGCATGTGTCCGACCTGCTGGACCTGAAGGTCTCGTCGATGAACCTGGAGCGGGTGCCGACCAGCGGACGGTGCGTGGTGGTGTGCAACCATCCGACGGGGATCGCAGATGGGATCGCCGTCTATGACGCCATCAAGAAGCGCCGGCCCGACGCGATCTGGTTCGCCAATGCCGATGCGCTGCGGGTCTCGCCTCGGCTGGCCGAGGTGCTGATCCCGGTCGAATGGGTGGTCGACAAGCGCACGCGCGAAAAGACCCGCGCCACGCTGGAGGCGGCCAAGGCCGCCTTCGAGGCCGAGCGGTGCATCGTCATGTTCCCGGCCGGACGGCTGGCGCGCGCAGGCAAGGACGGGACGCTGACCGATCCGGAGTGGGCCCCCACGGCGGCGTCGATGGCGCGCAAATACGGGGCCCCGGTCATCCCCATCCACGTGACGGGGCCGAACTCGACCCTGTTCCACCTGTTCAACCGGGTGTCGCCGGAGCTGCGGGACATCACCCTGTTCCACGAGTTGCTGAACAAGCGGAAGAAGCCGTTCCGGCTGAGTGTCGGGAAGCCGATCGCGCCGTCGCGGCTGGACATCGACGCGACGCGCGCGACCTATGCGTTGAAGGCCTTCACCGAACGGGTGCTGGCCAGCCAGCCCAACGCGGACTTCGCATGAGCGGGGTCGTCCAGGTAGCGCTGCCCGACGAGGCGGCGACGACGGCGCTGGGGGCGGCCCTGGCGGGGTCGCTGGGCATCGGCGAGGCGATCCTGCTGCAGGGGCCGCTGGGCATGGGCAAGTCGACGCTGGCGCGCGGGCTGATCCGGGCGCTGACCGGACCGGACGAGGACGTGCCGTCGCCGACCTTCACCTTGGTCCAGGTCTACGAGACCGATCCGCCGGTGGCCCATTTCGACCTGTATCGCCTGACCCGCCCGGAGGAGGCGTTCGAGATCGGTCTGGACGAGGCGCTGGATCTGGGGTGCGCCCTGATCGAATGGCCGGAGCGGCTGGGCGACGATCTGGACCGGGCGCTGGGGCCGGACCGGCTGTCGATCGTGGTGTCCGAAGACGGCGACGGACGCGTTGCGACCGTTTCTGGCGTAGGGGCATGGGCAAGGAAGATCGATGCGGGGATCGAAGGACTGAATGGCTGACGTCGGACATGCGCGAGAGGCCCAGCGGGTCGCCTTCCTGGACCGGGCGGGGCTGGGCGAAGCCGCGCGCGCGCCGCTGCCGGGCGATGCCTCGACTCGGCGCTACGAGCGGCTGACGACGTCGGCGGGGACCTCGCTGATGCTGATGGACCAGGTCGCGGCGGCCGAGAGCCCGCCGGCCGATCCGTCGTGGTCGCCGGAGCGGCGCAAGGCGGAGGGCTGGAACGCGATCGCCCGCCTGTCGGCCGGACGGATCGAGGCCTTCGCGGCGGTGGCGGCGCATCTGCGGTCGGTGGGGCTGTCGGCCCCTGACCTTCTGGCGGTGGACGCACCGGCCGGGCTGGCCGTGCTGGAGGATTTCGGCGACGCCCTGTTCGCCCGGGTGATCGAGGACGGAGCCGACGAGGTTCCGCTGTATCTGGCGGCCGTGGAGGCGCTGGCGACCCTGCATGCCGCCCCGACCCCGGACGTGCTGAGCGGCGCGGCCGGCGACTGGCCGCTGCAGGTCTATGACGAGACGGCGCTGCAGGGCGGGGCCGATCTGTTCATCGACTGGCTGCCGAAGCTGAAGCCCGAACTGGTCTTCGACGACGCCGCACGCGCGGACTGGCAGGCGGCCTGGGCTCCGGTGGTGGCCGAGGGCGCGGCGGGGGCCAGCGTCGTGGCGCACCGTGACTATCACGCCGAGAACCTGATCTGGCTGCCGGAGCGGCAAGGCGCGGCGCGCGTGGGGATGATCGATTTTCAGGACGCGGTGCGGGCGCACCCGAGCTGGGATCTGCATTCCCTGCTGCAGGACGCGCGGCGCGACGTCTCGGGCGCGCTGGAGGCCGAGGCGCTGGAGCGGTATTTCGCCCTGGCCGGGGTGCCGGACCGCGCGGCCTTCCTGCGGTCCTATGCCGGGCTGGCGGCGCTGAACGAGGCGCGGATCCTGGGCATCTTCGCGCGGCTGATCGTACGGGACGGCAAGCCGCGATACGCGGGCTTCATGCCGCGCATGTGGCGGCACCTGAACGCCAATCTGACCAAGCCCGGTCTGGAAGGCGTGGCGCGCTGGTTCGACCGGTATGTGCCGGACGGGGTGCGGGCATGACCGCCCCCAAGACGGCGATGGTGCTGGCCGCCGGGCTGGGCACGCGGATGCGGCCGCTGACCGACGATCGCCCCAAGGCCCTCGTCGAGGTCGGCGGGCGGGCGCTGATCGACCACGTGCTGGACCGGCTGGTCGAGGCGGGGGTCCAGACGGCGGTGGTCAATGTGCACTGGTTCGCGGACCGGCTGGAGGCGCATCTGGCGGCGCGAGGTCGGGGGCCGGAGATCGTGATCTCGGACGAACGTGAGGCGCTGCTGGAGACGGGTGGGGGGCTGAAGAAGGCCAGACCCCTGCTGGGTGCTGACGCGGTGTTCGTGGCCAATATCGACAGCGTCTGGACCGACGGCGCGGCCCAGGCGGGCTGGGCCGACGAGCTTGTGCGGCTGTGGGACCCGACGAAGATGGACGCCTGCCTGCTGCTGGCGCGGCGCGAGGGATCGATCGGGTTCGAGGGGGACGGAGACTTCTTCCTGGCCGAGGACGGCCGGCTGACCTTCCGGGGCGAGGCGGCGTCGGCTCCGTTCGCCTATATGGGCGTCCACATCACGCGGTCGGACTATGCGGACGGCGGACCGGACGGCGCGTTTTCGCTGAGCCCGCTGTGGCGCGCGTCGGCGGCGGCGGGGCGGCTTTACGGCTGCGTACTGGACGGCGACTGGATGCATGTCGGCGATCCACAGGCGAGAGACGAAGCCGAGATCCGGCTCGGGGGCGCGTGACCGCCTTCGATCCTTTCGCCGGCGACACGCCGCGCTGGTTCGCCATCCCCGCGCATCGGCCGTTCCTCGAGGATCTGGCGGCCGGGGTACTGGACTGGCTGGGGGATAATCCGCCCGAGGCCCTGTCGGACGCGACCATCCTGCTGCCCAACCGCCGTGCCGCGCGGGCGTTCGGGGCGGCCCTGGCGACCCAGGCGGCGGACCGGCCGGTGCTGCTGCCGCAGGTGCGGCCGCTGGGCGATCTGGAGGAGGACGAGCCGCCGTTCTCGCCGGGCGAACTGGGTCTGGACCTGCCGCCGGCCATCGCGTCCCTGACACGCCGGTTCGAGATGGCGCGGATGATCGTGGAGCAGTTCGCGCCGGGTCTGGCCCCCTTGAGGGCGCTGGAACTGGCCGACGGGCTGGGGGCGTTTCTGGATTCCTGCCACATCGAGGAGGTGGCCGATCCGGGAATGGTGGCGAGCTTCGGCGGCGAGGATTTCGCCGAGCACTGGCAGGCCTCGGCCGAGTTCCTGGGGCTGGCGGTGGAGGCCTGGCCGAAGCGGCTGGAGGCCATGGGGCTGGTCGATGCCTCGTGGCGGCGCACGAAACTGCTGCGGCTGCTGGCGGAGCGGTGGGCCGGGTCTCCGCCGCAGGGGCCGGTGATTGCGGCGGGCTCGACCGGGACGGTGAAGGCGGCGGCGGATGTGCTCAAGGCCGTGGCCAGCGCGCCGCAGGGGTGCGTTGTCCTGCCGGGACTGGACGCGGATCTGGACGAAACCGCCTGGGGGGCGATCGAGGAGCAGCATCCCCAGAGCGCGCTGAAGCGGCTGCTGGAGCGGGCCGGGGTGGCGCGCGCGGCCGTGCGGCCCTGGTTCCGGCGACCGGTCGATCCCGGTGTCGAGGCGCGGGGGCTGGCGCGGCAGAGGCTGATCCACGAGGCGCTGCGACCCGCGGAGGCGACGGCGGACTGGCGCGAGGAGATCCGCGGCCTGCGGGGGCGGGCGGCGGAGGCGGGCCAGTCGGCCGATCCGATCGCGCTGGGTCTTCAGGGCCTGTCGGTGGTGACCACGCGGACGGAGGAGGAGGCGGCAGCGACCATCGCCCTGATGATGCGCGAGTCGCTGGAGATGCCGGGCAGGACGTGCGCGCTGGTGACGCCCGATCTGGCGCTGGGGCGGCGCGTGGCGGCGCGGCTGGAGCGGTGGGGTGTGGTCGCGGACTCGTCATCCGGCACGGGACTGGGCCAGATGCCGGTGGGTGTGCTGGTCGACCTGTGCGTGCGGTGGATGGCCGACCCGCTGGCACCCCAGACCGCGCTGGCTTTGATCAAGCATGAGCTGACGACCCTGCCCGAGGCCACTTCGGATGCGGTGGTCGAGCTGGAGAAGGTGGCGTTCCGGGGCCCGCGCACGCGGGACTGGACGCGGGTGGAGGCGCGGCTGACGCAGGCCGGTGCGCCGCGCCGGAACGGGCAGCCCCCTTCGGACTGGACGCTGGGGCGACTGGCGCAGGCGACGGCCCTGGCGGGTCGGCTGCAGGCGCTGAGCGGAACGGCCACCGCGCCGTTCGCGCCGAGGGCCCCGCTGGATGCGGCGGCCCGGTCGCTGACGACCCTGATCGAGGCTCTGGCGGGCGCGGACGTCTGGGCCGGGTCCGACGGCGAGGCGGCGGCCGCGATGCTGTCCCAGCTGATCGAGGGCGGGGCGTCGCTGGGCGAGGTTTCGCCGGGCGAGTTCGCCGAACTGGTGGCCGGGCTGGTGCGGGACACGACGGTGCGGACCGGCGGTGCGACGCACCCGTCCCTGCGCATCCTCGGGGCCATCGAGGCGCGGCTGGTGCGGGCCGACCGGATGATCCTGGCGGGGCTGGAGGAGGGTGTCTGGCCCCGTGGCGCGCCGGTCGATCCCTTCCTGTCTCGGCCCATGCGGAAGGCGCTGGACCTGCCGCCGCCGGAACGGCGCGTGGGACAGACGGCGCAGGATTTCGTGCAGGGGGCCTGCGCGCCCGAGGCGATCCTGATCCATACCGAGCGGCGCGGCGGGCAGCCTGCGGTGCGGTCGCGCTGGCTGTGGCGGCTGGAGATGCTGACTCGGGGGGCGGGCGTCGACCTTGACCGCCCGACGGAGATGCAGGCCACGGCCCGGGCGCTGGATGCGCCGGGCTTCGGGCAGGGCGGACTGGCGAAACGGCCGGCGCCGAAGCCGCCGGTCGCGCGGCGACCGCGCACCCTGCCGGTCACGGGCGTGGAGCGGTGGGTGCGGGATCCCTATGCCGTCTATGCCCGCTATGTGCTGAACCTGAGGCCCATGGACCGGCCGGGGCAGTCGGCCGAGGCGCTGCTGCGCGGGCAGGCGATCCACAAGGCGGTCGAGCGGCTGACCCTGGCCTGGCCAGACGTCCTGCCCGAGGATTGCGAGGACCAGATCGTCCACCTGCTGCACGAGGAGCTGCGCCACCACGGGTTCGAGGACGCGGCCATGGCGCGCGAGGGGCCGCTGGCCCGGAACGCCGCGCGCTGGCTGACGGCGTTCGAGACGCGGCGCCGGGCCCAGGGAATCGAGATCCGGGTCGAGGAAGAGGTCGCATTGACCTTCGACGCCGATGCCGGGCCGTTCACGGTAACGGCCAAGGCGGACCGGATCGAGCTGTCGTCCACGGGCGCGGCGATCCTGGACTTCAAGACCGGGGCCGCGCCGTCGGCCAAACAGGTGAAGTCGGGCTTCGCGCCGCAGCTGACCCTGACCGGGGCGATCCTGGCCGAGGCGGGGCTGTCGGACACAGGGCCGGTGGAGCCGGAAGACCTGACCTATGTGCGGGTCGTGGGGCGCAAGGTCGCCGGTGAAGCCAAGACCCTGGCCCAAGGGACCGAGGCGGCCGATCTGTCGATGGCGGCGCTGGCGGGGTTGAAGGCGCGGGTGCGGCGGTTCGATCTGGAGACGACGCCGTACCTGAGCTGGGTCGCGCCGCAATTCATGGGCAATTTCGGCGGCAACTACGACCATCTGGCGCGGGTCTGGGAATGGCACGTCGCCGGGGCTGAGGAGCCGGATTCGTGAGCACGGAGACCGCCGTCCGCATCCTGCCCGACCCCGCCCAGATCGCGGCGGCGGACCCGCGCCAGTCGGTGTTCGTCACGGCCAATGCCGGTTCGGGCAAGACCTCGACCCTGGTCGACCGGGTGGCGCGGCTGCTGCTGGAGGACGTCAGCCCGGGCGAGATCCTGTGCGTGACCTATACCAAGGCGGCGGCGGCCGAGATGCAGGCGCGGCTGTTCGACCGGCTGGGGGCCTGGGCGGTCATGGACGATGCGACGCTGGAGGCGTCGCTGGCCGATCTGGACGGGCGGGCGGCGACGATCCTGTCGAAGACCGACCTGTCGAACGCGCGCCGTCTGTTCGCCAAGGCGCTGGACACGCCCGGCGGGCTGAAGATCCAGACCCTGCATGCCTTCTGCGAGAAGCTGTTGCGGCGGTTTCCGCTGGAGGCGGGGGTGACGCCGGGGTTCACCGTGCTGGAGGACCAGGCGGCCACGGCCCTGTCGCACGAGGCGCGCGAGGATCTGGCGCGGCGGGCGTTGGGCAATGGCGACGGCGAGATCGGCCGGGCCTATGCCCATTTCGCGGTCGAGCTGGACTTCAAATCGTTCGAGGGCCTGCTGGCGCGGATCGAGGCGGACCGGGCGCGGCTGCTGGACTATGTGGCGCGGGTCGATGCGGGCACCGCGCCGGGACCGCATGCGCTGGTCGGGGCCGATCCCGACCGCGACGTGGCGACGATCCAGAACGACTTCATGCGCTTTCTCGACCATGGCGAATGGCTGGCCATGGCCGAGGCGATGGACCGGGGATCGGTCACCGACCAGGCCTGCGCCAAGCGGATGTGGGAGGCGGATTGGAGCTTTCCCGAGATTGCCTCGGTCTTCCTGACCAGCGGCGCCCCGAGGAAGTCGATGGCGACCAAGTCCGCCCCGCCCGAGGCGCGCGACTGGCTGACCACAATGCAGGACAAGGTCGTCGCCACCCTGGGCGAGGTGCGCAAGGCCAGGGTGGCCGAGGACACGGGCCATGTGCTGACGCTCGCCCGCGCGCACGGGGCGCTCTACGAGGCGGCCAAGGAACGGCGCGGGGCGCTGGATTTTGGGGACCTGGTGGCGCGGACGGTCGAGCTGCTGACCGTGCGGTCCAGCGCAGCCTGGGTGCTGTTCAAGCTGGACGGGGGCATCGAACACGTCCTGATCGACGAGGCCCAGGACACGGCGCCCGAACAGTGGGACATCGTCGAGGCCCTGACCGAGGGCTTCTTCTCCGGCATCGGCTCGAAACGCTACGGGGCGGGCAAGGTCGAGCGGACGGTGTTCGCCGTGGGCGACGAGAAGCAGTCGATCTATTCCTTCCAGGGAGCCCGGCCCGAGCGGCTGCGCCAGGAATCGCAGCGCTACGACGTCATGGTCCGGGGCGCGGGGGCGGCATTCGCGGGCGTGGAACTGGCCACTTCGTTCCGGTCGACGCCGGAGGTGCTGAGCTTCGTCGATGCCGTCTTCGTGTCGCCGGAGCGGACGCGGTCGCTGGTCGGGGAAACGGTCGGGGCCATCCCGGCGCATATCGCCAAACGGGTGGACGACCACGGCTGCATCGACCTCTGGCCCCTCTATGCGGACGAGAAGCCGCCTGAGCGCGACGCCTGGGATGATCCGCTGGATCAGGAGCCGGTGCAGAGCGCGCGCAAGCGCATGGCGGCCGATCTGGCGCGCGAGATCCGGCGTCAGGTCATGGCCGGGGTGGCGGTGCAGGACCGCAAGACCCGCGCGCTGCGGCCCTGCGGCTACGGCGACTTCCTGGTGCTGGTGCGCCGGCGCGACGCGACCTTCGAGGAGATCATCCGGGCGATGAAGGCGGTCGGCGTGCCGGTGGCGGGGGCCGACCGGCTGAAGCTGTCGTCGCACATCGCCTTCGACGACCTGATCGCGGTGGCGCGGGTGGCGCTGTATCCCGACGACGAACTGAGCCTGGCCGGGGTGCTGCGCAGCCCGCTCTGCGACATCCCCGACGATGGCGCGGCCGACAGCCTGTACGAACTGGCGGGGGCCGATCCGAAGCGGAAACGGCTGTGGGCGGCACTGCAGGCACGGGCGGGGGAGCATCCGTCGTGGGGGCGGGCGCACGACCTGATCGATTTCGCCATCGCGTCGTCCAGCCGCGATCCGTTCGCCTTCTTCGCCGGGCTTCTGAACCGGATCGATGCGACGGGGCTGTCGGGCCGGGCGCGCATCCTGGCCCGGCTGGGGCGCGAGGCGGAGGAGGCGATCGACGAGACGCTGAACCAGGTGCTGGCGGCCGAGCAGCGGGGCGGGATCGATCTGGAGACCTGCCTGTCGATGCTGGAGACCGCCGACGTCGAGGTGAAGCGCGAGATGGAGGGAGCGCGCGGTGAGGTCCGGGTGATGACCGTGCACGGCGCCAAGGGGCTGGAGGCCCCGGTGGTCATCCTGCCGGACACGACGGCGAAGGCCAAGGCGCAGGGGCCGACCCTGATGCCGGTCGAGCTCGACGACGGGGCCGAGGGCTGGCTGATGTGTCCGGGGTCCGAGAAGGAGGACTGCGAGGCCTCGGGCGAGGCGCGGACGGCGCGTCAGACGCGGGTCGACGACGAGACGCTGCGGCTGCTCTACGTCGCCCTGACGCGGGCGCGGGACCGGGTAGTGATCCTGGGGCGGGGCAGCGCCAAGTCCAAGCTGGGCTATGACGAGGGCAGCTGGTGGGCGGTGCTGACCGAGACCTTCGAACGGCTCGGCGGACAGGTGCGCGATATCGGCGACGGGCGGCGGCGCTTCGGGGTCGATCCGGTGGTGATGGCGGCGGGCGTGGCCTCGGCCATTCCGGGCGTGACCGTGCCGGACTGGGCGCGGGCGATGCCGCCGGTCGATCCGTCGGCGCGGTATGTGTCGCCGTCGCAGGCCAAGGCGGTGAAGCGGGTATCGGCCCCGTCGCCGTTGGCGGTCGCAGGCGCGGACGGAGGTGCCCCTCTGGGCCGGTTCCGGCGCGGCGACCTGATCCACCTGCTGCTGGAGCGGCTGCCCGAGATCGAGGCGGCGGCGCGGCCGGACGCGCCGCGGCGGATGCTGGCGCGGGAGCGCGATCTGTCGGAAGCGCAGCGCGACGAGATGATCGCGGCGGCCTTCGCCGTGCTGGAGGACGCGCGGTTCTCGGCCGTGTTCGGGGCCGGGTCGCGGGCCGAGGTGGCGCTGACCGGGTCGGCACCGGGCCTGCCGGCGGGCGTGTCGATCTCGGGCCGGATCGACCGGCTGGTGGTGACGCCCGAGCGGGTTCTGGTCGTCGACTACAAGACCAACCGCCCCGCCCCCGACCGGATCGAGGACGCGGACCCCGCCTATGTGGCCCAGATGGCGGTCTATGTGGCGGTGCTGAAGCGGCTGTATCCGGACCGGCCGGTGGAGGCGGCGCTCGTCTGGACGGACGGGCCGAGGCTGATGGCGGTGCCGCAAGGCGTGATGGATGAGGCGCTGGCGGGTTTGTGAGTTCTGGAAGCAAGCCGTCCTGCCGATGCGGAAAGCCTTCCGTTGATTTCGTCCAGAATCGCCCCACATCTCACCCGAACAAGAGACACCGGGCGCGCTTCGGCCGCCCATAAGGAGATCCCCCCATGGCCACGATGAAGGTCACCGACGACAGCTTCGACACCGACGTGCTGAAGGCCTCCACGCCCGTGCTGGTGGACTTCTGGGCGGAGTGGTGCGGACCCTGCAAGCAGATCGGGCCGGCGCTGGAGCAGATCGCCGACGAACTGGCCGGTCAGGTGACGATCGCCAAGATCAACATCGACGACAGCCCCATGACCCCGTCGAAGCTCGGCGTGAAGGGCATTCCGACGCTGATGCTGTTCAAGGACGGCCAGATGACCTCGCTGAAGGTCGGGGCCATGCCCAAGGGCAAGATCCTGGAATGGCTGGCCGAGACGGGCATCTCCGCCAAGGCCTGACCGCGGCGCTTGCATCGCCCCGTCGCATCGGGGACGGTCCGGGTCTGTTTGTCCCGGGGGTTCCTGATGCGTCGTCTTCTGATTTCGTCCGCCAGCGCGGTTCTGATCGCCGTGGCCGGTCTGGGCAGCGCGGCCTTCGCGCCTGCGCCGATGCAGCAGGCAGAGGCGACGGCCGACGCCGATGCCCGCCTTGCCGCCTTCTTCGAGGCGACCTACAACGAGCGGATTGCCCTGAGCCCCCAGCAGATGACCTCGCTGGGCATGAAAACCGACAACGACAAACTGGATGACTACACCCCCGCCGCCGCCGAGCGGTCGCTGGCCCTGGCCGAGGCGCAGCTGGCGCGGATGAAGGCCGAGTTCGACACCGCCGACCTGAGCCCGCAGTCGCGGATGTCGGCCCGGTTGTTCGAACACGGCGTGGTGCAGCAGCGCGAAGGCTTCCGGTGGCGCGAAAGCGGCTATCCGATCTCGTCCAGCGGCGGGGCCGGCGGGTCGCTGCCGGTGTTCATGATCAACAACCACCGCGTCGACACGGCCGATGATGCCCGGGCCTATGTCGCGCGTCTGGTCGAGGTCGAGCGGGTGCTGGGCGAGAGCGCGACCAATATCCGCACGCGCATGGCCGCCGGGATCACGCCGCCGACCTTCGTGTGGGAACCGGCGCTGGGCGCGATCCGCAATGTGACCAACGGCGCTCCCTTCACGGACGGGGCCGACACGGCGATCTGGGCGGACTTCCAGAAAAAAGTGGGCGCGCTGGATATCGGGCAGGCTGAGAAGGACGCCCTGATCGCCTCGGCGCGCGAGGCCCTGACCGGGCCGTTCAAGCGGGGCTACGACCGGTATCTGGCCACCCTGCTGGAGATGCAGCCGCTGTCGACCAGCACCGACGGCGTGTGGCGGCTGCCGGACGGTGACGCCTACTACAGCCAGCGCCTGCGGGCCTCGACGACCACCGACCTGACCGCCGACCAGATCCACCAGATCGGCCTGTCCGAAGTGGCGCGCGTCCAGGCCGAGATGGAGGTCATCAAGACCCAGGTCGGGTTCGAGGGCACGCTCCAGGACTTCTTCGCCTTCATCAAGACGGACCCGCGCTTCCAGTATCCGAACACGCCCGAAGGCAAGGCGCAGTATCTGGAGGACAGCCGCGCCTTCATCGCCCAGGTCATGGCGGTCGCGCCGCAGTGGTTCAGCGACCTGCCCGAGGCCGCGCTGGAGGTCCGCTCGGTCGAGGCCTGGCGCGAGGCCTCGACCGGCATCGCCTTCTACAACGAGCCGGCGGCCGACGGCTCGCGGCCGGGGATCTACTACGTCAACCTGTCGGACATGACCCAGGTGCTGCGTCCTCAGATCGAGGGCATCAGCTATCACGAGGGCGCGCCTGGCCACCATTTCCAGGTCGCCTATGCCCAGGAGATGGAGAGCCTGCCGCGGTTCCGGCGATATGGCATCTATGGGGCCTATGCCGAGGGCTGGGGGCTGTATGCCGAGAAGCTCGGCAAGGAGATGGGGTTCTACCAGGACCCCTATTCGGACTTCGGGCGGCTCTCGACCGAGCTGTGGCGGGCGGTGCGGCTGGTGCTGGACACGGGCATCCATTCCAAGCGCTGGAGCCGCGACCAGGCGGTCGAGTATTTCCGGCAGAACTCGCTGCTGAGCGAGCGCGACATCCGGCTCGAGGTGAACCGCTACATCTCCGGCCCGGGCCAGGCGACCAGCTACAAGGTCGGCGAGCTGAAAATCCTGGAGCTGCGCGAGCGGGCCCGGACGGCGCTGGGGGACCGGTTCAACATCCGCGACTTCCATTCCGTGGTGCTGGGTTCCGGCTCGGTGCCGCTGGACGTGCTGGAGGAACAGGTCGACGCCTGGATCGCGGCGGGGGGTGGCCACCCGGACTAATCCTCCCCCGCATCGCTTCGCTCGCGGTGGAGGATTGTCTGCGCTAAACGGCCCCCATGCCGTTCACCGCCACCGTCCTGACCATGTTCCCCGAGGCGTTTCCCGGGCCGCTCGGCGTATCGCTAATCGGCACGGCCTGGCGCGAGAAGGCCCTGTGGGCGCTGGAAACGGTGGACATTCGGAACTTTTCCGAAGATAAGCGCGGCTTCCTGGACGACACCCCCGCGGGTGGCGGCCCCGGACAGGTACTCAAAGCGGACGTGGTGGCCCGGGCTCTCGACAGCCTGACAGGGTCGCCCCGGCCGCTTTTGTACATGAGCGCACGCGGTCGACCCCTGACGCAGGCGCGCGTGAAAGACTGGGCAAAGGCGGACGGCATCGTCGTCCTCTGCGGCCGGTTCGAGGGGGTGGACCAGCGGGTGCTCGACGCCCGGGGGTTCGAGGAGGTCTCCGTCGGAGATGCGGTCCTGGCCGGTGGCGAGGCAGCGGCGATGGTGGCGATCGAGGCGTGCGTACGACTGATCCCCGGCGTTCTGGGCCAGGCCGAAAGCCTGTCCTCCGAAAGCTTCGAGGACGGTCTTCTGGAGCATCCGCAGTACACGCGACCGCGGACGTTCGAGGGGATCGACATCCCGGAGATCCTGTTGTCCGGCGACCATCGCAAGATGGCGGCGTGGCGACAGGCGCAACGGGAAGAGACCACCCGGGAACGACGCCCAGACCTCTGGGCGGCGCATCTGGAAACAAGACCTGCGGAACCCTCCGCCAAATCAAAGCTAAAGGGCGCCAAAGCCCGAGGAGAATAGAACCATGGCCAACATCCTTCAGACGCTCGAAGCGGAAGAAAAAGCCCGTTTGATCGCCGTGCGCGCGATCCCGGTCTTCCAGCCCGGCGACACCCTGCGCGTCAACGTCAAGATCAAGGAAGGCGAGCGCGAGCGCGTCCAGGCCTTCGAAGGCGTCTGCATCGCCCGCGCCGGCGGCGGCGTGAACGAGAACTTCACCGTCCGGAAAATCTCCTTCGGCGAGGGCGTCGAGCGCGTCTTCCCGATCCTGTCGCCGAACATCGAGTCGATCGAAGTGAAGCGTCGCGGCGTCGTGCGGCGCGCCAAGCTGTATTACCTGCGCGACCGTCGCGGCAAGTCGGCCCGTATCGCCGAACGCCAGACCGTCCGCCCCGCCAAGGGCGCCGTGGTTCCGGTCACCGGCTCGGCCGACAAGACGACCGACGAGGCATGATGCCTGGGGCTACCGGCCCTTGGCCTACTTGAGCCCCGCTATCTGAAAGGGCCCCGGCGGAAACGTCGGGGCCCTTTTTCATGCCGGATTGAGGCCGGTGAACTGGTCCGGTCGCAGGAAGCGCGGGGTGAATCGTGCCTCGGCGATGGCGCCGTTGAAATAGTTGACCCGGTTGATCCGCGTGCCGACCGAGGCGCGCCCGGGTCCCTGGGGCGTGAAGGCGAGTGCGGCCTCGCCCTGGAGTTCTCCGTCGACGAAGGCCCGGTAGGTCGTGCCGTCATAGGTCTGGGCTACGTGGTACCAGCGGCCGACAGGGTGGCGCTTGTCGGGAAACAGCAGGGTCTGGTTGTAGGTCGGTCCCTTGACGAAGGCGTCGAGCGCCCATGCGTCGCCATAGACGCGGATCTCGAACAGAAAGCGCGTGCCGACCGGGGTCTGGCCGGCAGGGACGTCCTCGTCGGATTGCAGGTGCAGCCAGCGCTGCTCCATCGCTCCGCCATCGGGGCGGAAGACGGCCTCGAAGGCGAAGGTCGCGGCCCCGGCCAGGGGGTGCCGGTCGATGAACAGGGCGTCGTCCACGCCGTCGAACTGAAGCGCGCCTCCCGGCACCGAGGCCGGACCCGCCACCGGCCGTGGCGCGCCCTCGATCGTCAGGGGGGCGTCGATGCTGGCGAGGTCGCCGAACCGCCAGACCGTCGTCCTGGGCCGGTCGGGACCGGGAAAGGACGCGCAGCCGGCCATGGGGAGGGCACCCAGCCCGGCCAGGACGCGGCGTCGGTCGAGGCCCATCACGACGCGACCTGCAGCGCCTCGATCAGGTCGCCCATGTTGGTGATGAAGGTCTGGGTCGAGATGCCTTCGACCGGGAAATCGGTGGTGTAGGGCGAGGTGTCCCACAGGTCGCCGACGCGCGTGGTCTGATACTCGCCGCCCGTGACCGCCTCGGGGGAGGGGCCGACGTAGGGGTTGGAAGTGGTCGTCAGCAGGCTGGGCCAGTAGCCGCGCGCGTTCAGGGTGCCGGCCAGTTCCGCCGCCCGGGTCGGGGCGACGGGGCGGGGGCGCCGGCCCTCGGTGCCCATGTCCCAGATGCTGACGTCCTTCAGGGTAAAATATTTGGGCAGGGCGCGGGTGCCGGGGCGGGCCTTGAGCGGCGAGGTCGCGATGACGGACTCGGGCGTCATTGCCGCGGCCGCCTCGTACTCGGCACGCAGGGCGGCGGTATCGAGGTTCCGGAACGAGCCGTAGTGGACGATCAGGTTATTGGGATTGTCGTCGGCGTAGTAGCGGCCGTTGCGGATGTTGGACCCCTTGCGGTGGATATAGACCGGGGTGTTGGAGCCCTCGAGGATGAAGGTCGGATGCGTGCGGCCCGGCGCGATCAGGTTTTGCGGCGTCTTCACCTGATCCAGCCAGTCGAGCGCCTCGGGCAGCCGGGCGAGGAATTTGCGGTCGCCGGTCAATTTGTAGAAGCCGATCATGGAGCGGATGTTCGTCGCCGTGGTGTGGGTGGCGAAGGCCCGTGGCTCGATGGTGCGGGCGGGGGCGGGCTTCAGCGTGTCGGGGAAATGCTGCAGGCCCCAGGCGGGCTGGGGCAGGGGCTGCTGGGTGGCGACGAAGATGTCCATGCCGCGCTGGATCGCGTCGACCAGGCGTCGGTCGTTGGAGCCCAGCGCCTGGTGGGCATAGAGCAGGAACTCGATGTTCTCGCCGGCCACATCGTCGTTGAAGGTGATGTAGGGGGTGTAGTCAGGGTTGCCGTGAAGGCCGCCCGCGCCTTCCACGAACGGGAAGCGCTGGGGCCAGCCGCCGTTGGGATACTGGGCGTCCAGGACGAACTGGATCGCCTTGTCGAGCGGGGCACGATATTTGCGCTCGCGCTTCTCCAGATAGACGCGGAGCAGCAACTGGGAGGCTTCGGCCGTGCCGGCGTCATCGAAGGTCGCGTTGCCGTAATAGTGCTGGAATTCCTCCAGCCGCCAGGCGTTGCCGCCGATCGTCTCGTACCAGTCCTTCAGGCTGTCCTCGCCTGCCGTGTCGATGACGTAGTTCCAGCCGCCGCGCGGGTGCTGGCCCGCGATCAGGGCGTCGGCGCACGCCTTGGCGGCGTCGTAGAACTGCTCATCGCCGGTGGCATGCCAGGCGTCCATGTAGACATGACCCACGGTCGCGGTACCCGGAGGCTGGACCCAGATCATCGTCGGCTTGGCCTCCAGCTCGCCCCAGCGGCGAGAGAAGTCGGGCAGGACCTGCCAGACATAGCCGCCGCCCACCGCGACCTCGTCGGTCATGAAGGCGGTGGCGCGCTTCATGGTGGCCAGCAGGGTGGCGCGGTCGGGGGTGGCCTGGGCGAAGACCGGACCAGCCGCGGTCAGGGTGGCGAGCGCGGCCCCCGAGGCGAGGACGGCACGGCGCGACATGGACACAGACATGGGGAACTCCGGTCGTTTCCTGCAGGGGCGGTTCTGACGACCGCTGCCCGCAAGATACACCGATGACACCGGTTTCCTAGGGGTGACCTAGCGCTTGATGTCGAAGCCTTCGGCGGACATGGCGGCGCGTACCTGGCTCTCGTCGAACAGGTTGAAATCGCCCGGGACCGAGTGCTTCAACCCGGCCGCAGCCAGACCGAACGCCAGCGCCTCGTCGTTGGACCAGCCGCTCCAGACGCCGAACAGGACGCCCGAGGCGAAGGCATCGCCGCCACCAACGCGGTCCACGACCCCGGTCAGGGCGATGGGGGCAGCGTGGCGCTCGCCGTCCCGGGTGATCATGACGGCCGACAGGGTCTGATCCTGCACGCTGTCGTTGACACGCAGGGTGCAGCAGATGCGCTCCAGCGACGGCCAGGTCTCGAAGGCGGCCGCTGCGGCGGCGCGGCGGCGCCGGGCGGGATCGGGGTCGTCGAAGCGTCGACCCAGCACGAGGGCGAAGTCGCGGTCGTCGGCGAAGGCGAGGCTGGAGCCGGCCAGCATCTGGCCCAGGACGCGAGGCGGATCGCCGGCCCATTCGGCCCACAGCTTGCCCCGGAAATTGCCGTCGAAACTGACCTTCACCCCGGCTGCGGTCGCGGCGGCGATGGCGGCGAGGGCCGCGGCAGACCCGTTCGGGCCGGTGGCGGGTGTGACGCCGGACAGATGCAGCCACTCCACGCCGTCCAGCAGGGCGGGCCAGTCCATCGCCCCGTCGATATGCTGGACGAAGGCCGAGCCGGCGCGGTCGTACAGGACTTCCGACGGACGACGGACGGCGCCGGGCGTCAGGAAGTACAGCCCCATCCGGCCGGGCCGGAACTGGACGCCGGCGGTGTCGACGCCATGCTTCCTGACCTCGTCACGGGCGGCGTGCCCCAGCGCATTGTCGGGCAGGACGGTGGCGAGGGCGGCCGGGGCACCGAACCGCGCGAGGGACACCGCGACATTGGCCTCCGCGCCGCCGGGGCGGGCGGTCAGGCCCGGCGACTGCATCAGAAGCTCGCCGTCGTTGGGGGTTAGACGCAGCAGCATCTCGCCAAAGCACAGGATACGGCGGCCGGAGGTCGATCGAGTCATGCCGTCACGCTAGCCGCTGATCAGCGTGCGAGCCAGCCGCCGTCAACCGGAAGCGTGATGCCCTGCACATAATCCGAGGCGGACGACGCCAGGAAGACCGCCGCCCCGCCGATGTCGGACGGCTGGCCCCAGCGTCCGGCGGGGATGCGGCCGAGAATTTCTTTCGACCGGACCGGGTCGTCCTGGAGCGCCTGGGTGTTGTCGGTGGCGAAATAGCCGGGCGCGATGGCGTTGGCGTTGATGCCGTGCTTGGCCCACTCGTTGGCCATCAGCTTGGTCAGGCCGGCGACGCCGGACTTGGAGGCCGTATAGGAGGGCACGCGGATACCGCCCTGATAGGACAGCATGGAGGCGGTGTTGATGATCTTGCCGCCGCGCCCGCCGGCGATCATGTCGCGCACCACGGCCTGGGACAGGAAGAAGACCGACTTCAGATTGACGTTGAGGACCGCGTCCCAGTCCTCCTCGGTGAAGTCGACGGCGTCGGCGCGACGGATGATACCGGCGTTGTTGACCAGGATGTCGACGGGGCCGAGGCCGGCGGTCGCCTCCTCCACGATGCGCGCGATCGGCTCCAGGGAGCCCAGGTCGGCCTCGATCGAAAGGGCCTTCACCCCTTTGGCAAGGCACTGCCCGACCGTGTCGTCCGACGCGCGCCGCGCGACCGACGCGATCGACGCCCCGGCGTCGGCCAGAGCCAGGGCGATGCCCTGGCCAATGCCGGTGTTGCCGCCGGTGACGAGGGCGACCTTGCCGGTCAGGTTGAAAGGATGGGTCATTGTCACCACTTCAGCTGTGCACGGGATAAGCCTCCCGTCTAGCATACCCCGATCCGCCGACCGGTCTTTGCGACGTGTGGTAACCGGTGTCAAAACCAGATGCAAATGATCGCGCGACGGAGTAAAGCGTCTGCAACCCCACAGACCTGCGAAGAGGACACCCCATGAAAATCGCCCTGATCATCGAGAACAGCCAGGCCGCTAAGAGCGCCATTGTCCACGACGCCCTGAACGCGGTCGCCGTGCCGCTGGGCCACGAGGTGTTCCACTACGGCATGTACACCCCCGAGGATAAGGCCTCGCTGACGTACATCATGAACGGTCTTCTGACCGGCATCCTGCTGAACTCGGGCGCGGCCGATTTCGTGGTCACCGGCTGCGGCACGGGCACGGGCTCGATGCTGGCCGCGAATGCGATGCCGGGCGTGTTCTGCGGCCTTATCATCGACCCCACTGACGCCTTCCTGTTCGGCCAGATCAACGACGGCAACGCCATCGCCATGCCCTACGCCAAGGGGTTCGGCTGGGCGGCGGAGCTGAACCTGCAGGACGTCTATCGCAAGCTGTTCGAGGGCGAGCGCGGTCTGGGCTATCCCAAGGAGCGGGCCGAGATCATGCGCAAGAACCGCGGCATCCTGAAGGATCTGAAGGCCGTCACCTGCCACGACATGCTGACGGTGTTGAAGAACGTCGATCAGGACCTGCTCAAGGCCACGATCGCCGGTGAGAAGTTCCAGGAATACTTCTTCGCCAACGCCACCGACGCGGGCATCCGCGACTACATCAAGGGCCTGGTGGGCACGAAGGCGCTCGAAAACGCCTGATAGCTGCGGGCGGCTGGAGAGCGCTCAGGCTCCCAGCCGCCTGGCCGACTCCCGCACCACCAGCGACGGTCGCACCTCGGGCTGTTCCAGACGGGCCGGGTCGATGCCGCGCATGGGGGCGAGCAGCTTCTCGGCGGCCATCCGGCCCATGTCGCGGATCGGCAGGCGGACGGAGGTCAGGTTCGGCCAGACGCGCGAGGCCATGGGCAGGTCGTCGAAGCCGACGACGGACAGGTCGTCCGGAATGGCCAGCCCCATGTCGCGCGCGGCCTTGAACACGCCCAGCGCCATCTCGTCGTTGCCGGTGAAGATGGCGGTCGGACGCGGATCCAGCGCCAGCAGGCCCATGGCGGCCTCGACCCCCGATTCGAAAGTATAGGCCCCCTCGGCGACGTAACGATCGTCGAGCGCCACGCCCTTCTCGGCCAGGGCTTCCCGGAAGCCGCCGCCGCGAACGGCGCTGGAGCGGAAGGAGGCCGGTCCCGAGATGAAGCCGATGCGGGTGTGGCCCAGGTCGGCCAGATGCCGTCCGGCCTCGGCCGCGCCCAGATGGTCGTTCGTGACCAGCATCGCTCCGGGCGCGTCGAGCGAGATCGAGGCGATGCGGACATAGGGGCAGTCCAGGTCGCGCAGGGTCTGGATGACGCGTTCGTCCTCCGACACCGACGGCGGCAGGATCACGCCGAACAGCTTCTGGCGCTCCACGAAGGCCCGGATGTCGGCGACGACAGTGTCGGACTGGCGCGAGCAGGGATGCACGACCAGTTCGAGGCCCGACCCCTTCAGCGCGTCCAGCACGCCCTGCTGCATGTTGACGACATAGTTGGGGCTGGGGTTGTCGTAGATCAGCCCGACCAGGAACGAGCGCCGGAAGGCGAGGCCACGCGCCTGCAGGTCGGGCACGAACCCCAGATCGTCGATGACGGCCGTGACCTTGACCCGCGTTTCCTCGCGCACGAAGGGCGACAGGTTGATGACGCGCGAGACGGTCTTCTTGGATACGCCGGCGATCCGGGCCACGTCGTTGATCGTGGGCCGTTTGCCGGGCTTCAGTCCGGAGGGTGCCGGGGCAGTGTCGTCGTCGGCCAAGCTCGACCTCTTCCTGTTCAGCTGTCTGCCTTACAGCCGTGTTGCTCCGGATGCCATGGCCACCGTCGGGCTCGCAAGGCCGTTGACACCGGTTACCTTCCCCGTCAGTTATTCCCGATCCGGCATCAAGACCGGCAGCAGGCAGCATGTTGGGACGGCGCGTGACGGGCATTCAGCATCATTGGACGGTCAGGGCATGAGCGCCGCCGACGTCACCCGCCGTGGCGACACCGCCGCGGATATCGCCGGGCGGTTCGTCGACGCGCGACTGAACTTCCGCGGATTCGACGACTATCCGGGCGTCGCGCCGACCAGCATGGCCGAGGCCTATGCGACCCAGGAGGCGGCCATCGGGCTGTTCCCCGACGAGATCATCGGCTGGAAGGTTGGCATGGTGCCGCCGGCGCTCCAGCCTGCCCTGGACGCCAGGCGACTGGCCGGCCCGATCTTCAGGCGCAACTTCTGGCACGCGGGTGCCGAGCCCACGCCGCTGCCTGCCATCGTCGGCGGCTTCGCGGCGGTGGAGGCGGAGTTCGTGGCCCGTGTGGGCAAGGTCGATCCGGCGAAGACCGACTGGACCCTGGCGGAAGCGACCGCCTGCATCGCCGCCCTGCACATCGGCGTGGAACTGGCGGGCAGCCCCCTGTCGACCATCAACGACCTCGGCTCGGCCGTGGTGGCCTCCGACTTCGGCAACAACGGCGGGCTGGTGCTGGGTCCCGAGATCGAGGACTGGGCCGCGCGGCTGGACGGGATCGAGGTCGAGACGACCGTGGACGGGACCGTCATCGGCACGGGCACGGCCAACTCCATTCCCATGGGCGTGCTGGAATCGGTCCGTTTCCTGATCGAACACCTGGCGCGCCGGGGACGGCCGGTCGCGGAGGGGACGCTGATCTCCACCGGGGCGGTCACCGGGGTGCACCAGGTCCAGATCGGGGCCCGCTCGGTCTGCGCCTTCTCGGGCGTGGGCGAAATCCATTGCACGGTCATCACGGCCGGCGCTTGATCAATCCTTCCGGAACCCGTCGCGCCGCGTCCGCGGTGACAAGGCGGGTCAGGATGCGGAAACAGTAAGGACGGGGCTTATGACAGACGCCACTGCCAAGACGGACGGACCGATCCAGATCCAGCCGCCCGCCGGCAAGTATCGCTGGGTCGTGGTGTGGCTGCTGTTCGCGGCCATGGTCATCAACTACGTCGACCGGCAGGCGCTGGGGGTTCTCAAACCCACGCTGATGGACGAGTTCGGCTGGACCGAGACCAACTATGCCGACATCGTCTTCTGGTTCCAGGCCTCCTACGCCATCTCCTATCTGCTGTGGGGGCGACTGGTCGACAAGATCGGGGCGCGCTGGGGCTTCGGTCTGGCCTTCATCATCTGGCAGATCGCCTTCATCGCCCACGCGGGCATCCGCAGCCTGAACACCGCCATCTTCGCCCGGATCGCCCTGGGCATCGGCGAGGGCGGCGGCTTCCCGGCCGGGATCAAGGCTGTGACCGAGTGGTTCCCCAAGAAGGAACGCGCCTTCGCCGTCGGTATCTTCAACGCCGGGACCAACATCGGCGCGATCATCACGCCCCTGATCATTCCCTTCATCGCCTCGATCTGGCTGGGCACGGTGGCCGAGCCCAACTGGCAGATGGCCCTGATCATCGTCGGCGTCGCCGGCTTCATCTGGGTGCCGATCTGGTTCGCGGTCTACAAGCGCCCCGGCGAGCACAGCCGCGTCACCCCGGCCGAGCTGAACTGGATCGCCCAGGACGCGCCGGACCCCGTGCACAAGATCGGCTGGCTGAAGCTGCTGATGGTCCGGGAAACCTGGGCCTATGCGCTCGGCAAGTTCCTGATCGACCCGATCTGGTGGTTCTTCCTGTTCTGGCTGCCGGGCTTCCTGCAGAAGACCTACGACCTGAACATCCTGACCTTCGGCCCGCCGCTGATCGCCATCTACCTGCTGTCCGACGTCGGGTCGGTGGGCGGCGGCTGGCTGTCCAGCCAGTTCCTGAAGCGCGGCATGAGCCTGAACGCCGCGCGCAAGCTGACCATGCTGATCTGCGCCATCGCCGTGCTGCCCGTCGCCTTCGCCGGCATGGCCGCCAACCTGTGGGTCGCGGTCCTGATCATCGGCATCGCCACCGCCGCGCACCAGGGCTTCTCGGCCAACCTCTATGCTATGCCGGGCGACGTCTTCCCGCGCTCGGCGGTGGGATCGGTCGTCGGCATCGGCGGGATGATCGGCGGTTTCGGCGGCATGGCCATGGCCAAATACGCCGGATATGTCCTCGACCAGATCGGCAGCTACACGCCCATCTTCGTCGTGGCGGCCTCGGCCTATCTGGTGGCCCTGCTGGTCATCCACATCCTCTCGCCGAAATACGCGCCCGCCAAGGTCTAGACCCTGGCAGGCCGGGGCCCGAAAAGCGGGTGCCAGACCTGCCAGGTGCCGCGAAGGCGTCGGGATTTCAGAGGGTTATGAAAGCGGCCGGGCCCCGGCGTGCCAGATTATCGGAAATGGCACGCCGGACGCCCCGGCTGTACCCCGCTCGAATGTCAAAGACCCGAGGCGTAGATTGGCGACGCTCGCAGCGGCGGCAAGAGGTCGCTAGGAAATAATTCCTGATTTCGGTCGTGCCCGGAGGGTCGCCGGGGTGCCGAGGCGTCGCGACACTGGACGGAGCCGCAGGAGGGTCGCAAAAGGGCGGACCTTGCCTTGCCGGAGTGCGCCTTGACCCAGACCTTCCCGATCCCGTCGCCCGCGGACTGGCGCGTCGAGGCGGAAAAGGCCTTGAAGGGCAAGCCGGTCGAGGGACTGGTGCATCTGGACGCCGACCACCTGACGACGCGGCCGCTGTACGGCCGGGCCAATGCGAGCGAGGCGGTCTTCGCGCCGCGCGCATCGGACGCCGACGGCCGCGCCTGGGACCTGCGCACCCAGGTCGAGGGCGACGACCCGGACGCCGTGAACGCGACGGTGCTGGGCGACCTGGAGGGCGGGGCGGCGTCGGTGATCCTGTCGGGCGCGGTGCTGGCGGATTCCGAACCGCTGGGCCGGGCCCTGGCCGGGGTGGCGGTGGAGCTGGCCCCCGTGGCGCTGGACGCCGGGATCGACGGGCCGGATGCGGCCAACGCCCTGGCGGTCGTGGCCAAGGGCGCGCCTCGCGCCCTGCTGATGTTCCACATGGACCCCCTGACCGCCTTCGCGGCGGCGGGCGGATCGCCGCGCCCGATCGAGGCGCATGTCGAACTGGCGGCGAACACGGCGGCGCGTCATGCCGGGGCCTATCCGGAGGCGACCTTCTTCCTCGCCACGGGCCGGGCGGCGCACGAGGCCGGCGGCTCGGCGGGGCAGGAGCTCGGCTTCGCCGCCGCGGCCGCGGCGACCTATGTGAAGGCGGCGGTCGCGGCCGGCCTCCCGGTCGAGCGGGCGCTTTCCGGCACGGTGCTGGGCGTCAGCGTCGACGCGGAATATTTCGACAGCCTCGCCAGGGTCCGCGCGCTGCGGCTGATCTGGCGGTCGATCAGCAAGGCCTTCGGGCATGAGACGCCGGCCCGCATCGAGGCGCGGTCGTCACGGCGGATGCTGGCGGCCAAGGATCCCTGGCCCAACCTGCTGCGGCTGACGGCGGCCGGGTTCGCCGGGGCCGTCGGCGGGGCGGACGCGGTGGTGCTGGACGGGTTCAGCCGCGCGGCGGGGCGGCCCGATGCCTTCGCTCGGCGCGCCGCGCGGAACACCCAGCTGATCCTGATGGAAGAGGCGCACATCGGGCGCGTCGCCGATCCGGCGGCGGGCTCATGGTATCTGGATCACCGCACGCGGGATCTGGCCGAGGCCGGCTGGGCCGAGTTCCAGCGGATCGAGCGGGAAGGCGGCATCGTCGCCTCCCTGCGGGGCGGAGCCCTCCAGTCGCGGGTCGCGGCGTCCCGGGCAGCCGGAAAGGCGGTCCTGGCGGACGGTGGCGGACAGATGGTGGGGGTGACGAAGTTCGTCGATGCCGACGTCCGACCGGTCTCCGTCGAAGCCTCCGTCCCGGAATCGCCCGCCACCGGCGGCGACCGCTGTCCGCCCCTGCCGCCGCTGCGCTGGGCCGAGGCCTTCGAGGGAGAAGCGGCATGAACACGCCCGATTTCACCAAGGCCCCGCTCGACCTGTCGCCGCTGGACGGCGCCCTCGACCGCGCCTCGGTCCGCACGCCCGAAGGCATCGACATCGCCCCCGCCTATGGACCAGAGGCCATCGCGGACCTGACCTTCACCGACGGCCTGCCCGGGTTCGTGCCGTTCGTGCGGGGCCCCTATCCGACCATGTACGCGTCCAATCCGTGGACCGTGCGCCAGTACGCCGGCTTCTCGACCGCCGAGGCCTCCAACGCCTTCTATCGCCGCAACCTTGCGGCGGGGCAGAAGGGGCTGTCGATCGCTTTCGATCTGGCCACGCACCGGGGTTACGACTCGGACCATCCGCGCGTCGCCGGCGACGTCGGCATGGCGGGGGTGGCGATAGATTCCATCCTCGACATGCGGACCCTGTTCGACGGCATCCCGCTGGACCAGATGTCGGTGTCGATGACCATGAACGGCGCGGTGCTGCCGATCCTGGCCCTGTATGTCGTGGCGGCCGAGGAGCAGGGCGTCGCGCACGCCGCCCTGACCGGGACCATCCAGAACGACATCCTCAAGGAGTTCATGGTCCGGAACACCTACATCTATCCGCCCGGGCCCTCGATGCGGATCATCGCCGACATCTTCGCCTGGACGGCGCAGGAGACGCCGAAGTTCAACTCCATCTCGATCAGCGGCTATCACATGCAGGAGGCGGGGGCGTCCGCCGACCTGGAGCTGGCCTACACCCTGTCCGACGGGCTGGAATACATCCGGGCCGGTGTCGCCGCGGGCATGGACGTCGACCGGTTCGCGCCGCGCCTGAGCTTCTTCTGGGCCATCGGCATGGACTATTTCATGGAGGTGGCGAAGCTGCGCGCCGGTCGCCTGCTGTGGGCCGAGGCGGTGCAGGCCGAGTTCGCGCCGAAGGACCCGCGCAGCCTGTCGCTGCGCGCCCACTGCCAGACCTCGGGCTGGTCGCTGGCGGCCCAGGACGTGTTCAACAATGTGCCGCGCACCATGGTCGAGGCCATGGCGGCGGCGGGTGGACAGACGCAGAGCCTGCACACCAACTCGCTGGACGAGGCCCTGGCCCTGCCGACGGACTTCTCGGCCCGGATCGCGCGCAACACCCAGCTGCTGCTGCAGCTGGAGACCGGGCTGACCAGGGTCATCGACCCGTGGGGCGGCAGCTTCTTCGTCGAGCGGCTGACCCACGACCTGGCCGAACGCGCCCGGGCGCATATGGCCGAGGTGCGGGCGCTGGGCGGCATGGCAGCGGCGATCGAGGCCGGCGTCCCCAAGCTGAGGATCGAGGAGGCGGCGGCCAGGACCCAGGCCCGGATCGACACCGGCCAGCAGACCGTGGTCGGCGTGAACCGCTATCTGAACGACACGCCGGACGACATTCCGGTGCTGAAGGTCGACAATGCCGCCGTGCTGGCGGCCCAGATCGAGAAGCTGAAACGCCTCCGCGCCGAACGCGACGAGGCGAAATGCCAGGCCGGCCTGACCGCCCTGACGGAGGGCGCCAGGGGGTCGGAGAACCTGCTGGAGCTCTGCGTCCGCGCCGGGCGCGCCCATGCCACGGTCGGCGAGATGTCCGATGCGCTGGAGGCCGCCTTCGGCCGTCATGTCGCGACGGTGAAGACGGTGTCGGGCGTCTACGCCAAGGAGGCCGGGACCAATCCCAAGATCAGCCGCGCCCGCGACATGGTCGCCGCCTTCGTCGAGAACGACGGCGGCCCGCCGCGCATCCTGATCGCCAAGCTGGGCCAGGACGGCCATGACCGGGGCCAGAAGGTCGTCGCCACGGCCTATGGGGACCTGGGGCTCGACGCGGTCGCCGGACCCCTGTTCCAGACGCCGGCGGAAGCGGCGCGCGATGCCGTGGCGAACAACGTCCACGTCGTGGGCGCCTCATCGCTGGCGGCGGGTCACCTGACGCTCGTGCCGGCGCTGAGGGCGGAGCTGGAGAAGCTGGGACGGCCGGACATCATGATCACCGTCGGGGGCGTCATCCCGCCGGGCGACGTCCAGACCCTGATCGACATGGGGGCCGCGGCTGTCTACCCGCCCGGTTCGGTCATCGCCGACACGGCCATCGATCTGATCGAGAAGCTGAACCAGCGGCTGGGTTACGCCCAGAAGGCCTGAGACCGCTCAGGGGCGATCGCGCGAGGGCAGGGCCGCCAGTTCCGTCTCGGTCAGCCGGCGTTCGACCCGGGCCCGGCAGGGGATGTTCACCAGATTGGATCCGCCCCCCGTCAGCAGGCGGGTCGTGTCGCCGACGCACACCCGCCCCGGGTCGCCCAGTTCCTGTGTGATCTGGATCGCATTGGTGAAGTTCAGGTCCGAACAGCCGCCGGAGGACAGTTCGTACACATCGCCGTTCAGCATCCTCAGATAGATGCTGCGGTCGTCGCGGCCCTGGCGGAAGTTGGTGACCTGGGACGGGGTGAAACACGGGCGGGCCTGGCCGCGGTCGGCGGTCGACGCCCCTTCGGGACCGCCCGGCATGGGCGCGCAGGCGGCGAGGGCAAAGAGGCAGGCAAGGGCGGCGGCGCGACGCATGGGCGGAACTCCTGTGGGAGATCAATCCTCTCGCGAAGCCGGGGGTTCCACAAGGGCGCGAGCGGCCGCGCGTGACGGCGCGACGCGCGCGGCGATGTCGGCCGGCAGCGGCGAGGGCCGCTCGAGGGTCAGGGCGACGACGTGATCGGCCAGCAGGGGCGCGAGGCAGAACCCCCGTGAGCCCAGGCCGCCCAGAACGAACAGGCCGGGGCGGTCCGGCACCGCCCCGCAGACCGGCAGGCGATCGCGCGTCGTGGCCCGGATCGCGGCGCGGGAGGCGACGGCGGCCGGATCGATCGCGGCCGCCAGATCCGGGAACCGCGTGGCCAGGGTCTCCAGGTTCCGCCGCGTGTCCGCCGCGCGGACTTCGGTGCTCGTCTGGTCCCGGTCGTGGGTGGCGCCGAACAGGACGCCGTCGGGCGTGGGCGCGACATAGCCGCCCCAGGCCGTCGCGACGGGCGGATCGTGCCGGCTCCAGTCCACCTGTCCCCGCACGGGCGACAGCGCCAGACCGGGGAGCAGGGCGGCATTGCCGGCCCCGGCGCACAGGATGACGGCGTCGGCCTCCGCCAGGGTTCCGCCTTGGGCATCGCGCAGGGCCCAGCCGGCGCGACCCGGGACGATCGACGCCACCCTTCCGTCCGCCGCCGGGGTCGAGGCAAGCCAGGGGTCGCGGATGGCGGCGGGCGCGACGGTCACGGCGTCGCGCATCACCAGGTCGCCCTGGTCGTCCAGACGCATGGCATCCGGGGCCCAGATCGGCTGGTCGGCGATCCGGGCGAAGCGCGCGGCGTCACGCTCCGTGCCCGGGCGCTGCACCACGCCCTCGGCCAGCACCGCCCCTGGAATGTCGCGATACAGGGCCACGGCCCGCTCCAGCGCCTGGGCGAACAGGGCGGCCACCGCCGCGTCGCCCAGATCGAACCGGGGCGTGACCAGCGCCGCCGGAAAGCCGGATGCGGCCGGGGCGGCACCGACGGTCTCGAACAGGACCGCGCCCGCGCCCTGGGCCGCCAGGGCGCGGGCGACCGAGGCCCCCGCGATGCCGGCTCCGACGATGGCGATCCGGGGCAGGACCGGGGCGGGCTCCGGCACGCCGTGGCGGCGCGCCTCCAGCCGCTGTCGCTTGCGGCCGTGACCGGGTTTCTTCTCCACGACGAAGCTGCGGTCCGCCAGGCGGCGGCGGACGTCGCCCGCCACGGTGAAGGTCGCGATTCGGGCGTCCGCGGCCGACCGGGCGGCGATCGCGTCCATGACATCCTCGGACCACATGTCGGGATTGGTCGCCGGGCTGAACCCGTCCAGAAACCAGGCATCGGCGCGCCCCGTCCATTGGGTCAGCGCACATTCGACCGGTCCGACGGCGAGGTCGAGACTGGCCCCGAAGCCCGGCAGGTCGATCCGGTGAAATCCGGGCGTAGGGGCGGGCCAGCCGGACAAAAGGGCGGCGGTGGCCGGGGCCAGTTCGGACCAGCGGGACAGGGCGCGGCGGGCCTCGTCCGGGGCGAGCGGATAACCCTCGACCGAGAACAGGCTGAGCCGCTGACCCGGGGTCCGGGTGCGCTGCCAGAGGTCGAGGACGGCGGCGATGTTCAGGCCGGTGCCGAAGCCGAGCTCGGCGATCGTGTAGTGGGCTCGATCCTGCCAGCCGCCGGGAAGGCCGCAGCCCTCGAGGAAGACGGCGCGGGTCTCGGCCAGGCCGTCCTCGGCCGAGAAATAGACGTCGCCGAACCGGCCGGACCGGGGCTCGTCCGCCTCGGTCCAGATCAGCCGGGGATCACGCTCGGGGGGCAGGCTCATCGGCGGGGCTTAGCGGGTGGGGGCGCAATGAAAAAGGGGCCGCCCGTGGGCGACCCCTTTCCTGGACGAGGGTGACCCCGTCCATGCCTTCAAAAGACCGGAAGGTCTTAGTGAGCGGCGGGCTTGTCGGCGGCCGGAGCCATCGAGGCGTCGGCGGCCGGGGCCGGGGCCATCGCGGCGTCGGCAGCGGGGGCCATGGCAGCGGCGTCGGTGGCGGCGCCGGCAGCGGCAGCGGCGTCCGTGGCGGCGGCGTCAGCGGTCGCAGCAGCGTCCGTGGCGGTTTCGGCGGCGGCGGTCGCGTCTGCGGCAGCGGCGTCGGCCTTGTCTTCGGCGGCGGGCTGGCAGGCGGCCAGGGCCAGAGCGGCGGCCGAGGCGGCAATCAGGGCAACGATGCGCATTTGAGAGTTCCTTCCCTAGGGTTTTCGCGAGTTTTTAGACCTCGCTGTGCCGGAGATAACGGGATCGTGAGCCAAACCGCAAGGGAAATCCTCACGCGTTCGTGATCCTGCGTAGGCGGGGAAGGGCGACGGGATTTGGCAGGAACAGACCGGCCCGGGACACGACCCGGACCGGTCTGTCGCAGGCTCAGGCGGCGGGCTTGGACGGGGCCATGGCACCGTCGGCGGCCGGGGCCATGGCGTCGGCCGAAGGGGCCATCTTGTCGGCTTCCGGAGCCATCGCGCCCTCGGCCGGAGCCATGGCGCCGTCGGCCGCTGGGGCCATCGCGCCGTCGGCGGCGGGGGCCATGGCGTCGGCGGCCGGAGCCATCGCGCCCTCGGCGGATTCGGTCTTCTCTTCGGCGGCCGGCTGGCAGGCGGCCAGGGCCAGGGCGGCGGCGCCGGCGCAGGCGACGGCGATCAGGTTGCGGATGGACATGGGAAACCCCTCTGGAATGATGCCCGCGCGGGTGGCGCGTGAGCGACGCCCGGGGTTACGCGGCGTGGGCTCACGGGGTTACACGCCTCCGTGATCGTCCGTGAGGGCGGGGCCGGCGCCTACGCCTCGGCCGGCGCGGCCGACAGGCTTTCTTCCATTTCCAGGAAGGACGGCTGGGCGCTGGACGGAATGTCACCCCGGCCGATCTCGACGGAGATCTGGGCCGCATTGCCGTGCAGGTGGGCGACCAGGACCGACTGGATGATCTTGTAGAAGGCGGCCTCCTCGTCGACGATCGCCTGCAGGCGCGCCGCCAGCGGACCGACGATGCCATAGGCCAGGAACACGCCCATGAACGTGCCCACCAGGGCGCCGCCGATCATCCCGCCGAGAACTTCCGGCGGTTCGGTGATCGAACCCATGGTCTTGATGACGCCGAGCACGGCCGCGACGATGCCCAGGGCGGGCAGGGCGTCGGCCATGCCCTGCAGGGCATGGGGGGCCGCGGCGGCTTCGTGGTGGTGCTTTTCCAGCTGCTTTTCCATGGCGTCCTCGATCTGGTGAGGATCCTCCAGGTTCATCGTCATCATCCGCAGGGTGTCGCAGATGAAGTCGGTGGCGAAATGGTCCTTCAGCACCTTGGGGTATTTCTGGAAGATGGTGCTCTCGCCGGGCTTTTCGATGTGGCTTTCCAGGGCGATGACGCCCTTGGACTTCATGGTCTTGGTCAGGGCGAACAGCAGCGAGAGCAGGTCCTTGTAGTCCTGCTTCTTCCACTTGGGTCCGGCGAAGGCCTTGCCGATGCCGCCGAGCGAGGACTTCACCACGCCGATCGAGTTCGAGATCAGGAAGGCGGCGACGGCCGCGCCGCCGATCGCCATCAGCTCATGCGGCGCGGCATGGGTGATGACGTCGAACTTGCCGCCCGAGATCGCGTAGCTGCCGAACACCATGCCGAACAGCAGAACCAGGCCGATGATCTGAAACATGAGGGAGTCCGCGCTCGATAGGAGCGTCAAGCATGGCGGTTAATGCTTAACGTCGCCTTGCGGCTAGAGTCGGGTCGCGCCGCTCAGGATCGCCTCGTAGCCTTCGGCCGTCAGCTTCTGGTAGCCGGACTTGCCGCCGCGCACATAGACCTGGCCGGGCAGGGCCGGATCGAAGCCGTCGGCGACGAGGTCGATCTTGCGGTACTTGAAGGTCCCGGTGGTCTCCAACGCCTTGGCCAGACGCACGAACACGGGTCGGGCGTAGGGCGGCAGCTGTTCGTCGACATAGGTGCCGAACTCCTTGGGCGCGAACCTGCCGTCGGCGATCACCGTGACCATACCGGCCTTGCCCTCGGCGCCCGGGACCGGCACGCCGTAGGCGATGACCTCCTTGACGCCCGGGGCCTCGGTCAGACGCTGCTCCACCTCGGCGGTCGAGACGTTCTCGCCCTTCCAGCGGAAGGTGTCGCCGATCCGGTCGATGAAGTAGAAATAGCCTTCCGAGTCCTGGCGCATCAGGTCGCCGGTGCGGAACCAGCGGTCGCCCTTCGCGAAGACGTCGGTCAGGATCTTCTTCTCCGAGGCGGCCTTGTCGGCATAGCCGGAGAAGTCGTGGCGGATGTCGTCGCCGATCGCGCCGATGGCCTCGCCGATCTCGCCCACGCGGGCTTCCTGACAGAAGCCGTTCGCCAGCCGCACGGGCTGTTCGGTGTCGATGTCGAAGGCGACCATGCGGATGTTGATCTGCTTCTTCAGGAACTTCGGCACCCGGCCGATCGCGCCCTGTTTGCCGTCGAAGTTGAACAGCGAGACGTTGCCTTCGGTCGAGCCGTAGAACTCGAGGATCTTGGGAATGCCGAAGCGCGACTGGAACTCGGGCCAGACGTCGGGGCGCAGACCGTTGCCGAACGCCAGCCGCAGCTTGTGACCGCGCTCGCCGTCCTGTTCGGGGCAGTTCACCAGATAGCGGCACAGCTCGCCGATATAGACGAACAGCGTGGCCTGGCTCTTGTTGACGTCGGCCCAGAAGCTGGAGGCCGAGAATTTGCGGCGCAGGATCAGTCGGCCGCCGTTCAGGAACGCCGGACCGAGCCCGACCAGACCGCCGGTGGAGTGATAGAGCGGCAGCACGTTGAACACGCGGTCCTGCGCCGTGGAATCGGTCGCGCCGGCGAAGGCGCGCATATAGGTGCGGACCCGGGCGTGATGCATGCGCGCGGCCTTGGGCATGCCCGTGGTGCCGGAGGTGTAGATGTAGAGCGCGGTGTCGCGGTTGGTCAGTCCGTCGCGCACCGACTTCTGGGGGCGCACGGACGAGCCGCTGCGGACCGCGTTGTCCAGGCCGCGCCGTTCGGACACCTCGTCCTCGTCCTTCAGGCCCAGGACCCACAGCATCATGGTCCGGGTCACGAAGGGGCGGGCCTCCTCGCAGCGGTGCCACGTCTCCTCGTCGGCCACGACCTGGGCCACGCCCGCGATGTTGAGGCAGTGGGCCAGGGCCTGACCGGTCAGGTTGGTGTTGATGAGCGCGGTGGCGACGCCGACCTTGGCGAAGCCCATCCAGGCGGCGATGTATTCGGCCCGGTTCGACATCACCAGCCCGACCACGTCGGACCGGCGCAGGCCGCGGCTGCGGGCCCAGTGGGCATAGCGATTGGCCATGCCGTCGAGCTCGCGGTAGGTCAGGCTGCGGGTTTCGTCTTCCAGCGCGACGTTGTCGCCGAACTTGTCGACCGCCTCTTCGAAGTCGTCGCAGACCAGGACATCGCTATCCAGCGCGATGGGCTTGATGCGCTGAAGCAACCGACGCAGACCGGCCGCGAATGTCAGATCGCGTCGGATATTGGCGGCTAGCCCCATGGTCGGCATCGCTCCGTGTTGGTGTGCAAGGTTCGCGACCGTGATGGACAACCGGCGGGGCCGGGTCAACCGGCGGGAGAATCCGTAACGGCGATTACCGGTGTTTCTGCAAGGGCCGTGGCGCCGATGCATGGGTACCGCTAGGTAAACCTGACGACCTGTCCAGCAACCAACGTTTTTCCGGGCGGCGTTCAGACGATCAGGCACCAACGCTGGCTACCGGCAGGTGCTTCGGCTCAGTTTTCGCCCCATTCCGCAGCGAACCGGACATCAATGCGGCAGGTCTGGTGTTTCTTGAAGGCCTCTGGCGATTGTCAGGAACCGCGTTTGACGAGGGCGGTTATTCGAGCCTGACTTAGGAGGATACACAATGTCTGTGACTTATTCAGAATCGAACGCCATCGACCGCCCTGTGACTGAAGAGGTCTTCGTTCCGAGCTATGCGCGGGGCTCGCGCAAGAAGAAGTCGGTGAAGACCTGGATGATCCTGGCCCCGGTCGGTGCCGTGGCCCTGCTGGGCGGCGGCGCGCTTCTGATGATGTCGGGTGGCAGCTCGAGTGCGCCCCTTGAAGAGCCGGCGACCTTGTCGGCCCCGGCGTCCGCGCCGGTCGCCGCGCCTCTGGAAAGCTCGACGCTTCCGTCCAATGCGGCGATCGAGTCTCCCGTGATCGCGCCGTCGGTTCCGGCTCCCGTGGCGCGTGAGGCTCCCCCGGCACCGCCGCCGGCCGTCCGCGCCCGTCAGGTCCAGCCGGCCGCCAGCGTGGAGGCCGCGCCCGTGGTGCGCGAGCAGGCTCCCGCTGTCTCGACGGGCCCGACGCCATACACGCCGGCTCCTGCCAGCGCGCCCGTGACGCCGCCGGCTCCGGCCATTCCGGTCGCCCCGCTCAGCTAGGCGTCATGTCGTCATCGAAGGGGCCCCCGGTTTCCACCGGGGGCTTCTTCATGCGTGGCGTCAGGCGGCGGGGGAGACCCGCCAGATCACATTGCCCACGTCGTCGGCGACCAGCAGGGCCCCCTGACGGTCGGTCTGGACGCCGACCGGACGACCCATCGCCTCGCCCTTGTCGTTGAGGAACCCGGTCAGGAAATCCATCGGCGCGCCGGCGGGGACGCCGTTGCTGAAGGGTACGAAGATGACCTTGTACCCGGACTTGGGCTCGCGGTTCCACGACCCGTGCTGGCCGACGAAGGCCCCGTGGCGGAAGGTCGCCGGGAACAGGGTGCTTTCGTAGAAGGTCAGGCCCAGCGACGCCGTGTGGGCCCCCAGGGCATAGTCGGGCGCGATGGCCGAGGCGACCCTGGCCGGGTCCTGGGGCTGGACGCGCGTGTCCACGTGCTGGCCGTAGTAGCTGTAGGGCCAGCCGTAGAAGGCCCCGGGCGTGACCGACGTCATGTAGTCGGGCACCAGGTCGTTGCCCAGTTCGTCCCGCTCGTTGACCGCGACCCAGAGCTTCCGGCTGTCCGGCTGCCAGGCCATGCCGACCGGGTTGCGCAGGCCGGAGGCGTAGAGGCGCGACTGGCCGGTGGCGATGTCGATCTCGTGGATGGCGGCGCGACCGACCTCTTCCTCCATGCCGTTCTCGCCGATGTTGGAGTTCGATCCGACCCCGACATACAGATTCGTGCCGTCGGCCGAGGCCACCAGCGACTTCGTCCAGTGGTGGTTCCGCTGCGCGGGCAGGTCGGCCAGCTTCGTCGGCGCCGCGGTGATCGACGTCTGTCCCGTCTGGTAGGGGAAGCCGACGACGGCATCCGCATTGGCCACGAACAGGCGGTCGCCGACCAGGGCCATGCCGAAGGGCGAGGTCAGGTCGGTCAGGAAGTCGGTCTTCACCTCCGCCACCCCGTCGCCGTCGGTATCGCGCAGCAGGACGATCTTGTCGGGGCTTTCGACGCCGGCGCCGGCGCGCTTCATGACCAGGCCCATGACCCAGCCGCGGATCCCGCCCTTCTTGTCCTCGGGCTTGGGCGGGGCGTTGGACTCGGCGACCAGGATGTCGCCGTTGGGCAGGCGATACAGCCAGCGGGGATGATCCAGACCAGACGCGAAGGCCTGGACCCGGAAGCCCTGCGCCGGGGTCGGCATCACGCCCTCGGGCCAGCCGACCTTGGGCGCGATATTGACCGTGGGGGCCAGCAGATTGCGGTGCGGCTCCGCCATCTGGGGGTTGGGCCCATAGGTCGCGCCGGGTGCCAGCAGGGGGGGAGCGGCACAGGCCGAAAGGCCCGCCACGAGGGCCATGGCCGCAGCGGACGCGGCAAGGGTGGAGCGAGCGACCATGACGGTGTCCTTGTCGATCAGGCGGTCGGAGGGAATTCGAGCCGGCTGGTATCATAGCCCAGCGCCTCGGCGCGGGCGACGAGCTGGGCCAGCTCGTCAGGACTTGGGACCTCGCGGGTGTAGATCCAGAGCTTGTCGAAGGTCGGATCCGCCGAGATGAACCAGGTGTAGTCGTCGTCGTGGTCGAGGATCCAGTACTCCCAGGTCACGAAGCCGGCGAAGTAGCGGGCGCGGAACTTGGCGTTGGTGCCGGGATCCAGAATGGTGGCGTCGGCACCGATGGCCTTTTCCTTGCCGGTCGGCGTGCCCGACTGGCAGGTGTCGCGCAGCGCGAGCGTGGTGGGCGAGCGCAGCTCATAGGACGACGCCCCGGCGACGCAGCCGTCGGTCAGACGCATGGGCAGGCGGCCGATCTCGAGCCAGCGGCCCGAGTACAGGCGCTCGGCGTCGACCGCGCGGGCGGGCTGCGGGGCGCGGACCTGCTCAGGCCGGATCGCCGTCGCACAGGCCGCCAGTCCGACGACGGCGACCGTCGCCAGGGCGATCGAGAGGTATTTTTTGCGCGACATGGTGTGGGCTCCGGACGGGACAGGAAGCTCGAAGATACGACGCGGGTTCCCCGAATGGACGCGGCGAAAGCGCACGGCGCGTCAGCGGGGTTTCAGATCGCGCGGCGCGCGGATGCGACGGTACCGGGCCTCGACGAAGGCATAGGCCCCGAAGGCGATCATGCCGACGCCCGTGGCCCCCAGCATCCATCCGCCGCCGGGCTGGTTCTGAAGCGCCGCCAGCGAGCTGCCGAAGGTCTCGACCTCGGACGCCTGGGCCCGCCAGCCCGCCAGGGTGACGAACAGGGCCAGCGGCAGATAGGCGAGGCCGCGCGCCGCATAGCCGACGCGCGCCAGGGGCAGGACCCAGCGACAGACGGTCTTCGAACAGGACAGGGTGGCGGCGAAGTCGTTGACGACGCCCATGACGATATTGCCGATCCCGACGCCGGCGATCCCCAGACCGACGGCCATCAGAAGAGCCCCGCCAGAGGGCAGGTCCAGCAGCAAGGCCGCTTTCTGCTGGTTTTCGGCCATGTCTTCGGGCCTCATGGCCGGTCCGACCTCGTCCAGCAGCTCGAACACCCCCGAGGCCAGGACAGCGTAGAACAGCCCGCTGAAGCCTTGGCTGATCCGCACCGTCCAGCCCTTCAGGTCCGAGCCCTCGCGATCGGCGTCGAACACCGCCTGCAGCACGCGCCAGCCGACGAAGCCCCACAGGCCGACGCCCAGCACGACCAGCCAGACCCGCCCCAGAGGCTGCTGGGCCAGGACATACAGCAGGCCCTGTTGATCGACGGCCTGGCCGCGCATGCCGATGGCGGTCGCCAGGATCAGCAGGCCGACCGAGACATAGACGACCCCGTTGGCCGCGAACCCGATGCGGGACATGGTCTCCAGCCCATCGTGAACCGGCGTCTTCCGGCGGCCGATTCCGAGGCCCGCGAGAGCGCCGGTAAGGGCCGGACGCGGATCGAGGGACGACAGACCGAACGACCGATGGCGCATGGGAAATCCTGACAAGCCGGGCCGTTGAACGTCCGGGCCGGGGAAAAGGGTTCACGGTCGTCTTGAGCCTGTCGCGACATGGGCCATATTGCGAGAACGGCGCTTCGGCCGAACTCCCAGGACGCGCCGATGCCGCCCGCCTCACACCCCGCTTCCGCGCCCGTCGTCGACATCAGGGGTCTGACCAAGACCTATGCGTCCGGGCTGCAGGCCCTCAAGACCGTCGACCTGCAGATCGGCAAGGGCGAGATCTTCGCCCTGCTGGGTCCGAACGGCGCGGGCAAGACGACGCTGATCTCCATCGTCTGCGGGATCGTCACGCCGTCCACCGGCACCGTGCTCGCGGACGGCCACGACATCCAGACCGACTATCGCAATGCCCGGATGAAGATCGGCCTGGTGCCCCAGGAGCTGACCACCGACGCCTTCGAGACCGTGCTGGCCACCGTCACCTTCAGCCGCGGCCTGTTCGGCAAGGCCCCCAACCCGGCCTTCATCGAGAAGACCCTTCGCGCCCTCAGCCTGTGGGACAAGAAGGACAACAAGATCATGACCCTGTCCGGGGGCATGAAGCGCCGGGTCATGATCGCCAAGGCGCTGAGCCACGAGCCCGACATCCTGTTCCTGGACGAGCCCACGGCCGGCGTGGACGTCGAGCTGCGGCGCGACATGTGGAACCTGGTGCGCGAGCTGCGCGAGGGCGGCGTCACCATCATCCTGACCACCCACTATATCGAGGAGGCCGAGGAGATGGCCGACCGGGTGGGGGTGATCCTGAAGGGGGAGCTGATCCTGGTCGAGGACAAGTCCGAGCTGATGAAGAAGCTGGGCAAGAAGACCCTGACCCTGAACCTGCAGGACCCCCTGGCCACCATCCCGCCGGCCCTGGCCCAGTGGGACCTGACGCTGAAGGCGGACGGCAACGAGCTGGCCTACGAGTTCGATTCCAACGCCGAGCACACCGGCGTGCCGTCGCTGCTTCGGGCCCTGTCGGATCAGGGCATCGCCTTCAAGGACCTGAACACCCGCCAGAGCTCGCTGGAGGACATCTTCGTCAGCCTGGTGCACCGCGAACCGGCTGAGGACATTCGCGCAGGAGCCGCCACATGACGTTCAACGGATACGGCGTCTGGGCGATCTATCGCTTCGAGATGGCCCGCGCGCTGCGCACCGTCTGGCAGTCGATCGTCACCCCGGTGATCACGACCGCGCTCTATTTCGTGGTGTTCGGCTCGGCCATCGGGTCGCGCATGACCGAGATCGACGGCGTGCCCTACGGGGCCTTCATCGTGCCCGGCCTGATCATGCTGAGCCTCTTCACCCAGTCGATCTTCAATGCCAGCTTCGGCATCTATTTCCCGAAATTCACCGGCACCATCTACGAGATCCTGTCGGCCCCCGTGTCGTCGCTGGAGATCGTCATCGCCTATGTCGGGGCGGCGGCGACCAAGTCGGCGGTGCTGGGTCTGATCATCCTGGCCACGGCGGCCCTGTTCGTGCCGCTGCAGATCCTGCACCCGGTCTGGATGCTGACCTTCCTGATCCTGACGGCGACGACCTTCAGCCTGTTCGGCTTCATCATCGGCATCTGGGCCAACGGGTTCGAGCAGCTGCAGATGATCCCGATGCTGGTGGTGACGCCCCTGACCTTCCTGGGCGGATCCTTCTATTCGATCGACATGCTGCCGCCCGCGTGGCGAACCGTCACCTTGTTCAACCCGGTCGTCTATCTGATCAGTGGCTTTCGATGGAGCTTCTACGGCTCGGGCGACGTTGGGATCGTCTGGAGCGTTCTGGCCACCTTCGGCTTCCTGATCGTCTGTCTCGGCATCGTCTTCTGGATGTTCAGGACCGGCTATCGCCTCAAATCATGATGGAGTTTTCGACATGACAACCGCGACCTGGAACGGCGTCGAAATCGCCCGGTCCGACGACACGGTGGTGGTCGAGGGCAACCACTATTTCCCGCGCGACGCGGTCAATCCCGAGGTGCTGAAGCCCTCGACGACCAGCTCGGTCTGTCCGTGGAAGGGCACGGCGTCCTACCATTCGGTGGTCGTCGACGGGAAGGAGAACACCGACGCGGCCTGGTTCTACTCCGATCCGAAATCGGCGGCGGCCGAGATCAAGGACCGCATCGCCTTCTGGAAGGGCGTCGAGGTTCGCTGATCCGTCATTGGACCGCCACATCCTGACCTTCTAAGACGGGCCATGGTCGATACGCCTTCCCCCAAGCCCGAATCCGGTGCCGCCCCAGCCTCGGGGCCCGAGCCCTTCAAGCGGGGCCAGATCACCTGGTCGCGGCCGCCTCAGCAGGTGTTCCGCGTCGGCCCGCCGCCCGTCGGGCAGGGACCGGCTCCGGCGCCCGCCGGCGGCCGGATCGCGGGGCAGGCCCAGGGTCGTCCCGCCGGGGGCGGGATTCTCAGCGGGTCGATGATTCCAAGAGCGGCCCCGGCTGCAGCACCGGCACCGGCCGCTTCTCCGGCTCCGTCACAGCCCACGCCACCCCAGGCCGCTCCAGCGACCGCGCCGGTGGCGGCCCCCGCCCGCCCTCCGATCGAGCCTTCGGTCCCGGTCGAACCCCGGCGCGAGCCGGTCATCGCGGCACCGGAGCCTGCGGGACCCGCGCGGGCCCTGAGGCCGCCGGTCGTCGCGGCCGCGGCCGTGCCGGAGCCCATCGTCCCGTCGTACGCGGCTTCTCGACGCCGGACGGGTGTGCCCACGGCGGTCTGGATCGGCGGCGCTGCGGTGGCGGTGGTGCTGGCGGGCGCGGCCTGGTGGGTCCTGAAGCCGGACTCGAGCGTGCCGGCGCCGGTCGACGCGACGACAACGCCGGTCGAGGCACCGGGGGCTGCGGTGCCGATCGTGCCGGTCGAGGCCGTGCCCGTGACGGACGCCGCGGCCGATGTCACGGAAACCGGTGCTGAGGCTGAGGCTGAGGCTGCGCCGGCGGCCGGGCGTCCCGCCGCATCGTCCGCATCAACGCCCTCGTCGACGACGGCGCCGTCCAGAACCGCGCCGACGTCTGTCGCGCCGCCCCTGACCCCGCGTCTGAACACCGAGGCCAACGTGCCGCGCATCGAGACCGCACCCCTGGTCGTCGCCCCCGCCGCGCCGCCCCCGACGGCGGCGGAAGCGCCGGCGACCGATCCGGACGCGCCGATCCAGACCCGGCCCCAGCCCCTGAACTAGGGGGTCAGCGCTCGGTCCCGCGATACGGCAGGTAGCCGCGCTCGACCATCCGGCGCAGGCCCTCGTAGGCCTCCGACAGCTCGTCATAGGCGGCGCGCATGCCGGCCAGGCGCTGGGCGTCCTGGGCGGTGATGGCCACGCCGCCCTCGGTCAGCTTCAGGGCTTCGGCGATCCAGCGGGCGCGGGCGGTGGCGGCCGCGACCGCCAGCCGCTGGAAGGCCGCCGGTTCGGTATGATGGGTGCCCAGCCCCAGAACCTGCGGGATCACCTCGCGGTTCGAGACGAAGGCGGTGTAGTCGATCTGTTCCAGGTGGCCGCGCAGGCGGCGCTGCTCGTGGGGATCGTTGTCGCTGGGTTCGAAATGGTCCCGGCGGCTGCGGTAGCTTGCGGTCATCATGCTGGACATCGCGGTCTCCCTGGGCGTCAGGGTGCGCCTTGCAGGTTAACGGCCCCTTGCAGCGGTGCCGCGCGTCCATCCGCGCTGGTCCAGCCCGGCGGCAGGGGCTCGGCCCATCCGTCGACCACCCCCGCCCCGTCCCCGGGCGTGAAATAGCCGGCCGCCGACCGGAAGCCGAAGATCCACCAGATCTCCAGCATATAGCCGTGGGCGCGGCGGGCGTCGGCCTCGGTGCGCTTCGACACGGCCGCGACGGCCAGGCCGAGGCGTCCGGCCAGGTCCGAGGCCTCGAGGGGTCCGTCGGGCTCCGACAGGATGTCGTCCAGCAGGTCGTCGATCACCGCCGACAGCCGGGCGCGGGTTTTGGGGCCTTTCGGGCCGGGGTAGTCGCCTTCGGGCGCGAACTTGGCCTCGACCCGCAAGGCCTGCAGGTGCCCCCGGATGTCGGGGGACAGCCTCGCCGTCTCCTCGTACAGCGGGACGGGCGTCGGCTTGATCAGTCGCCAGGCCATCCCGCCGACGGCGACCAGTCCGAGGACGACCATGGCGATGATGCGGGCGTAGTGGGGCATGGGCCCAGTCTAGGCCGCGCGGGCCCATTCGGCGAGGACACCGGCATCGGCCTCGCCGGCCTGTCCGGACAGCCGTAGGTCAGCGAAGGCGCGTTCGTCCAGCAGGCGCGACAGCGCCCAGACGGCCGCTCCCCGGACCAGCGGTGACGCGTCGGCCGTCAGACGCGATGCCACCGCGACCAAGGCCGCATCCCCGCTGTTGCCGATGGCATAGAGGACGTTGCGCACGAACCGGTCCCGACCGATCCGCTTGATCGGACTTTTCGAGAACAGGGCGCGGAACGCGGGGTCGTCGAGCGCGGCGAGGTCCTCAAGGCGCGGGCTGATCGAGGCCTCGCGCGCCGCCAGCCGGGCCTCGCGCCCGCCCTGGGCGAACTTGTTCCACGGGCAGACGGCCAGGCAGTCGTCGCAGCCATAGATGCGCGCGCCGGTCAGGGCGCGGAACTCCACCGGCCACGGTCCCGCATGTTCGATGGTCAGGTAGGACAGGCAGCGGCGCGCATCCAGCTGGAAGGGCCCGGGAAAGGCGTTCGTCGGACAGGCCGTGAGGCAGGCGGTGCAGGATCCGCAATGCTCGGCCTCGGCCGCGTCGGGTTCGATCTCCGCGGCCGTCAGGATGACGCCCAGGAACAGCCAGTTGCCGTGCTCGCGGCTGAGCAGGTTGGTGTGCTTGCCCTGCCAGCCGAGGCCCGCGCGCTGGGCGAGGGGTTTTTCCATCAGGGGGGCGGTATCGACGAAGACCTTCACCTCGGCCCCCAGTCTGGCCGCCACCTGACCGGCGAGCGTCTTCAGCCGCCCCTTGATGACCTCGTGATAGTCGTCGCCGCGCGCATAGACCGAGATGTAGCCGGCGCTACGGTCCGACATCTCCGGCAAAGGGTCGGCGTCGGGGCCATAGTTCATGCCCAGCACGATGGCGGTCCGGGCGTCGGGCCACATCGCCGTCGGGTGGGCGCGGCGCTCCAGCGTCGTCTCCATCCAGCCCATGTCGCCGTGCCGTCCCGCCGCGACGAAATGGGCCAGCCGCTCGCCGGCGGTCCATGGCTCGGACGCCGAGGCGAACCGGCACACCGAAAAGCCGAGCCCAGCGGCCTGGACGCGGAGGATGTCGCGGGGGTCGGACATGGGGGGAGCCTATAGCCTCTCCCTCCCCCTCGGGGGAGGGTGGTCGCGAAGCGACCGGGTGGGGGCGACAAGGCAAGGCCGCACGGTGTGTCGCCTGGCCGTCCCCACCCGGTCTACGCTGCGCTCCGACCATCCTCCCGGCCGGGGAGGGAAAACAGCGCGTTGCGCTCAGAAATCCAGGTCGGCGTAGTGCGGGGCCGGGGCCAGGCCCTGGAAGCGGTCGGCCAGCAGCGGGCGGAAGCAGGGGCGGGACTTGATGCGCATGTACCAGGTCTTCAGACCCGGCCAGGACGCCCAGGCGATCTCGCCGAAATAGTCGAGCGTGGACAGATGGGCGGCGGCGACGATGTCGGCCTGCGACAGGCGACGGCCAGCCAGCCAGTCGCGCTGGGCCAGCAGGGCCTCGAACACCCCCAGATGATGCTTCAGCGCCTCGCGGCCCTCGCGCAGCATCCGGGCTTCCGGCGGGCCGAGACGCAGCAGCGGCTTCTCCATCCGCTCGTGAAGCAGGACGGCGTTGACCTCGTCGGTGAAGCGGCGGTCGAACCAGCCGGTCAGGCGACGCACCTCGGCCCGTTCCGCAGCGTCCGACGGCATCAGCAGCGGCGTCTTCTGGGCGTCCTCGATCCAGCCGAGGATGGCGGGTGCCTCGCACAGGGTCAGGGCGGGCGGTCCCTCGACCTGCAGGACGGGCGGCATGCCGGAGGGGTTCAGGTCGCCGACAGGGCAGTCGGCCTCCCACGGGCGGACCAGCACCTCGGTCCAGTCGATGCGCGCCTCGCCCAGCGCCAGGCGTGCGGCGCGTGAGCCGGGATCGAAGGGAAAATGAAACAGGACGCTCGCCGACATGGGCCTGACCTGCACCGCGCCCCGTTAAATCCGCGTTTACGCTGTCGTCACGCCCAGGGCGAAACCGGCACCGCGGGCCGGGCCCCGCGCGGGTCGGCGTGGATGAGGACCTCGGCGTCGGGGAAGGCGGCGATGATGCGACGCTCGGCCTCCACCACGATCGTGTGCGACGCCTCGAACGACAGGGCCGGGTCCAGATCGATGTGCATCTGGGCCAGCAGGCGGGTCCCGGACATGCGGGTCCGGAGCTGGTGCACCCCCTCCACGCGGGGATCGGCGAGGACGGCGGTCGTCAGGGCGATCCGGTCGGCGTCCGGGACCTCGCGGTCCAGCAGCTGGTTGCCGGCCTCCCGGAGCACGCCCAGAGCCCCCCAGAACAGCCAGACGGCGACGACCAGACCCGCGGCGGCGTCCAGACCCGGGGCCCCCAGATACGCCCCGGACACCACGCCGATCAGGACGACGACGCTGGAGGCCAGATCGGCGGCGTAGTGGGCACGATCGGCCGAGACGGCCATCGACCCCGAGGCCTTCAGCGCCCGGGTCTGGAGCCAGACCAGACCGCCGGTCAGGACGATCGAGATCAGCACGACGCCCACCGCCCACGACCCGCCCGAGACGGGATAGGGATCGAAGATGCGCATCAGCGCCTCCCAGCCGATGAAGGCGGCCGAGGCGAACACCAGGCCGGCCTGCACCAGCGCGGCCATGGCCTCGGCCTTTCCGTGCCCGTGGCGATGGGTGGCGTCGTGCGGTCGCGCGGCCCAGCGCACGGCATAGAAGGTGGCCAGCGACGCGATCAGGTCCAGCCCCGAATCCGCCAGGGAGGCCAGGATCGACACCGATCCCGAAGCGCCGAGGGCGAACGCCTTCAGGCCGATCAGGACGACCGCCACCCCGACGGAAACGGCCGTGATCTGACGGGTCGTGAGGACGGCGAGGGGCGGGCGGGCGACGGGGGAGGTCATCGGCGGTCTTGTCGCCTATCGCCTGCCGGTTGCCAAGGACGCGGGTGGTCGCGGACCCGTGTTAGCAGACCGGTCATGAAACCGCCCCATGGTGCGGATGAAACTGGTTAATCGGCGGGGACGATTGCGATGGCGCCAGGGGCAGGCGAGCGGATCGACGAGGCGGCGGATCGCTGGATCCCCCGGGCCGAGGTCCTGTCGCTGCTGGGGGTCAAGACCCAGACCCTCTACGCCTATGTCAGCCGCGGGCGGATCACCGCCCGGCCCGATCCGAGCGACCCCCGCCGCAGCCTGTACGCCGCCTCGGACGTCGCGCGGCTGAAGGGCACCTCGGGCGGCGAGGTCGCGGGCCAGGTCCTGCCGTTCGAACCGGCCGTGAAGGGCGAGGCGGTGGTGCAGTCCTCCGTCAGCCTGGCGACCGATGGCCGGATCTATTACCGCGGCCGCGATGCCGCCGAATGGGCCCAGTCCGCGACGGTCGAGGAGACCGCCCGCCTGTTGTGGGGCTGCGGCGACCACAATCCCTTCGCGGGCCTGGGGGTGCGCGTGGACGGTGCCGGCGGGGCCTCGCCCCGGGCGCGCCTGTTCTCGGCCCTGTCGCGTCGCGCCGAGGAAGATCCGCCGTCGCAGGGGCGCGACGCCGCCAGCCTGCAACGCGATGCGGCCACCGCGCTGAACGAGGTGATCGACGCCATGTCGGGGCCGGGCCCGCGCCTGTTCTTCCATCAGCGCCTCGCCCGGGGCTGGAAGATGCTGGAACGCGACAGCGTGCACCTGAGGCGGGCCCTGGTGCTGGCCGCCGATCACGACCTGAACCCGGCCGTGCTGGCCACCCGCGCGGCGGCATCAGGCGGCGCGTCTCCGGCCGGGGCCGCCATGGCCGGCCTGGTCGCCCTGTCCGGTTCGCCCATGGCGCAGACGCTGAAGGCCGCCATCGCCTATGTCGTCGAGGCCCGCCGGGACCCGGCCGGAGCCGCGCGACGGCACATGGACTCGACGGGCGGGGTTCCGGGTTTCGGCAGCGAGAGCTTTCCTCACGGCGATCCGCGGGCCGAGGCCCTGCTGGCGCTGGTCGACCTTCCGGCGGATCTGCTCGCGATCCTGCGCGAAGGCGAGGCGGCCAGCGGGTCGCGGGCCGGGTTCGCGGTCGCCCTGGCGGTGCTGGCGCGGCGGCTGGACCTGCCGCGCGACGGGGCGCTCGACGTGCTTCTGGTGGGGCGGCTGACCGGGCTGATGGCCCATGCGCTGGACCAGATCACAGACGGCTCGCTTATCCGCGCCCGCCTGCGCTATGTGGGGCCGAGACCGGGAGCAGAGTGATCCCGGCGCGACTTCGGGGATTCCATGTCTGACTGGCTGGCGGCGATCATCCTCGGACTCGTCGAGGGGCTGACCGAGTTCATCCCGGTCTCGTCCACGGGCCACCTCTTGCTGCTCGGCCACTTCATGGGGTTCGAGAGCGAGGGCAAGACCTTCGAGATCGTCATCCAGCTGGGGGCCATCCTGGCCATCATCAGCGTCTATTTCCAGCGCCTGTGGGCCCTGGCCACGCGCTGGCCGCACGATCCCCAGGCGCGCCATTTCATCATCGGCGTGGTGATCGCCTTCCTGCCGGCCGCCTTCGCCGGGGTGTTCATGTACGACATCATCAAGGAGATCTTCTTCGAGACCCCCGTGATCATCTGCATCGCCCTGATCGTCGGGGGCGTGCTGCTGCTGGCGCTGGACCGGATGAAGCGGGTCCCGAAATATCTCGACGTCAACACTTACCCCTTCCGTGTCTATGGCCTGATCGGCCTGTTCCAGTGCCTGGCCCTTCTGCCCGGCGTGTCGCGTTCCGGGGCGACGGTGGCGGGCGGCCTGCTGCTGGGGACCGACAAGCGGTCGGCGGCGGAGTTCACCTTCTTTCTGGCCCTGCCGACAATGGGCGGGGCCGTGGCCTATGACCTGTTCAAGAGCCGGAACGACCTGGATTTCACGGACGTCGGCCTGATCGCCGTCGGTTTCATCACGGCTTTCCTGACCGCGCTCGTTGTGGTGCGGCTTCTGCTGGATTTCATTTCCAGGCACGGCTTCGCCCCCTTCGCCTGGTGGCGGATCGCGGTCGGGACCCTGGGGCTGGCGCTGATCTGGGGCGGTGTCGGCGGCTGACTTGTCAGGGCCCCGGTTTCGAGGGACGTTCGGCGACATGACCGAACATCCCGCGCCCGGTGAACGCTACGCCTCGTTCGAGGCCTTCTATCCCTATTACATCCACGAGCATTCCAACCGGACCTGCCGGCGGATCCACGTCGTGGGGTCGGCGCTGGTGATCGTGGCGGCGGTGCTGGGTCTGTTCGTCAACGCCTGGTGGTTCCTGGCCATGCCGCTGATCGGCTACGGCTTCGCCTGGGTCGGGCATTTCTTCTTCGAGAAGAACCGTCCCGCGACCTTCCAGTATCCGCTGTGGAGCCTGATGGGCGACTGGCGGATGTTCTTCGAAACGGTCAGCGGCAAGCGCAGGTTCTGAAGACCGGCGATCACTGTTCCGTCAGTCGACTTGCCGTAGCCGCGCGCGCATGATCCCGGCGGGGGCGTCGGGAACACTTCGATGATCGGACATATCAAGCGACGGCTGGGGCAGTACGGCGCGGCCTGGGTGGGCGCGTTTCTTCTGGCCGGACTGGCCATCCTGATCGGGGCGGCGTTCGACGACCTGATCGTCACGACCGACCGGGTGCTGCCGGTGATGCTGGCCCTGAGCGTGCTCGCGCTCGGTGTCGGCGTGATCGCGACCCTGGTCTCCACGGAGACGGTCGGCACCAAGCTGGTCATCGTGGCCCTGGCCCTGGTGCTGGTCCTGCCGCTGATGTGGGCGCCGGTCGCGGCGGCGGTCGTCATCGCCTTCTTCGCCGATCGGTCGATCGAGTATTCGCAGGTCTATGCCGGCTTCCAGATCGGCGTCAGCGAACTGCTGTATCCGCTGGACGAATGGGTCCGGTCCGGGGCCGTGTTCGGCAGCGTGTGGACGCTGTTCCAGGGCGTGGCCAGCGTGGTGGGTTTCATCTCGGCCCTGTCCAACATCTGGCCCCTGCTGCGTCGCGCCTTCGGCGCCGAACCGGCGACGGCCCTCTAGTCGCCCGTGCGGGTCAGGCGGGTTTGGTTGCGGAAGCGCCAGGCGGTGTCGTCGGAGCCCACGGGGCGGACCTCCTTGATCTCGAGCAGGCTGTCACCGTCGCGGGTCTCGGTGACGCGGATGTCGGCCGGCCGGTCGTCGTCCTCGCCGGTCCGCGCATAGACCAGCGTCCAGTGAGTGGCGTCGGCAAAGGCCGTGACCCGGACAGTGTCGGTCGACAGTTCGGGCGCGTTTCCGGCGCGAAAGCTGGCGGCGGTCGAGGTGCCGGCGGCCAGGTCGTCGAGGCTGACGGTGGTGATCCAGACCGGCTTGTCGGGACCGTCGTCGAACAGGGACTGGCGGACCTGGGTCGCGCCGTCGCCGGGCGTCGTGATGGTGGTGGTGACCGGGATCTCGAACATCCGGTCGCTCTGGTAGTCGCGGTAGCCGAGCGCGCCCGACCACTGGCCGACGAGTCCGAGGCGGAGCTGGGTGGCGGTCGGCTGGCTCTGGGCCAGGGCGGCGCAGGGCGTCAGGATCAGCAGGGTCAGGACGGCGGCGATCAGACGAAGGGTCATGGCGGGGCTCCGGGTCAGGCGGACAGGATGCGGGCGGTGGCGGCCGCCATCTGGGGATCGGCGCCGGCGGCGATGTCGGCGGCGGTGGTCGGGACGTGCAGGTCGGGCTCGATCCCGGCGTCGGGCTGGGGCACCTCAGGGAAGCTGGCGATCAGCGGCAGGTCGACCTCGATGCGGGAGGCCGGCAGCCGCAGGAAGCAGAAGGCCCCGCCGTTGATGCCGCGCCGGTTGCCGCCGGTCGGGGTGCCGATCAGGGTCGCGGTCCGGCTTTCCTGCACCGACTGGGCGAAGCTGAAGGTGGCCGAGGAGTTGGAGGCATCGCACAGCACCGCGACCGGCCCGGTGAAGCGGCGACCCGCAGGCCGGATGAGCGTCGCCGCCTCGCCGTCGTCATAGCGGGTCAGGCGATAGAAGCCGGGGCGCTCCGTGTCGGCCACGGCCTGGTCGCCCCAGTCGAGGAAGGACCGGTCCCAGGTGTTGAGGTACGGATCCAGGGCCTCCGGCGCGCGGCGATAGCGGACGAAGCGCTGGCTGCGGGACGGGGCGAAATCGCGATCGACCAGCCGCGTCAGGATGACGTCGCCGCAGTCCTCGCCGCCCTCGTTGCCGCGCAGGTCGACGATCAGCCCTCTGGCCCCGTCACCGGTCAGGTCGTCCATCACGCCGCCCAGCCAGGTCCGCCAGTCGAAGGTCGAGTTGTAGAGCGCCCAGCCCGGCATGGTCAGCCGGGCGACGCCATCCGCGCCCTTGTCCAGCGTCCAGGGGTTGGCGTCGCCGGTCGGCTGGACGGCGGACGGGGATTTCGCCTGACGCTCGGCGAGGGTCAGCAGGGCGGCCGTGACGGTACGGCCGTCAGCCAGGGTGAAGCTGGCGCGGTCGACCAGCCCCGGCAGGACCAGCGGCAGGTGGATGTCGGCGGTCTCGTAGGCGTCGTCGCCGCGCACCGCCATCAGGCTGATCCGCTTGGCGTCGTTGTGACCGTCGGCGCGGGCCAGGGGGATCAGGCGGGACAGGATGTCGGGCGTCGCCACCCCGTCGATGGCGGCGATGCCGGTCCCGCGCGGAAACAGGCCTTCCGCCGACTGATCCACCGTCACCACCATCCGGCCGTCGATCCAGACATAGCGGAATGGAAGCAGTTCGCGGCCGGGGTACAGGCGATCGCGCACGGCCGCGCCGCCGTTGTAGGGGCTGGGATAGGTATGACCGCACCGTACCGAGGCGGTCACGCGGGTCAGGGCCAGGAAGCGGTCGCGGAAGGAGCCCGGAGCCTTCCAGGCGGCGGAGAGGCCTTCGAGGCGTGCGGCGATCTCGTCGGGGCTGCTGTAGCGATACAGGCCCGGGTGCATCGCCTGCCAGGCCTGGCGCAGGATCTCGATATCGCCGGACCAGTCCTCGGACACCGATTGGCGCGCGTAGGCCGGGGTGGCGGCCGAGAGCGCAAGGCCCCCGGAAATCTGCAGCAGGCGACGACGGGACAGCATGGGGAACTCCGCGGGGATGACGTACACAACATCGCCCGGCTCACCCGGCGGCGCGCCTCATTTCCGGCCCGGGTGGGGGAAAATCATGATGTGAGACGTGGCGGCGATAGCGCGAGGGGGCGACGCCGAAGCGGGCCTGGAAGGCGCGGTTGAAACTGGCCTTGGAGCTGAAGCCGGCGTCGAAGGCCAGGGTCAGAAGGTCCCCCGTCGAACCGCCGTCCAGCGCGGACGCGACCGCCTCGGCCCGGACGCCGTTGATCCAGGCCGAGAAGTTGACGCCGAGGCCCAGGTTGATGGCCCGCGACAGCCGCCCGGTATTGGTGGCCAGCCGCCGCGCGAGGACCGGCAGGCTGAGGTCCGGCTCGCTGGCCCAGCCGGCCTCGCGCAGGCGGGTGTCGAAACCGGTGGCGACGGCCCTCCAATCGGGGGCGACGGGCGGCTCGGCGGGGACGGGGTCAGGGGGCGCCGCCTCGGGCACGGGAAACCGCAGGGTGGCGTGCCGCCAGCCCTCGATCCCCAGATAGAGGCCGATGGCGACGAGGGCCAGGTAGAGGCCGGTCTCCTGGAAGAAGTCGATTCCGCCGCTGAGCCAGTCCCACAGGGTGAAGGCGGCATACACGGCCAGCACGGCGACGAGGGCGACGATGACGCGCGTCAGCCATCCGGTGGCGAACCGGTCGTCGTCGCTGCGCGCCTCGGCCAGGTCGCGCCGGTAGGCGGCGAGAAGGCGCAGGCATGACGCGGCATAGAGGCCCAGCGACACCAGCAGGGCCAGGTCGAAGGCCGGGCCGACGAGGTGCCGGTGGCCGCCGGTGTACCAGTCCCACTTGGCGTCCGGCGGCAGGGCGAAACAGACGACGAAATAGCCGAACTGGATCAGGGGCGGCCCCAGATGCAGGCCGAACCGGTCCGGCCGTCGTCCGCGCACCAGGGCGTGGGTATAGGCGTACAGCAGGGGCGGCAGGGCCAGGGGGATGGCGAGCGGCGCAAAGGTCAGCCCGCGCCAGGCGTCATAGGCGCCCGCGTAGCCGAGGGTATAGGGGGCCACGACCCCGACCAGCACGATCAGAAAGGCCGTCAGCAGCCGATTGGCGCGGGCATTGGGGGACTGGGTCGCGATGGCCGCCGCGAGCAGGAGAAGCTGCAGGCTCGTGGATCCCAGGATCGCGACCCGCCAACCGAGGTAGAGCGCGGGCTCGCTCATTCAGGCGAAGCCGTCATCGATTGGCGGGATCGCGGAAGGCCCACAGGCTGATGGCGAAGACGGCGACGGCGTCGCGATCGGGCGACCCGGCCGGTGGCAGGTAGAAGGTCGGTCGCATGCCGTTCAGGTCCACGCCGCCTACCTCGACCCCGTCGCGCGAGATGACGTAGCCCATGACCCGTCCGCCGCCGAACGGCAGGCCGCCGATGCGGCGGGTCTCGGTGCGGTATTCGACGCCCTGCCAGGTCAGGCTGCCGGCCCGCTGCGGTTGCTGCAGGCGGGCCATGATCGAGCCCCGGGCCAAGGCCAGGCCCATGCCGGCGTCGGCCGGCGCCACGCCGCCGTATTCGCAGTCGTAGCTCAGGGCTTCGCGGTCGAAGGTGATGCCCAGGATGTTGCGGTGACCCTGGCCGCCGCCGCAGTTGCCGGTGACCTCGCCCGCCGGGGTGACGATCGACAGGTCCGCCGAGGCGAAGTCGCGCGATTGCCAGGGCAGGCTGACCGCGGAATCCCTCAGGCTGGCCCACCCGGTGTATTCGCCGATGGCGAAGCCGGGCCGGAAGAGGCTGGGGCCGCGCCGTCCGGACAGACCGATGCGCTCGGTGCGGTCGCGGAAGGGGACGGCGGCGTCCTGGGCCGCTGCGGCGAGCGGCTGGACCAGGCTGAAGACGATCGCGCAGGCCGCGATTCCGCGAGAGAGGGCAGGCGACATGGGAGCCTCCGGACGGTCAGGCGATCAAGCTAGACCATTCGGGCGTCCGCTTGAAGCCGGATCAGTTGGAGGCGGTGTTCCAGGCGGGCGGGCAACCGTCGAAACGGCCGGCGTTGGTGATGGTCAGGCGCTGCTGGTTGAAGCGCATCACCGGCTGCATCGAGCCGCGGCCGTTGCCGGTATAGAGGTCGACGCGCTGGCCGCGGATCGCGCCGCCGGTGTCGGAGGCATACCAGTAGCCGTCGTGGATCGTCCCATCGGGCAGCCGCATGCCGACGGTCTCGCGGATAAACAGCTTGGTCCGGCGCGGGATCACGCGGGGATCGGTGGCCAGGGTGCGCATCGGCACCGGGCGGCAGCCCAGCGAATCGTTGCCGGTCGCTCCACCCCCACCGGCATGATAGAGGCTGGCGCGGGCGTTCCAGTCGGGATCCCGGGCCATCAGATCGGCCTGCTCGGCGCTCAGATCGGCCAGATCGGTGGTCGCTGCCTCGACGGAACCGTTCGCGTTTTCAGGGCTTTCCATCACGACCGGATCGGCAGCCACGGCTGCTTCATAGGTGATCGGATCGGCAGGCGGGAAGGCTGCGGCCCAGAGCATGGCGAACGCCGCGAGGGTGTTGAACACAGATCGAACTCGTCGTGACGCCGGTCCCCAGACTGTACCGACAGGGCGGCGTGTCGACGTGTTCCGTGTCCAAAATGTGGCAACGCCCCCCGCTGCGACCCCCTGTCCACCGTTGTGGATGGATCAGTCAATCGTTGCCTGAGATAAGCGGAACCGGGGTTGGGCAACGCATTCAAACGCGATAGCAGTATTGGCCGATCAGAAATCCTTTGCTGGGGTCCGATGCTTACTGTTCATGGAGATATTCGCTCGGGCAACTGCTTGAAGGTCAAGTGGATGCTGGACGCGCTCGGCCGTGATTATCAGTGGGTCGAGGTGGACATCATGTCGGGTGGCAGCCGCACGGCGGAATTTCTCCTTTTGAATCCGTTCGGTCAGGTGCCGGCCCTGGTGCTGGAGGACGGTCGGGTCGTGACCCAGTCGAACGCCATCCTGCTGCATCTGGCGGATCGGACAGAATGGATCCCGTCCGACGGATATGAGCGGGCAAAGATGTTCGAATGGCTGTTCTGGGAGCAGTACAGCCATGAGCCCTATGTGGCCGTGGCGCGGTTCCAGCGGGTCTATGCGGGCAGGGCGGCGGACGCGGTCGAGCCCCGGCTGATGGAGCGGGGTTACGTCGCCCTGAGGCATATGGAGCAGGCGCTGACGACCTCGGCCTGGCTGGCGGGCGGGCAGGCACCGACCCTCGCCGACCTCGCCCTCGTCGCCTACACCCGCGTCGCCCACGAGGGCGGGTTCGACCTGGCCGCCTGTCCGAACGTCCGCGACTGGATCGGACGCACGGAAGCGGCGGTCGGCATCGTGTGATCCTTCTCCCGCAAGGGGAGAAGGATCCAGGGTGACTACTGCGCTTCCGGCCGTCCGCCCTCGGCCCAGGTCGGCGTGAAATCGCCCTCGGCCAGTTCCGACAGGGGCTCGACCAGTGACTGGATCGCGGCGGTCATGAAGTCGAAATTGATGTTGGCGATCGTGTCTTCGGGCGTGTGGTAGGTCGGAATGGTCGCCCAGCCCGAGATGGTGTGGGCGACGATGCCGCGCTGGGCGAGGGCGTAGTTGTCCGAGCGCTGGAAGAAGTTCTGCTCCGGATAGGGATCGGGCCCGATCAGGGCCCCGCGCGCCTTCAGCTCCGGCCCGAAGTTCGAGCGTTCGAAGCCCGTCATCATCATCACGCCGGCCGGCAGCTGCGGATCCTGGTCGGCGATCATCTCGATCTCGAGATTGGCCTTCAGGCGTTCCAGCGGCACGGGCGGGTGGTTCACGAAATAGCGCGAGCCCAGCAGGCCGGCCTCCTCGGATCCATAGGCCACGAACATCACGTTCATCCGGTGCGGCCCGGTGCCCGACAGGGCGCGCGCCAGCTCGATCACGGCGACCGTGCCGGACGCGTCGTCGTTGGCCCCGTGCATGACCACGCCGTCCGACCGCACGCCGATGTGGTCCAGGTGGGCCGAGACCATCAGCACCGGGCCGTCGGGCTCGGTGCCGGCCAGCCAGCCGATGGCGTTGGTCGTGATGCCCTCCTCGACCGTCGTGACGCCGGGGTCGTAGGCGGCGGCCCCGCCGGCGGCCTTCAGCCGGTCGTACACCTCCGGCGCGACGACCAGCACCACCGGACCGCCGCGGGCGGGGGTCTCGGAGAGGCGGATGGAGGTGTCGCGGGTGCCGCGCCCGGCGGTCGCCTGGGCCAGAGCCTCGGTGCGACGCATCAGGATGAGCTTCGCTCCGCTGCCCATGGCGGCCCCGAACAGGGCGCGGACGCCGGGACCCTCGGGCGGTGCCAGCATCAGGGTCTCTGCGCCCGAGGGCAGGGCGGCGGGATCCTCGGCCACGGTGATGGTCCCCGACGCGGCCGTCAGGCCCCCGGTCAGGATGGCGAAATCGGCGCCCTGGTTCAGCACCGTGCCGCCGACCGTCACGGTCGCCGCGCCCGACGGGGTGGTCTTGGTGACCGGTGCGCGCTGCAGATAGCCGTCCATGCCGGGCACGGGTGTCAGGCCGGCAAGGCGGAACTGGGCGGCGACATAGGCGGCGGCGATGGCCTCGTCGCGGGTCGCGCTGCCGCGGCCCTGAAGCTCGTCGCCGGCTAGGAAGTTCATGTGGGCCTCGACCGCATTGCGCTCGATGGTGGTGGTCTGCTGCGCCAGGACGGGGCCCGCCAGCAGGGCGATCATCGAGACGGCGGCGAGGGACAGGCGCTTCATGGCGGTCTCCATGTGGATCAGGCCGACAGCGGTAGGGCGGGGGTCCGCCCCCGGTCAAATGAATCCTCGTTTAGTCTGGACGCCCGCGCCGCGCGGTTCTAACCGGCCTTTCGAACCCCCGGACCGGAGCCCCCCATGAAACGCCTCGCCCTCGTCGCCTCGGTCATGGTGCTGGCCGGCGCCGCCGCCCTGGGATCCGCGACCGCCGTGGACGCCTGGGGCTCGACCGGCCACCGGACCATCGGCGTCGCCGCCGTCCGCGCCCTGCCCGACGAACTGCCCGCCTTCCTGCGCACGCCGGGCGCGGCCGCCGAGATCGGCGAGCTGTCGCGCGAACCCGACCGGACCAAGGGCGCGGGCCAGCCGCATGACCGCGAGCGCGACACCGCGCACTTCGTCGATCTGGACGACGACGGCCATGTGATGAACGCCTCGGGCCCGACCCTGTCGCAGCTTCCCGAGCTGAAGAGCCAGTATGACGCCCAGCTGGCGGCGGCGGGCATCGCGGTCAACGACGCGGGCTATCTGCCCTATGCGATCATGGACGGCTTCCAGCAGCTGGCCCGCGACTTCGCCACCTGGCGGGTGCTGAACGCCGCCGAGGCCCGCGAGGCCGATCCGGCCAAACGCGCCTGGTACCGAGAGGACCGGCTGCGGCGCGAGGCCCTGATCCTGCGCGACATGGGCTATCTGTCCCACTACGTCGGCGACGGGTCGCAGCCGCATCACATGTCGATCCACTACAACGGCTGGGGCGACTATCCGAACCCGGAAGGCTTCACCAACGCGCGCAGCACGCACGGCGCGTTCGAGGGAGCCTTCATCCGTCGCAACCTTCGTCTGGATGCGGTCGAGGCCGCGATGCCGGCGGCGAACCTCGACGGCTTCGACCTGCGGGCGCGGGTGGCGGCCTATCTGAACGGGACCCTGTCGCAGGTCATTCCCTTCTACCGGCTGGAGAAGACCGGGGCCTTCGCGGCGGATGCGGCGGGCGAGGTGCTGGCCCCCGGCGTGGCCTTCGCCGATGCCCGGATCGCCGCGGGCGCGGCCGAGCTGCGCGACCTGACCATCCTGGCCTGGCGCGACGCGGGCACCCAGTCGATCGGCTGGCCCGCGGTCAAGGTCGCCGACGTCGAGGCGGGCACGGCCGACCCGTGGCTGGCCATGATCGGCGAGGACTAGGCGCGCCTTGGCCGACCTGACGCCCCCCGTCGTCATCCTCGACCGGTCGCAGATGGCCGAGAACATCGGCGCGGTGGCGCGGGTGATGGCGAACTTCGGCCTCGACCGGCTGCGGCTGGTCAGCCCGCGCGACGGCTGGCCCCAGGACCGGGCCTGGCCCTTGGCCTCGGGCGCCGACTGGGTGCTGGACGGGGTCCAGGTGTTCGACAGCGTCGCCGCCGCCACCGCCGACCTGACCACGGTCTTCGCCACCACCGCCCGCCCACGCGAGACCCGCCAGCCCGTCCGCACCCCGCGCGACGCCTCGCGCGTCCTCTATGACGACGCCGCCTCCGGTCTGGGCGTCGGCCTTCTGTTCGGCAGCGAAAGGGCCGGGCTGGAAACGTCGGACATCGCCCTGTGCCAGGGCATCGTCACCATCCCCATCGACCCCCGCCACCAGAGCCTGAACCTGGCCCAGGCCGTGGCCATCAACGCCTACGAATGGCGGACCCTGGTGCTGGACGCCCCGCCGCCCAACTTCCGCGAGGGCGAGCCGCCGGCATCGGGCGCGCTCGCCGTCGGCATGTACGAACATCTGGAGCGCGAGCTGGACGCCGCCGGCTTCTTCCATCCGCCCGAGAAGTTCCGCTCCATGAGCCAGAACCTGCGCGTCATGCTGGGCCGCGCCGCTTTCACCGAGCAGGAGGTCGCGACCTTTCGCGGGGTGATTCACGCGCTGTCGAAGGGTAGGGGACGGGTGCTGGAGCGGCTGGCGAAAGAACGCGCACCGCCGTCTGCCACGACCGATTCTGACGTGGATGCGGGTTAAAGAGGGACAAGCGTCTGCACTGTCGTTGAGGCGAACAGGTCGGACGGGTCGGACGGGTCGGACGGTGTTTTTTGCAGACCGCTTTGTGATATCGCCGGGCCACCGGCCAGATTTTGAGGAACGACCATGAAAACCCGCGCCGCCGTCGCCTTCGAGGCCAAACGCCCTCTCGAGATCGTCGAGGTCGATCTGGAGGGCCCGCGCGCCGGCGAGGTCCTGGTCGAGATCAAGGCCACCGGCATCTGCCACACCGACGCCTATACGCTGGACGGGCTGGACTCCGAGGGCATCTTCCCCAGCATCCTGGGCCACGAAGGCGCGGGCGTGGTGGTCGAGATCGGGGCAGGCGTGACCAGCGTCGCGGTCGGCGATCACGTCATCCCGCTGTACACGCCGGAATGCCGCCAGTGTAAGTCCTGCCTCAGCCGCAAGACCAACCTGTGCACCGCCATCCGCGCCACCCAGGGCAAGGGGATGATGCCCGACGGCACCAGCCGCTTCAGCTACAAGGGCCAGGCGATCGCCCACTACATGGGCTGCTCGACCTTCTCGAACTACACGGTCCTGCCCGAGATCGCCCTGGCCAAGATCCGCAAGGACGCGCCGTTCGAGAGCGCCTGCTACGTCGGCTGCGGCGTCACCACCGGCGTCGGCGCGGTGGTGAACACGGCGAAAGTCGAGCCGGGGGCCAATGCCGTGGTCTTCGGCCTGGGCGGCATCGGGCTGAACGTCATCCAGGGGCTGAAAATGGTCGGGGCCGACATGATCGTCGGCGTCGACCTGAACCCGGCGAAAGAGGAATGGGGCCGCCGCTTCGGCATGACCCATTTCGTCAATCCCAAGGACGTCTCCGACGTCGTCGCCCATCTGGTCGAGCTGACCGGCGGCGGGGCCGACTACACCTTCGACTGCACCGGCAACACCACCGTCATGCGCCAGGCGCTCGAGGCCTGCCACCGCGGCTGGGGCGAGAGCATCGTCATCGGCGTGGCCGAGGCCGGCAAGGAGATCTCGACCCGCCCGTTTCAGTTGGTCACCGGCCGGGTCTGGAAGGGCTCGGCCTTCGGCGGCGCGCGCGGCCGGACCGACACCCCGCGCATCGTCGACTGGTACATGGACGGCAAGATCGAGATCGACCCCATGATCACCCACACCCTGCCGCTGGAGCGCATCAACGAGGCCTTCGACCTGATGCATGCGGGCGAGAGCATCCGCTCGGTCGTCGTCTTCTAGAAGCGTTGCAATAAGAAACGGACCTGGCTAGCGTCGCCAGACCAGAGGAGGAGACCGCCATGTTCACCCACGTGACCGTCGGAGCCAACGACATCGAGGCTTCGCGGAAATTCTACGACGCCGCCCTGGGGGCGCTCGGGATCGACGCCGGCGCCGGCCCCGACGCCAAGGGCCGCTACTGGTGGCGCACGCGCATGGGGGCCTTCGCCATCGGCGCGCCGATCGACGGTGAGCCCGCCTGCCACGCGAACGGCGGAACGATCGGCTTCGCCGCGAAGGACGCCGACGCGGTCAAGGCCTTCCACGACGCGGGCGTCGCGGCCGGCGGCACGGCCATCGAGGATCCGCCCGGACCGCGCGAGGGGCCGTTCGGCACCCTGAACCTGGCCTATCTGCGTGATCCGTCGGGCAACAAGGTCTGCGCGCTGCACCGGGTGGGGTGATGGAGGTCCTGAAGACCCACGCCGTCCACGGCGGCACGCTGCGCTATCTGAAGCACGACAGCGCCGCCACCGGCACGCCCATGACCCTTTCGGTCTTCGTGCCGGCGGGGGAGGGGCCTTTCCCGGTGCTGATCTGGCTGTCGGGCCTGACCTGCACCGAGGACAATTTCACCACCAAGGCGGGGGCCTACCGGGCCGCCGCCGAGCATGGCGTGATCATCGTCGCCCCCGACACCTCGCCGCGCGGCGAGGGCGTGGCCGACGACCCGGCCTATGATCTGGGCCAGGGCGCGGGCTTCTATATCGATGCGACGGAGGTCCCCTGGGCCCCGCATTTCCGCATGGAGACCTATGTCGCTGAGGACCTGATCGCCCTCGTCGACGCGGAATTCCCGACGACCGGCCGGCGGGGCATCAGCGGGCACTCCATGGGCGGCCACGGGGCGCTGACCCTGGCGCTGCGCCATCCGGACCTGTTCGCCTCGGTCTCGGCCTTCGCGCCCATCTGCTCGCCGACGCGATGCGCCTGGGGCGAGAAGGCCTTCACGGCCTATCTGGGTGACGACCGGGCGACATGGGACGCCCACGACGCCGCGCGCCTGATCGAGGGGGGGGCCGCCAGGGGCCGTTTCGACGACGTCCTGATCGACCAGGGCGATGCCGACAGCTTCCTGCTCGAGCAGCTGAAGCCCGAACTGCTGCAGGCGGCGGCCGATGCGGCGGGCCAGACGGTGACGATCCGGATGCAGCCGGGCTACGACCATTCCTACTTCTTCATGGCCAGTTTCATCGCCGACCATGTGGCCTTCCACGCCGAACGGCTTAAGGCCTGAGCCATGACCGATCTGACCGAAACCCCCGCCCCCGACCACGAGCCGATGTTCGGGGCCCTGTGCACCGAACTGGGCATCTGCCTGCATGCCAAGGGCCAGGCGAAGGTGGTGGCCGCCCTGCCGTCCGGGCTGGACGCGGCGGTCAAGGCCGTCTTCGCCGCGGAGGGCATCGATTTCCTCAACGCACCGGGCAGCCTGAAACGCGATGTGCGCGACTGCCTGAAGGCCCATGTGCCTGCGGCATGAACGAAATCGGCCGCGAACCGCTTGGGTCCTGAGCCTGACGGCCTACATCACGTCCAGCTTCAACCCCCCTGCCAAGGAGCCTCCCCATGGCCTTCACCCTGCCGCCCCTGCCCTATGCCTATGACGCGCTGGAGCCCGCCATCGATTCCGAGACGATGACCTTCCACCACGACAAGCACCACCAGGCCTATGTCGACAAGCTGAACGAGGCGGTCGCCGCCGACGCGTCGCTGGCCGACCATTCGATCGAGGACCTGCTGAAGGGCGTGTCGAAGCTGCCCAAGGCCGTGCGCAACAACGGCGGCGGACACTGGAACCACAGCCTGTTCTGGGAACTGCTGGCCCCCGTCGGCCAGGGTGGCGAACCCTCGGCCGAGCTGGCCGCCGCGATCGACCGCGACCTGGGCGGCCTCGAAAAGTTCAAGACCGACTTCAACGCGGCGGGTGCCGGCCAATTCGGCTCGGGCTGGGCCTGGCTGATCGTGCAGGACGGCAAGCTGAAGATCACCTCGACGCCGAACCAGGACAATCCCCTGATGGACGTCGCCGATGAAAAGGGCGCTGTCGTGCTGGGCGCGGACGTCTGGGAACACGCCTACTACCTGAAATACCAGAACCGCCGGCCCGACTATCTGAAGGCCTTCTGGACGGTCGTGAACTGGAACAAGGCGAACGAACTGTACGCCGCCGCCACGGCCTGACGGACCAAAGGGCGGACTGTCGGGGAAACTTCACAGTCCGCCCATCTGGCGCATCGTCTGTTGCGTATTATCTCAGCGTCGCTGTTCATTCTCACGCGCTGAGGTTTTCCATGATCCCCCATTTCAAGATCGCCGCCGCCGGCCTGGTCCTGTCCGCCGTCCTGGCCGCCGGCGCCTGTTCGAAGTCCGAAGAAGCCAAGACCCCCGCCGCGCCCGCGGCCGCCGCGCCGGCCGTCAACGGCGATGTCGCCCGCTTCAAGATCGGGTCGCTGGAAGCCATCTCGCTGCGTGACGGCGGCCTGACCGTTCCGAACGACAACAAGGTCCTCGGCATCGGGCGTACGCCTGAAGAAGTCGCCGCCGTCCTGACCGGAGCCGGCGCACCGGGCGATACCATCAGCCTTTCAATCCAGCCGCTGCTGGTCCGCACCGGCGAACGTCTGGTCCTGATCGACACGGGCGTCGGCGCGGGCATGGGCGGGGCGGGCGGCAAGCTGCAGGCCAGCCTGACGGCTGCCGGGGTCGATCCGGCCGACATCACCGAAATCCTGATCTCGCACAGCCACGGCGATCACGTCGGCGGGCTGGTCGGGGCGGACGGCGCGCTGCTGTTCCCCAATGCCGTGATCCGGATCGAGGCCAACGAGTGGGACTTCATGCGGGCCAACCCCGAGCTGAAGGCCGTGTCGGACGCGATCCTGCCCAAGGTGCAGGTCTTCCGTTACGGCTCCGAGGTCGCGCCGGGCATCACGGCGGTCGAGATCGCCGGGCACACGCCGGGCCACTCGGGCTTCGAGATCGTCTCGGGGGGCGAAAAGCTCCTCTACATCGGCGACGCCATGCACTCCTCGATCATCTCGGTGCAGAAGCCCGACTGGCAGATCCAGTTCGACAATGACGCGCCGGTTGCCACCGCCAGTCGCATCGCGCTGGACGAGCGCGCCGCCGCCAACAACCTGCGTCTCTACGGCTATCACTTCCCCTATCCGGGCGTGGGTCGCATCGAGAAGACCGGCGACACCTATCGCTGGGTGCCCGAAGCCGCGCCGGCCAACTGAGGCCGCCGGCCTTGACCTGAGGGGGGCGGGCCGTCATAAGGCCCGCTTTCCCGCGCCCGGCCCCGGTCGGCTGCGTGAAATGCACTACGGACGATGCGTGGACCGCCGTTGAGATCGCCCTTCCATTCGGGGAGGGGCCGGGCCGCATCATTTTGAAGAGACCAGAATGTCCAAGCGCCACAGCGCCAAATACAAGATCGACCGCGCCATGGGTGAAAACCTGTGGGGCCGCGCCAAGAGCCCGGTCAACAAGCGGTCCTACGGCCCCGGCCAGCACGGCCAGCGCCGCAAGTCCAAGGTTTCCGACTTCGGCCTGCAGCTGAAGGCCAAGCAGAAGCTCAAGGGCTACTACGCGAACCTGACGGAAAAGCAGTTCCGCAAGACCTATGACGAGGCCGCCCGCCGGAAGGGTAACACCTCCGAGACCCTGATCGGTCTGCTGGAAGCCCGTCTGGACGCCACCGTCTACCGCGCCAAGTTCGTGCCGACCCCCTGGGCCGCGCGCCAGTTCGTCAACCACGGCCACGTGACCGTCAACGGCAAGAAGGTGAACATCGCCTCCTACACGCTGAAGCCGGGCGACGTCGTCGAGGTCAAGGAAAAGTCCCGCAACATGGCGCTGGTGCTCGAAGCCCAGCAGTCCGGCGAGCGCGATATCCCCGACTACCTCGAACTGGGTGACCGCGGCTTCTCGGTCCGCTTCGTCCGCTTCCCCGAACTGGCCGACGTGCCGTTCGCGGTGAAGATGGAGCCGAACCTGGTCGTGGAATACTACAGCTCGTAACGGCTCTTACCGCGCTGTTTGCGCGTCCATGAGATCGAAGGCCCCGGAGCAATCCGGGGCCTTTTCGTTTGCGCATTACAGACTGTTCATTTGCCCTGATACGTAAAGCAAGCTTTCCATGTCGATCTGACAGGGAGGGTGTCATGGATCGCAGACAGGTGCTGGCCGCTGGCGTGGCCATGGGGACATTGCCGGGCTTGAGCTGGGCGCAAGAGGCGGACCCCGTCTGGGTAAGGCAGCCCACCGAGCCCTATCGGGGCAAGCAGGACGACGTGGTCTTCGTCGACGCCCTGACCGGCTGGTACGGCAACGGGGCGGGCAAGCTGTTCAGGACGATCGACGGTGGCCAGAGCTGGACGCAGATCCTAGACCGGCCGGGCACCTTCGTCCGGGCGCTGGGCTTCGTGGACGCAAGCCTGGGGTTCCTGGGCAATATCGGCCCCGACTATTTCCCCGGCGTGACCGACGCGACCCCGCTGTATCGCACCCGCGATGGCGGCCTCTCCTGGGAGGCGGTGACGATCGCGGGGCCGGTGGTGACGGGCATCTGCGCCATCGACGTTCACAAGGCCGCCTTCATCAACGCGGGCGTGCTGGATTACCGGGTGACGATCCGGGCCGGTGGACGGGTCGGTGGGCCGGCGCTACTGGCGACCTCCCGGGACGGGGGCGAGACCTGGTCGTCGGAGGACCTGTCGGCGCTGACGGCCATGATCCTGGATGTGCATTTCGTCGACGAGCGGATCGGCTTCATCTGCGGAGCGTCCGACACGAATGTCGAGCAGTCCCGCGCCGTGATCCTGCGGACCGGTGACGGCGGGCACAGCTGGTCGCGGGTCTATGAGGGCGCACGGCCGTTCGAGCTGACCTGGAAGATGAGCTTCCCCACCGAGACCACCGGCTATGTCACCGTCCAGAGCTACAATCCCGACCCGGCGGTCACGCAGCGGGTCTTCGCCAAAACCGTCGATGGCGGCTTGACCTGGTCGGAGATGCCGCTGGTGGAAAATGCAGCCGTGCGCGCGTTCGGCGTGGGCTTCGTCGATGAGCGACACGGCTGGATCGGCGCGGTCCCGAACGGGTTCGAGACCCGCGACGGCGGCGCGACCTGGACGCCGGTCCAGATGGGCAATGCGGTGAACAAGGTGCGGATCGTGCCCAACGGAGGAGGCGTGGCCGTCTTCGCCATCGGCGTCGAACTGCACCGCCTGGACCTGCCGGGCTGAGGCGCTCGCGCGGCCGGAGAAAATCAGGTGCGAAGACGGCCGAATTGGGCGATTATGGGCCGTACTGGCTGAACAGGATCCGGGACATGGCTCCCTTCCGCTCCATCGCGACTGCCGCCCTGCTCGTGCTGGCCACTTCGGGCTGCGCCGTATTCCGGCAGGAGGCGCCGGTTCAGACGGCCGCGATGCCGGGTCAGCTGGAGCCGATCCATGCAGCGGCGATCACCAACAATCTCGCGGTCTTCTGGGTCAGCTCGAACGGCTGCACGGACAAGGACGACCTGACGCCGGTCGTGGACCGGATGCGCGATGGCTCGACCATCACCCTTCGCCGCATCGCCGAGGACCATTGCGATCACCCGCTGGCCGACGGCGTCGAGCTGCAGTGGTCGTTCGAGGAGCTTGGCCTGACCCCCGGCACGCGGGTGTCGATCAACAATCCGTACCAGTTGCCGCCCACGACCTGACCTAGGCGGAGGCACCCAGCAGGGGGTTCTCGACCGCCGCGAGCTGGCTATGGATCACCGACACCAGGGTGCCGTGGCTGCCGCTCTCGACCTGGATGCGCGCCTTGAGCTGCCTGGCCAGGGCTTCGACGATGCTGGTGCCCAGGCCCGGGGTCGCGCTGGCGGCGTCCCTGGGCATGCCTACGCCGTCGTCCCGGACCGACAGGGTCCAGTTCGGGCCGTGGCTGCGATAGGCCACGACGATCGTGCCGCTGCGGCCCCCCGGGAAGGCGTGCTTCAGGGCATTGATGACCAGTTCGGTGACGACGAGGCCCAGGCTGACGGAGACGTCGGCGTCCGTGCTGCTTTCGTCGGCCTCGACCGTCAGTTTCAGCCGCGTCGGGTCGTGGATCATCGAGGCGGCGATGCTCTTGCACAGCTGGGTGAAGTAGGGCTCGAGCTCGACGGCTCCCAGCCGTGACGCCGCCAGCTGCTGCTGAAGGGCGGCAACGGACATCACGCGGCTGTGGGCATCGCGCAGGTTGATGCGGGTTTCCTCGGACGTGCTTTTCCTGGCGCTCTGCAGGATGACGCTGGCGATGATCTGCAGGCTGTTGGCCACGCGGTGCTGCAGCTCCTGGAGCAGGATCGCCTTTTCGCGCAGCAGGTCGTCCTTCTGCTTTTCGCCTTCGCGCGCGGCGGTGACGTCCTCGATCGTCATGAGCAGTCGAACCGGGTCGGCGTTGGAATAGTTCAGGCGCTGGGCGTTGATCACCAGCCGGCGCACGCCCGCCTTCATGCCCTTGAGATCCATCTCATAGGCGGCGATGGCGGCGTTGCCGTCGGCCGTGGCTTCCAGCAGCACGCGCAGTTGGGGCTTGTTCCATTCGCCGGTCCCGATCTCACCCAGAAACCGGTCGACGATCCGGTCCGGGTCGACGTCGAAGGCGACGCAGAACGAGGTGCTGGCGGCTATGACCTTCAGCGTCTCGTCCAGCAGGAGCAGGGGCGCGGTTGAGGACCCCACCACGGCCAGGGCGAGGCTGAGCGGGCCGTCGGGATGCAGAGGTGTATGGGCAGACACAGCTGGCCCCTTGGATGATCCGGAGTCTCGCGAAGCGAAAGACATACCCGGCCGAGATTTGCGGAAAGAGACAGCAGCCGATTTTCTGGGGCTGACTGACGTCGTACTAAAACCTATTGCGCCTTAGGCACGTGTGCGCAATCCGAAAGACTCCCGATCAGTGGAGTACGACGGTCCAGATACGGTAACGCTTGAGTATAGCAGGCGTTGCCCGGGCCGGTCAGCTTCGCTCGAACGTCGGCAACATGGTCGCGGGAATTCGCGTCGGTCTGAGCGTCGCGGCCTCGACAAGGCACCATTCCGAGACGCCCTGGGCGCACAGGCGACCCTCGCCGTCCTCGATGCGGACATAGCGGGCGAACCGGGGCCCGCGGGGGTCGCCCACCCACGTGCGGGCCACGGCCGTGGCGTCCGGTTGCAGGGCGCGCAGATAGTCGATCTCGTGCCTCAGGGCGACCCAGGACCATTTCGCGCGGGTTGCGGCGTCGAAGCGGGCATTCCAGTGCGCCGTTCCCGCGTCCTGCAGCCAGCCGACATAGACGACGTTGTTGACGTGGCCGTTGTCGTCGATGTGCTCGGGGCGGATCTCTAGCGGCAGTTCGAAGACCTCACGGTCCGCGCGGGGCTCCAGGACGGTGCGGGCCAAAGCCTAGGCCTCGCCGAGCGGCACGCCCTTTTCGACCATCAGGGCGGTCAGTTCCCCGGCCTGGAACATCTCCTTGACGATGTCGGAGCCGCCGACGAACTCGCCCTTCACGTACAGCTGGGGGATGGTCGGCCAGTCGGTGAAGGTCTTGATGCCGTCGCGCAGACCGTCGTCCTGGAGCACGTCCACGCCGACGAAGGATGCGCCGATGTGGTCGAGGATCTGGACCGCGTGAGCCGAGAAGCCGCAGCGCGGAGAATCGGGCGTGCCCTTCATGAACAGCACGACCGGATGCTCCGCCACCGTCTGGGCGATGAAGGCGTGGATCGGGTCGGCCGGGGCCGCGGTATCGAGGCCGGAATCAAGAACGGGGTCTGACACGGTGGGACGCCTTTCGGTTGCAGGCGTCAGCTAGGGATGGCGGCGGGAGCGGTCAAGGGTCTGGCCCATCACCAGCACGCGATCAGTCCGCCGATCAGGCCGCGTCTCAGGCCGCGACCCGGGCCATCTCGATCTGGGCGGACAGGCCGGGGGGCATGTCCTTTTCGGGCACCTCGGCCAGGACGTTCAGCCGTTCGGCATCCCGCGCCTTGATCATGACACTGGAGACCGATGGATCGGTCATGGCGTGGGCCAGGCAGATGGCCTCGGCGGTCCAGTGGGGCGTGCGATGCAGGAAGGCGAAGGTTCCCGCGCCGGCCAGCGGATCGTCCTTGGGCCGGCCGCCGGAGCCGAACCCGAACAGGCCCTTCTTCGGCTGGTTCAGGGTGACGGCCTTCTTTTCGGTGCTCAGGCTTTCGGGGAAATAGTCATAGGCCAGGATCGCCATGTCCTGTTCGCGCGCCGCCCGCATCCGCGAGCGCGTCTTCCAGTCGACATTGACGTGGAAGGGCGTGGCCAGGACGTCGAAGGCCCCGGTCGAGACATAGGCGTCCATCACATCGCTGTCGCCGCTGACGCCCAGATAGCGGACCCGCCCCGTGGCGCGCAGGGCCTTGAGGGCGTTGAGCGACGATTGCGGCAGCTCGTCCTCGCCCGGCTCTTCCAGGAGGGCGACATCGATCCAGCGGAGGCCCGAGACATGCAGCGCCCGGTCGATCGCCCCCGTCATGCCCTCGGCCGAGAAGTCGCGGGCCGAGCCGCGACGCCCGTCGCCCGCACCCAGTTCAAGGCTGACGTTCAGAAGCTTGCGGTCGACGTTGGACAGGGCCTGGCCGACCACCTCGGCCAGCACCGGGTCGGCGGTCTCCAGCCGGTACGAGTTGATGCCCGCCTCGAGCGCCGAATAGATCAGATCGCTGGCAGCACCGACCCCGCGCGTCAGGCTGTCGAGGCCCAGGCTGAGGGTCAGGGTGGAGATGGCGGCGCCGGACGCGCCGAACGGGCGATAGCGCATGTCGGATCAGCCTGTCGTAGGCGGGGCGGAGGTTTCGAGCGCCAGGGCATGAAGCGCACCGCCCATGTGGCCCTTCAGGGCGGCATAGACGAGCTGGTGCTGCTTGACCCGGGGCAGGCCGGCGAAGGCGGTCGAGACGATGCGGGCGCGGTAATGGTCTCCATCGCCCGCCAGATCGTCGATGGCGATCTCGGCGTCGGGAAAGGCTTGGATCAGATAGGCGTGCAGGGTCTCGACGGGCATGGGCATGGAGGACGAACGGCTCCGGGATTTCGGCGGGGAGAATGAAGCGTAAGGGTTAATGGGTCGCTACGGCGCGCGGGTGCCAGCGCGCGCCGGCCGGGACATCTACCGTGATCGCTCCAGCAGCAGCGTGGGTTCGCCGTGATAGGTTCCCTCGGCGTAGGTCACGTAGCCGAGGCGGCCGGCGAGGCGCAGGGAAGCGAGGTTGCCGGGGCCGATCATGCAGACGGTGCGGGGAACATCCAGCGTGGTGTCGGCCCATCCCAGAACAGCCTCGACACCCTCCCGCGCCAGCCCCTGTCCTTGGAAGACCCCGCGGACGCCCCAGCCGAGTTCGGGGGCGTCGAGGGGAGGCGAGACGTCACGGCGGTAGTCCAGCACGCCGACCGAGCCTACGTACGCCCCATCGCCCTTCAGCCGCAGGGACCAGTTGCCGCGTTCCAGCGCCGACCAGTGGCCGAGATCGCGCAGGAGGCGGAGCCAGACCTCTTCCTGCGACAGGGCACGGCCGGTGATTTCGCGGGTGAAGGCTTCGTCGTGCCAGATGAGGGCGAGGTCGTCGAAGTCGGAAAGCGCAACCGGCGTCAGGATCAGCCGGTCGGTCGTCAGGATCGGACCAGTCACATCAGGCCCAGTTGCTTGAAGCTGGTCACGCCCTCGCGGCCCACGATCAGATGGTCGTGGACCTCGACGTTCAGCGGCCGGGCGGCCCGGATGATCTGCTGGGTCATGTCGATGTCGGCGCGGCTGGGTGTGGGATCGCCCGACGGGTGATTGTGGACCAGGATCATCGCCTTGGCATTGACCTCCAGACCCCGGCGGACGACCTCGCGCGGATAGACCGGAGCGTGGTCGACGGTTCCCCGGTTCTGCACCTCGTCCAGGATCAGCTGGTTCCTGTTGTCCAGATACAGGACCCGGAACTGCTCGCGCGGCTCGTGCTGCAGGGCCAGGCGGATGTAGGCCAGAAGCGCCGTCCAGGACGAGATGACCGGGCGTCGGGTCGCAGGCTCCTTGGCGACGCGCTGGGCCACCTCGTGCAGGGCCGCGAGATCGAGCGCGGTTTCCATCCCCACCGCTTTCGTTCGCCCCTTCAGATCCTGGGTCCGGACAGTCATCATGTCCTCGACACTGGCGGCCAGGACGGCGGCGAGGGAGCCGAACCGGCTCAGCAAGGCCTTGGCGATGGGTTTGACGTCGCCCTGCGGCTGGCTGCGGAAAAGGAACAACTCCAGCAGCTCATAGTCGGGCAGGTGATTGAGGCCGGCGCTCCGTGCGCGGCAGCGCAGACGTTCGCGATGGCCCACGGTATGGGGAAGGGCCTTTGGCCCGGCCGGTACGGCCTGTTCGCCCTGATCAGTCACCCGCATCCCCACAATCCGAGGTTGGTTCAGGCTAGCGGGCGCGAGACTTTGTTCAAGGGGAAGAAACGCCGTGCTGCGGGCACCTAGGCGATGCCCCCAGCACGACGGGCAGTCTAGCGGCAGGCGTCTTCCATGCGTTCCCGCGCAGCGTTGAGACGACGGGCCTCCGCCTGCGGGGAATTGCAGACGATGCGGTTGCGCGTGCACGTCTGTGCGGCCTCATAGGCGGCGAGGGCGCGTCGGTAATCCTGCGTGGCGCGAACGCACGGATCGTAGACGGTGGCGGGGGCGGCGTTGACGACCGGGGCCGTCATCACGACAGGGATCGCCGTCATCGCGGCGGCCAAGGCAAGCACTCGGATCATTTCAAGCTCCTCGTTCAACCTGAAGTGTCAAACGATGCCGCCGCCGTCTTTGTTCCGACGCGCGACCGGAGCAGCCAGGCTCTAGGGCTGGAAGAGGCCGGCCGGGCTGGCGGTGAAGATCTCGACGCCGTCCTCTGTCACCCCGACCGTATGTTCGCACTGGGCCGAGAGGGACTTGTCGCGGGTCACGGCGGTCCAGCCGTCCGACAGCACCTTCACGTGCGGCTTGCCCAGGTTCACCATCGGCTCGACGGTGAAGAACATGCCGGGTTTCAGCACCGCGCCCTCGCCCTTGCGGCCATAGTGCAGGACGTTGGGGCTGTCGTGGAACAGTCGGCCGATGCCGTGGCCGCAGAAGTCGCGCACGACCGACATGCGGTTGGCCTCGACGTGGCGCTGGATCACGAATCCGATGTCGCCGAAGGTGTTGCCGGGTTTCACCTGCTCGAGGCCGAGCGCCAGGGACTCATAGGTGACGTCGATCAGCTTCTTCGTGCGGGCGTTGATGTTGCCGACTGCGTACATGCGGCTGGAATCGCCGTGCCAGCCGTCGACGATCACGGTGTGGTCGATGTTGACGATGTCGCCGTCCTTCAGCACCCGGTCACCGGGGATGCCGTGGCACACCACGTGATTGATCGAGGTGCAGACGGTCTTCATATAGCCCTTGTAGCCCAGACAGGCGGGCAGGCCGCCGCGGTCCAGGGTGTACTGGCGGATGCGGTCGTCGATCTCCTGGGTCGTGACGCCGGGCACGACATAGGGGGTGATCATGTCGAGCGCGTCGGCCACCAGCCGGCCGGCGATCCGCATGCCCTCGAAATCGTCGGGCTGGTACAGGCGGATGGCGCTGGTGCGGACCAGCGTGTCGGTATCCAGGTCGGGCGTCTCGTACATCGGCGGGGTCTCGGGCGCGCTGGGCCAGCGTTTCGGGGATGAGATGGCGAGCCTAGCACGGAATCTCAAGCCGGTTTAGGGCCGGGCGGGCCCATGGGGCGTCGTCGCCCCTTGCGGCGGAGCCGGGGCGGCGTAGGTGTGCGGCATGGAACACGCATCCCCGACCGCCGCCGTCCTGATCATCGGCGATGAAATCCTGTCCGGGCGGACGGCCGATACCAATCTCAACACGATCGCGCGGTTTCTAGGCGCGCTGGGCATCGACCTGATGGAGGCGCGGACGGTCGGCGACCGGCCCGAGCAGATCGTCGCGGCGCTGAACGCGCTGAGAGCCGGGCACGACTATGTCTTCACCACCGGCGGCATCGGGCCGACCCACGACGACATCACCGCCGACTGTGTAGCCGAGGCGTTCGGCGTCCCCATCGGCGAGCGGGCCGACGCCCTGGCGATCCTGCAGCGGCGCTACAGCCCCGACGATTTGAACGCGGCCCGGCGGCGCATGGCGCGGATCCCGGACGGCGGAGTGCTGATCGCCAATCCGGTAACCGACGCGCCGGGGTTCCAGATCGGCAATGTCTTCGTGATGGCCGGCGTGCCCAGGATCATGACGGCGATGCTGGAGGACGTGGCCCCCCGGCTGCGGACCGGCGCGGTCGTCCATGCGCGGACTCTCCGGGTCACGGGGGTGGGCGAGGGGGCGATCGCGGCCCCCCTGGCCGAGGCTGCCAGGACCAGCCGCGACCTGTCGTTCGGCAGCTACCCGTTCGGGGCGGGATCGGATGGGGAGGTGGGTACCAATCTGGTCGTGCGCGGTCGCGACGCCGCGCTTGTGGACGCCGCGATCGACGCCCTGGCGAGCCGGCTAGCCCAGGACGGTATTCTGACGGTCAAGATCGCCACTTAAGGACGGTTTCTTGCAAGGTTCGCCGAACATCGGGCGTCGGATCACAAGTTTGCAACATTGGCATCGGTTACATTGCAACAAATGACCAAGTCGCGCACTTGATGGTGACGAGGGCCTCCCCGCCCTTTCCTCCCCGATTGCCAGCGACGCTCCCCGGAACCGGGAGCGTCCGAAAGGATGCTCCATGCCCGTTTCCACGACCCCGGTCGGCGGTCTTCGCCTTGCCGTCTCCGTCGCCGCCCTGATGGCGGTGGCCACGCCGTCGCTGGCCGAGACCTTCTATCTGAAGGAACAGTCGGCGCGTGGCGCGGGCCGCGCCTATTCCGGCGAGACGGCGGACACCGGCGTGTCGTCGCTGTGGTGGAACCCGGCCTCGATCGCGCGCAGCGGACGCGAGGTCTATGTCGGCCTGCACGGCCTGCTGCTGGATTCCGGCGTCGACAATGCGGGCTCCACCCTCACCTATCCGGGCGGCGTGACCGTGCCGGTCACCGGGCCGCTGGGCACGGGTCACGAGGGCGATCCCATCGAGAGCGGCCTGGTCCCCAACTTCGCCTTCGCCATGCCGGTCGGCGACCGGTTCGCGGTCGGCATCAGCGTCGCGGCCCCCTACAACTTCACGACCAAGTACGAGCCTGGAGCGTTCACCCGCTATGACGCCCTGACCTCGGAACTGCGGTCGGGCAACGTCGGCCTGACGGCCGCCTATCAGGTCAACGACTGGCTGGACGTCGGCGCGGGCGTCGACATCCAGTATGTGGAGGCCTTCCTCAGCTCCAGCCTGCCCAACCTGTCGCCGCTGCTGGCCGATGGCCGCTCGACGCTGGAAGGCGACGGCGTGGACTACGGCTGGAACGTCGGGGCCCAGGTCCACAAGGGCGCGTGGGACTTCGGCCTGAGCTACCGGTCCGAGATCGAGCACGAGCTGGACGGGGACGTGAACATCTCGGGTCTGCTGGGCCCGATCGCGACCGGCAACGTCGCCAGCGAGGGCACGGCGAGCTTCACCACGCCTTGGTTCGCCTCGGCCTCGGTGCGCTATGCCGTCAACGACCGCCTGACCCTGAACGGTCAGGTCAACCGCGTCGGCTGGTCCAAGTTCGATGCCATCCGCGTACAGTATGCGACCGGCGGCGACACCATCGTCCAGGACTACGAGGACACGACCGGCGGCTCGGTCGGCTTCGACTACGTGGCCAACGACCGCGTCACCTTCCGGGGCGGCGTGGCCTATGACCCGACGCCGACGCAGGACGGCGAACGTACGGCCCGCATCCCCGACGGCGACCGCTTCCTGTACTCGGGCGGCATGTCGATCAAGGCGACCGACGCGATCACGGTCGATACAGCCCTGACCTATATCGCGCTGGACGACACGACGATCTCGAGCGACCGGACCTTCTATGCCGGCACGCCGGCCGCCACGACCAGCCGCCTGCGCGGTACGGCCGACGGTCAGGGCATCGCAGCCTCGGTCGGAGTGCGCTGGGCGTTCTGATCCCGCCTGCGACCGGCAAAGAAAAACGGCGGGTCCCTCGCGGGGCCCGCCGTTTTCATGTGCGCGTCAGGGCGGTTCAGCCCTTGGCGACGTAGCCCTTGCCGCCGTTGGACGGGCGACGGCCGCGGGGGCGACGACGGATCTCGCCCTCGGGCTTGGCTTCGCCGCCCTGATTGCTGGAGACTGGACGGTTGGCGTTGGCGGCCGAACGGGCGCGATCGGCCGCGAGCGGGTCGAACGGCACGACGTTGGTGATCGAACGGTCGCCGTTGTGGCCACGGTTCTGATCGCGTCCGCCGTCACGGGCGCCGTCCCGGTTCGGGGCACCCTTGCCGCGAACACGGTGCGGCTGGCCGCCGTGCTCCTTCTTCACGCCATCACGACGCGGGTTGCGGTTGCGACCCTCGCCCCGGGGACGCTCCTCGCGGTCGGGCATGGTGGCCTTGGTGCCGACACCGGCGGCCATGATCGACTGGTCGAGCAGGCCCAGCGACTTGTCGTTGCGGCGGTCGGTGGCCGGGATCTTCTGGCGCGTGACCTTCTCGATGTCCTTGAGCAGCTTCATCTCGTCGCCGGCGACGAAGCTGATGGCCGAACCGTCGGCACCCGCACGCGCCGTCCGGCCGATGCGGTGGACATAGGCTTCCGGCACGAAGGGCAGTTCGAAGTTCACGACGTGCGAGACGCCGTCCACGTCGATGCCGCGCGCGGCGATGTCGGTGGCGACCAGAACGCGCAGCTTGCCGGCCTTGAAGGCCGCCAGGGTGCGTTCACGCTGGGGCTGGGACTTGTTGCCGTGGATGGCTCCGGCCTGGACGCCGCCAGCTTCCAGATAGGCCGCGACCTTGTCGGCGCCGTGCTTGGTCTTGGTGAAGACCAGGCAGCGGGTGAAGTTGTCGTCGGCGAACATCTCGGTCAGCAGGGCGCGCTTCCTGCCCTGTTCGACGTGGATGACCGACTGGTTGATGCGCTCGACCGTGGTCGACTGCGGCGTGACCTGGACCTTGACGGGCTCCTTCAGGAGCTCGCCGGCCAGTTTCCCGATCTCGGTCGGCATGGTGGCCGAGAAGAACAGGTTCTGGCGCTTGGCCGGGATGCGGCTGACGATCTGGCGGATCGGCTTGACGAAGCCCAGGTCCAGCATCTGGTCGGCCTCGTCGAGGACGAAGATCTCGGTCGAGGACAGGTCGAGGGTCTTCTGCTGCATGTGGTCCAGCAGGCGGCCGGGGGTGGCGACCAGGACGTCGAGACCGGCCTGGATGGCGCGCTCCTGCGGACCGTATTTCACGCCGCCGAAGACGACGGCGACCTTGAAGCCGAGGTGACGGCCATAGGCCTTGAAGCTGTCGGCGATCTGGCTGGCCAGTTCGCGCGTCGGCGACAGGATCAGGCAGCGCGTGGTGCGGGGCAGGGGGGCGACGCGGTTTTCGGCCAGACGATGCAGGATCGGCAGGGCGAAGGCCGCGGTCTTGCCGGTGCCGGTCTGGGCGATGCCCAGCAGGTCCTTGCCGAGCATGACCGAGGGAATGGCCTGGGCCTGGATCGGGGTGGGGACGGTGTAGCCCTCGGTGGTGAGGGCCTGCAGCAGGGCCTTATTCAGGCCGAAGGATTCGAAGGTGGTGCTCATGGAGCGGGTGTCTTTCGCGTATGCGGCGACACGCATCGGCCGGGCATTGACGCCAAAGGACCGCGCGCCGCCAATCCCGACGGATCGCCTGAATGGCAATCGCGGGCTTGATCGGGCGCCGCCCCGCGTGTCCGGGCAGCGAATGAATCTTGAGGGCCGGCCGCTGCTACAGTCAGGTCTTCGCTTGGGAGCAAGACCCACACGCGCTGGAGCGCACCGGGGATCGCTAGAGTGCGACGTGGCGGCAGATGGGCCGTTGTTACGGCAAAGTCAAGGCGGCGTTACGCCGGTCGCTAGATCAGGTTGACCGCCAGGTTGACCGCGAGGGCCACCAGAACCGTGTTGAAGACGAAGGCGGTCACGCTGTGGACCGTGGCCAGACGGCGGATGCGTCGTTCGGAAATCTGAATGTCGGCGGTCTGGGACGCCACGCCGATGACCAGCGAAAAGTGCAGGAAGTCCCAGTAGTCGGGCTCCTGGGTGCCCGGGAAGACAAGCCCGCCGGCGTCCTCGTTTTTTTCGTCGGGGGCATAGAACCGGTGGGCATAGTGCAGCCCGAAGATGACGTGGACGAACAGCCACGACAGGGCCTCGGTGCCCAGGATCAGGGCGGCGGCCGTGGCGGGGTTCTCGCCACTGGCCGAGGCGGCCTCCGACACCACGATGACCACGCTGGCCGTGGCGGCCAGCAGGCTGAGCGGGAGCACGCCGGTCCCGCCTTCGTCGAGGTCGGCCGCGCGCTGGCGGATGGCGTCGACCGACCGGGCCCGCGCCATCTTGATGAAGGTCAGCATCAGGAACAGGGCCACGCCCGCGTCCCAGCCGCTGGCCAGCCGCACGGTCCAGCGCCATTCGGACGGCGACGCCAGGGTGACGACGATCGCCAGCGCCAGTGCGATCAGCAGGTGGCCGTGCAGCCGGAACAGCCGGGGCCCGGATCGTGCGGCAGGCTCGGGCGCGGCGGGCTTCGACGGCTGTCGGGGCATCAGGTTCCGGGCTGGACGTAGGGGATGGCGGCGAACAGGCGGCGCTCGCCGCCGCGCGGATCGTCCTCCATCCGGGCCGGTTCGTCCATGATCATCGTCTGACGCCGGGTGAGGTCGTAGGGCGTCCAGTCCGGCAGGCCGGCATGGTTCGGGTCGCCGTCGCGGGCCAGGGCGGCGAAGGCGCGCGACAGCCGCTCGGCCATGCTCTGCGCCTGCGGACCCTGGGCCCGGCTGCCGGTCGCCATGACGTTGTCCAGCGACAGCGGGATGTCGTCGGTGTGCATGGCCCCGCGCCGCCCGCCGTCGATCGGGGAGACCCAGTCCAGCTGATAGACGAAGGCAGGAGATCCCGAGGCCGCTCGCGCCTCGGCCTCGATGATGGCCCCGCGCCAGGACCGGCCCGCCGTGCTGGCAGCGAAGAAGACGTCGGAGGGTGAGTAGGCCGGATACATCAGGCGGTAGGCCGCGATGACGGGTTCGGGCGCGACGTCGATGCGGAACACCTGGTTGGTCAGTTTGCCCGGCAGGTCGTCCCAGGTCAGGGCGAAGTTCGCCGGATCTCCGCCGAGGAAGGCCTTGGTCTCGTCGTGGGTGTTGCCGATGATCATCGGGATGTGCGCCGACTGCGCGGGCGCGTCGGGATAGAAGGGGTGGCGCGGCAGGGACCGGTTGTCGAGCACCGGACCGAAATACAGGCCGCCGAAGCCCAGCACGGGGTCGGTCGCCTCGGTGGCCTTCAGCAGGGCCTCGACCGGCAGGGTCGCCGCCTCTGCCGCGCGGTCGGGCGGCAGGCCCAGGGCGTCGAGCCATGTGGTGGCGCGTCGGGTGGCGTTCCAGGGACCGGAGGCCGTCACCTGCTGGCCGCTCATGGTCGCGACCCGGTGGAACAGGCCCCCGGCGGCCGGCGTCGCCATCATGGTCGCGATCTTGGCCCCGCCGCCCGACTGGCCGAAGACCATGACGCGGTCGGGGTCGCCGCCGAAGGCGGTGATGTTGTCGCGCACCCACTGCAGCGCGAGGATCAGGTCCAGCTGTCCGGCATTGCCGCTGTCGAGGAAGGGCGCGCCCGCGATGCGCGCCAGATAGGCGTAACCCAAGGGCCCCAGCCGGTGATTGACCGTCACCACCACGACGTCGTTCCGGCGGGCCAGACGCGTGCCGTCATAGAGCGGGCTGGACCCTGATCCGCTCGAATAGGCCCCGCCGTGGATGTAGACCATGACGGGGCGACGCCCGGCGTCGAGGCCCGGCGACCAGACGTTCAGGAACAGGCAATCCTCGGACTGGTTCGGCTCGGAACCACCCTGAGAGCTGGCGGCCCCGTAGTCTAAAGCGTCGAGCGGGGTGGTCCACGGCGTGGGCCGGACAGGCGGCTGGAAGCGGCGCGGGCCCGTGTCGGCCCCGTAGCGGATCCCCTTGAAGACAGCGACGTCCGCATCCCGCTGGCCCCGCACGGGGCCGTTGGTGGTGGCGACGACGGGGTGGCCATCCTGCGCCCGTGCGCGCGTCGTCATGAGCGGCAGGGCGAGGCCGGCGGCGATGAGGCTGCGACGGCCGATGAGAAGTCTGCGGTCCACGGGGCGTCCTCCGGATTTTTCGCCAGACTAGGCCTGTGTTCGTCGCGCTGTCACCGGTGTCATTCGCGGGCGGGCTTGCAGGCCCGCGTGGGCCCCGCTCTAGTGCGATCACGCATTGTTACGAGCCGGCTCCCCGATGGCTCGCGCTGGAGAGACTGCATGACCCATCATGACCGCGCCGGCCTGTCGGTCGACCGACAGCTGTCGGCCTTCCTCGAGGACGAGGTGCTGCCGGGGCTGGGCATGGCGCCCGACGCCTTCTGGACCGGCGTGTCCGGGGTCTTCGCCCGGTTCGCGTCCGAGAACCGGGCGCTGCTGGCGCGGCGGGACGATCTGCAGGCCCGGATCGACGCCTGGCATGCGGCCCGGAAAGGCCAGCCCCACGATGCGGCGGCCACGGAAGGCTTCCTGCGCGAGATCGGCTATCTGGTCGACGAGCCTGTTCCGTTCCAGATCACGACCCGGAACGTCGACCCGGAGCTGGCGACCCTGGCCGGACCGCAACTGGTGGTGCCGATCCTCAATGCGCGGTTCCTGCTGAACGCGGCGAACGCCCGGTGGGGCAGCCTGTACGACGCCCTCTATGGCACCGACGCGCTGGGGGATCTGCCGCCACCGGGTGGGTATGACACCGCACGCGGGGCCCGCGTCGTGGCGCGGGCCAAGGCGTTTCTGGACGAGGCCGTGCCGCTGGCCGAGGGCTCGCATGCCGACGTCAAGGGATGGTCGGTCGTGGACGGGGCGCTGGTGCCCGCGCTGAAGGAAGCGTCGCAGTTCGTCGGCTACCGCGGGGAGCCGGGGGCACCGGGTTCGATCCTGCTGGCCCGCAACGGACTGCACATCGAACTGGTTATCGACCGGGCGAGCGCGATCGGGGCGGCGGATGCAGCGGGCCTGTCGGACGTCGTGCTGGAGAGCGCCCTGTCCACCATCTGCGATCTGGAGGACTCGGTCGCCGCCGTCGATGCGGAGGACAAGGTCGCCGCCTATCGCAACTGGCTGGGTCTGATGAAGGGCGACCTGGCCGCCCGCTTCCAGAAGGCCGGCAAGACGCTGGAGCGGCGACTGGAGCCGGACCGGACGTTCACGGCCCCGGCCGGAGGGGCGGTGACGCTGAAGGGACGCTCGCTGCTGTTCGTACGTAACGTCGGCCACCTGATGACCAATCCGGCGATCCATCTGCCCGACGGGACCGAGGCGCCCGAGGGCATTCTCGATGCGATCGTGACGTCGCTGATCGCCCTGTACGACCTCAAGGGTCTGGGCGGGTTCACCAACTCGGCGGCGGGGTCGGTCTATATCGTCAAGCCCAAGATGCATGGGCCGGACGAGGCTGCCTTCACCAACGCCCTGTTCGACGCCGTCGAGGACCTGCTGGGACTGGCGCGGCACACGATCAAGGTCGGGGTGATGGACGAGGAACGGCGGACCTCCGCCAATCTGGCCGCCTGCATCCACGCGGTGAAGGACCGGATCGTCTTCATCAACACGGGTTTCCTCGACCGCACCGGCGACGAGATCCACACCGCCATGCAGGCCGGGCCGATGGTCCGGAAGGCTGACATCAAGGCCTCGAAATGGATCGCGGCCTATGAGGCGCGCAACGTCGCCATCGGCCTGGCCTGCGGCCTGTCGGGGCGGGCCCAGATCGGCAAGGGCATGTGGGCGGCGCCGGACCGGATGGCCGACATGCTGGAACAGAAGATCGGCCATCCCCGCACGGGGGCGAACACCGCCTGGACGCCGAGCCCCACGGCCGCGACCCTGCATGCGCTGCACTATCACGCGGTCGATGTCTTCGCCGTCCAGAAGGAGGTGGCGACGCGCCCCACGCCGGGGCTGGAGGATCTGCTGACGCCGCCGCTCGCGAACGGGGCGAACTGGTCGGAGCAGGAGGTCGCCGACGAGTTGGACAACAATGCCCAGGGCATCCTGGGCTATGTGGTGCGCTGGATCGACCAGGGCGTGGGCTGTTCCAAGGTCCCCGACATCGATGACATCGGCCTGATGGAGGACCGGGCCACGCTGCGGATCTCCTCCCAGCATATCGCCAACTGGCTGCTGCACGGGGTCTGCACGGGCGAGCAGGTGGACGCGGCCTTCCTGCGCATGGCGGCCAAGGTCGATGCGCAGAACGCGGGCGATCCGCTCTATCGTCCGATGGCGGACGATCCTGAAGGATCACTGGCCTGGCAGGCCGCGCGGGCCCTGGTGTTCGAGGGGCTCAGCCAGCCGAACGGCTATACCGAGCCCCTGCTTCACGCGTTCCGGCTGAGGGCGAAGGCGGGTTGATCCCGCTTCACTCCACCGGCTTGACGTTGTCGGTCGAGTTCCGGTCGATCCACTTGTTGTAGGGATCGACGCCGGCGAAGGTCGGCTTGGCCGCGGTGACGAACCGGAAGGTCTGGGTGCCAGAGCGCAGGGCCCGGCGTTCCAGGACCACGACGTTGGAGCGGTCGAACGCCCCCTTGCCCGGTTCTGCCGTGAACAGGCCGATGTCGATGCTCTCGTTCAGCGGCGACGCGGTCTCCACGCCCTGGCCGTCGGCATAGAGTTTGCGCGCCTCCACGGTGATCGCCACGTCCCATCGGCCGTCGGCGCGGCGCGTGGCCGTCGTCGCCGTCGTCTTCAGGTCATACAGGGTGATCTTCTCGAACAGATCGGTGATCAGCGCCTGTTTGTCAGCGGGGGCATTGGCGCGGATCAGGGCGATCAGGTCGACCGAGCGCGGGTAGGGCGCGCTCTTGAAGGCGTGTGTGCTGAGGAACTGCGACAGGGCGCGGTTCAGGTTGGCCTCGCCGATCTGGTCCTTGAGCAGGTACATGACCAGCGCGCCCTTGCGGTAGTGGATGTACTGCTGGTTCTCGACCCGGTTCAGCGGCAGTTCCTCGATCCGCTCGGTGCCGCGCGCGCTCAGATAGTTGTTGAGCTCGAACTGCAGGAAGCGGCGGATCTTGTCGGGGCCGTAGAGCCGCTCCATCACCATCAGGGCCGAGTACTGCGCGAGGGTTTCGCTCAGCAGGGTCATGCCCTGCATGTTCGCCCCCACGACCTGGTGCGCCCACCACTGGTGCCCGAACTCGTGGGCCCCGACGTAGGTGACGTAGTCGATCTTGGTCGGATCGCTGAGGTCGGCGATGAAGCCGAGGCCCTCGGACCAGGCGAAGGTGTTGGGGAAGGACTGGGCATAGTCGGCATAGGCCGGGAACTCGCTGATCCGGGCCTGGCGGAACTGGTAGGGCGAGAAGTTGGCTTGGTAGTAGTCCAGCGAGGTGGCCAGGGCCGTCATCATCCGGTCGACGTTCCGGCCATGCTGGGCGTCGTGATAGACGACCATCTCGACGCCGTTGTGCATCCGCCGGGCGATCTCGTAGCGCGCCGACTGGACCGAGAGGAAATAGAGGACGGGCGACTCGGTCACGAAGCGGACGGTGCGTCGGCCGTCCGTGGTGACGTCGCTGCGCTGGTAGCCGGGGGCCAGGGGGGTCTGGTCGGGGTCGGTGGTGACGGTGACGTCGGTCGTGACCCAGTCGGCCCCGATATAGTTCTGGCCCGTGGCGCTCATGTCCTCAAGCTTGGCGGGGCGCAGTTCGGCGGGCAGGCCGAACTTGCGGCGCTTGGCACGGTCCTGCAGCAGGCCGGCCGAGCGGTTCATGCCGATGATCGGCGCGAACTCCTGATTGGTGACGAAGGTGCCGTTGTCGACCAGCCGGGTCGTGTTGCCGCCGAGCTTGAAGCCGCGCTGTTCCAGGACCGTGTCGAAGGACACCGTGCGGCGTTCGCCCGCCGCCATCGGGGTGGCGAAGCGATAGATGCGATAGGAGAACTCGGGCCACTCGCGGACCATCCGCGCGCCCTGGACGTCGAGCGCCCGGATCTCCAGATCGTCGTTCCAGCGCAGGTGCATTTCCGACAGGGGGGCCCCGGTCCGGTTCTCGATCGTGTAGGTGCCGCGCGTCTGCAGGCGGGGGGCATGCGGATGCAGGTCGAGGTCCAGCTTCACGTCGACCAGCGTCGGCTGCGGCGTGGTCTCGAAGCGCAGCAGTGTCTTCTCGTAGTCGGCCTGGAGACGTTCCTGGGACCCCTGGTTCCGGTACTCGTTCCAGACGTTGGTGTTGATGTAGATGAAGCTGCCGAGGCCGATGAAGGCCACCAGGGCCACGCCGCCGATCAGTCCGGCCGGCCCCATCAGCCGCGAGGGCAGGCGGCGCAGGCGGGGCAGGTAGCGGGTCTCGGTCCCCCGGCGCCACAGGCCGTAGCCCAGCACCAGCAGGATGATCGCCGCCATGGTCCAGTAGGCGTCGGTCCAGTTGGCGAAGCCCCGGAAGTCCCCCTGGCCGTTCATGTCCGACAGGGGCACGCCGATGCCCGAGCCATAGCGGTACAGGATGTGGTCGAAGCCCAGGTTGGACATCACGAGGGTGGAGATCAGATAGACCACCATGATGGCCCAGCCGACGAACTTGTTGGGGGACAGCGACTGGACGAAGATGGCCAGGACCGCGATCAGGCTGAAGTTCACGGCTCCCGGCAGGACATACCACATCAGGTATTTGCCGAGCTCGAAGTCGTAGTAGCCCTTGAAGGCCTGGGTCGCGACGCCGGCCACGACGCCCGCCAGCAGGATCGAGACCAGCACCAGGATCAGGGCCAGGGTCTTGGGCAGGATGAAGGTCCAGTCCGGGGTGGACGAGGCGTCAATGATCTCGTGCACCTTGCGCTCGCGGTCGCGCCAGACCAGCTCGCCGGAATAGTAGATGGCGACGATGATGGAGATCAGGCCGAACGCGCCCAGCAGGCCCGTGAGGACCGTGCGCGTGACCAGCAGGATCGGCGCGCCATAGATCTCGCCCATGACCAGCAGCGTCGTGACGGCGAAGGCGAAGCCCAGCAGGATCAGGACGACGAAGGCCGGGCTCTTGAACACCATGGCCATCTCGATGGCGGTGCGTGAGGCGAGGCGGGCCCAGCCTGCGGCGAAGCCCTCGGTCGGGGAGGCCAGGGGGCGGTCGACGACGCCGGGCGCGGCGGGGGCCGCGGCCAGGGCGCGCAGCTTGTCCAGCTTGCCTGCCTTCGCGCCGCGCGCGGCGGGCTGGTAGAGGACGTAGGCCAGGGCCAGGATGCCGACGCTGATCCCGATCCAGATGACCCGGTTCCACAGCAGGACGCCTTCCAGCGGGGCATTGATCGTATTGCGCTCGATCGCGGTCCAGTAGCGGGTGACGAGGCCATAGGCTCCGGCTCCGAACGGCTCGCCCCAGGCCATGGCCGTCTCCAGCTCGGGCTTCGATCCCAGGATGCCGGAGGCCGCCAGATAGGCGATGAAGACTCCGACGACGCCAACGTAGGTCGCCATCATCGACCGCGTGACCGTGGCCAGGGCGAAGAACAGGGCCGAGGTCAGGAAGACGCCCGGCAGGCCGAAGACCAGGTAGGCATAGGCGTAGTCCCAGGGCCGGAAGGCCCCGATGGTCTCCTTGTCCACCCACGGCGCGAGCGTGCCCGCGAGGACGCCGACGGTCACGCTGAGGAAGCACAGGGCGGTGGCGGCGAAGGCCCCGACGAAGCGGCCGTACAGGTATTCGAACTTGTTGATCCGGGTCGCCTGGACCATCGGACCGAAGCCGGTCTGGACGTCGCGCACCACCACGTTGGCGACGATGGCGGTGGTCGCCAGCATGAAGAAGATGGCCATGATCCCGTTGATCGTGGCCAGGGCGTAGGGGGCGTTCTTGTGGACGTTGCCACCCGCCCCGATGGAGATGTTGTCCGACGCTGCCACCAGGCCGAAGCCGAGCAGGGCGAAGACGATGGCGATCACCCAGAAGGCCGGCTGGCGCAGCTGGTAGCGGAATTCGAAGGCGGCGACCTTGGCGAACATGGTCTTAGGCCGCGACTTTGCGCGAGGCGCTGAGGGTCGAGAAATAGACGTCTTCCAGGCCGCTGGCGGCCGGCTCGAACCCTTCACCCGGACGGCGGTCGCTGAGCACGTGGATCACGGTCCTGCCGGCGAACAGCCGGGTCGAGATGACCTCGTACTTCTCGCGGTGATCGGGCAGGGCGTCCTTGTCGATGGTCTTCTTCCAGACCCGGCCGTTCAGCTGTTCCATCAGCTGGACGGGGGCGCCCTCCAGCTGGATCTTGCCACCGGCCAGCACCGCCATGCGCGGGCACAGGTCGGCGACGTCCTCGACGATGTGGGTCGACAGGATGATGACGACGTTGTCGGCGATCTCGGCCAGCAGGTTCAGGAAGCGGTTGCGCTCCTCGGGGTCGAGGCCCGCCGTCGGCTCGTCGACGATGATGAGTTTCGGATTGCCGATCAGGGCCTGGGCGATGCCGAACCGCTGGCGCATGCCGCCCGAGAAGCCCGCGAGAGCCTTCTTGCGCACGCTCCACAGATTGGTCTGGTTCAGCAGGGTCTCGACCGTTTCCTTGCGGTCCTTGCCCGAGGCGATGCCCTTCAGCACCGCCATGTGATCCAGCATGTCGTAGGCCGAGACGCGCGGATAGACGCCGAAATCCTGGGGCAGATAGCCGAGGGTGCGCCGCAGCTTCTCCGGCTCGGCGATCACGTCGATGCCGTCGAAGTCGATCGAGCCGGAGGTCGGGGTCTGCAGCGTCGCGATCGACCGCATCAGCGTCGACTTGCCCGCGCCGTTGGGCCCCAGAAGGCCGAACATGCCGTTCGGCACGGTCAGGGAGACGTCGTCCAGCGCTCGCGTCCCGTTGCCGTAGACGTGAACCAGATTCTTGATCGTGAGCATGATGGCACCCCTGACAGTCAAGCAAGCTTGTCACCCTGCAACGGGCGCGGCAAGTTACAGAACGGTAAGGTGGGGCGCGCGCTAGTGGATGCTCTCGCCGTGCTGGGAGTAGTCGAGGCCCTCGACCTCGCCGTCCTTCGGCACGCGCAGGCCGGTGGTGAACTTGCAGATCATCAAGACCGCGAAGGTGCCGACGGCGCTCCAGGCGACGACGGCGGCGAGGCCGACGACCTGCTTGATCACATCCGCCCCCTCGGCCACCCCGTTGATGGTGGCGGTGGCGAAGACACCGGTCAGGATGGCCCCGACGATACCGCCGACCCCGTGGATGCCGAAGGCGTCCAGGCTGTCATCGTATCTGAGCGCATGCTTCAGCCAGACGGCACCGGCGTAGCAGGCCGGGCCTCCGATCAGGCCGATCAGGAAGGCCCCCTTGGGATCGACGAAGCCCGCAGCCGGGGTGATGGCCACCAGGCCGCCGACGATGCCGGACAGCAGTCCCAGCAGGGTCGGCCGCTTCTTGTCGATCCATTCGATGGTCATCCAGCCGAGCGCGGCGGCAGCCGGGGCGATGATCGTGTTGAGGGCCGCGACCGAAGCGATCCCGTCGGCGGCCCAGGCGGACCCGGCGTTGAAGCCGAGCCAGCCGACGAACAGCAGGCCGGTGCCGATGGCGGTATAGGCCAGGTTCGCCGGGGCCATGTTGTCGCGCCCGAAGCCGTGGCGTGGCCCTAGCACCAGGGCGCACACGAGGCCGGCCACGCCCGCATTGACGTGGACCACCGCCCCGCCCGCGAAGTCGAGCACGCCCCAGGACCCGAGGTAGCCGCCGCCCCAGACCTGGTGGCAGATCGGCGCATAGACGATCAGGTGCCACAGGCCGAAGAACAGCAGACTGGCCGAGAACTTCATCCGCTCGGCGAAGGCCCCGGCGATCAGGGCCGGGGTGATAATGGCGAAGGTCAGCTGGTAGGCGATCCAGAGGAATTCCGGCAGGCCGGGGGCCAGGCTGTGGGCCGTGTCGATGCGCACGCCGTCGAGGAACAGGGCCTGCAGGCCGCCGATGAAGGCGTTCGTCGCATCGCCCGACGTGCCGAACGACAGGCTGTAGCCGACGATGAACCACAGCACCGTCACCACCATCAGCGCCGCCGTCGACGAGGCGATGGTGGCGATGATGTTCTTCTTCCGGACCATGCCGCCGTAGAACAGCGCCAGTCCGGGCAGGGTCATCATCAGCACGAAGGCCGTCGAGACCAGGATCCACGCCGTGCCCGCGCCGTCGAGAACCAGAGGGGCCTGATGGGCCATCAGGGCGGGCGCGGGGAGCGTCATCGGCGGGGAGGCCTGTCGGGTCCAGAGGTGATGGCGATCATGCGGGAACCGCTTCGCCGTGGTCAAGCTTGCGCTCGGCCTCGGCCACCGGGGCCGGGACGATGCGGACGAACCGCTTGACGCTGTCCGGCCACGCCGAGAGCAGGCGGCGCGCCAGCGGCGATCCGGTGGCGGCCAGATGGGCCTCGACCAGCGCCTTCAGCCGCTCGGCCGCCGCGGTCGTCACCGGGGCGAAGGCCGCGAGGTCGCCGTTCAGGGCGAGGCCCGTGCGGCCCGCCTCGTCGAGCACGAACAGCTCTCCGCCCGACATGCCGGCGGCGAGGTTCCAGCCGACCGGTCCCAGGATCGCGACCCGGCCACCCGTCATGTATTCGCAGGCATGCGCGCCGGCCCCCTCGACGACGGCCTCGGCCCCTGAGTTCCGGACCGCGAACCGCTCGCCCGCCGAACCGGCGACGAACAGCCGGCCGGAGGTCGCCCCGTACAGGGTGGTGTTGCCGATGGCGGGCTGGTGCTCGCGCCATTCGATCGGCTTGACCACGATGTCGGCGCCGGACAGGCCCTTGCCGACATAGTCGTTGCCCTCGCCGGTCAGTTCCAGCTTCAGACCCTTGGCCGCGAAGGCCCCGAAGGACTGCCCGGCCGACCCCTGCAGCTTCAGCGTCAGGACGCCGGTCGGTCCGGTCGGGCCCCAGCGGCGCACGATGGCCGAGGAGACGCCCGCGCCGATGGTGCGCATGACGTTGGAGATCGGATAGGTCAGCTCCGAGGTCTGTCCCCGATCGAGGAAGGCCCAGGCGTCGTTGAGGACGCGGGCATCCAGGGTTTCGGGCACCGCCGCGCGCCCCTTGTCGGCCCACAGCTTCTTCTCGGCCGCCTCGACCCGGACCAGCAGGGGGTTGAGGTCGAGGTCGTCCAGATGCGCCCCGCCGCGGCGGACCTGACGCAGCAGGTCGGTGCGGCCGACGATCTCGTCCAGGCTGCGCGCGCCCAGCATGGCCAGGTATTCGCGGACCTCCTCGGCGATGAAGCTGAACAGGTTCACGACCTTGTCGGCCGTGCCGGTGAACTTCTCGCGCAGGCGTGGGTCCTGGGAGCAGACGCCGACCGGGCAGGTGTTGGAATGGCACTGGCGCACCATCAGACAGCCCATGGCGATCAGGCTGGCCGTGCCGATGTTGAACTCCTCGGCCCCCAGAATGGCGGCGATGACGATGTCGCGGCCGGTGCGCATGCCGCCGTCGGCGCGGACCACCACGTGGCTGCGCAGGTTGTTGAGGCTGAGCACCTGATGGGTCTCGGCCAGGCCGATCTCCCACGGCAGGCCGGCGTGCTTGATCGAGGACTGGGGCGAGGCCCCGGTGCCGCCGTTGTGGCCGGCGATCAGGATGACGTCGGCCTTGGCCTTGGCGACGCCGGACGCGATCGCGCCGATGCCTGAGGCGCTCACCAGTTTCACCGTCACCCGCGCGTCCGGGTTGATCGATTTCAGGTCGTAGATCAGCTGGGCCAGATCCTCGATCGAATAGATGTCGTGGTGCGGCGGCGGGCTGATCAGGGTCGTGCCGGGCGTCGAATGGCGCATCCGGGCGATGAACTCGGTGACCTTGAAGCCGGGCAGCTGGCCGCCCTCGCCGGGCTTGGCGCCTTGGGCGATCTTGATCTCGATCTCGCGGCACTGGTTCAGATACTCGGCCGTGACGCCGAACCGGCCCGAGGCGATCTGCTTGACCGCCGAGTTCATGTTGTCGCCGTCGGGGCGGGTGGCGTAGCGGTCCGGATCCTCGCCGCCCTCGCCCGAGACGGAGCGGGCCCCGATCCGGTTCATGGCGACGTTGAGGACGCCATGCGCCTCGGGGCTGAGAGCCCCCAGCGACATGCCCGGCGTCAGGAAGCGCTTGCGGATGTCCGAGACGGATTCGACCTCATAGACCGGGACGGGCTTCAGGCCCTCGCGCCAGTCCAGCAGGTCGCGGGGAGCCAGATCCGGCTGGTCGCGGACGGCCTCGGAATACTGCTTGAAGCGCTTGTAGTCGCCGCGATTGCAGGCGTCCTGCAGCAGGTGGATGACCTTGGCCTCATAGGCGTGGGCTTCCTGACCGGCACGGATGCGGAAGAAGCCGCCGATGGCGGGCGACGGTGCCGCCTCGGTCCAGGCGGCCGTGTGGCGCTGGATCGCAGCGCGCTCCAGCCCGGCCAGACCGATGCCGGAGATGCGCGACGGCGCGCCGGGGAAGAACTCGGCCGTGACGGCCCGCGACAGGCCCAGGACCTCGAACTCGCAACCCCCGCGATAGGCGGAGATGACGCTGATGCCCTTGCGCGCCAGGGTCTTCATCAGCCCGGCTTCCAGCGCCGACTTGTAGTTCAGGCAGGCGTCGCGAAGCGCCAGGCCCGGATAGGCTCCGCGATCCAGACGCTCCTGGAACATCTCCTGCGCCAGCCACGGGTTGATGGCGGTGGCTCCGACGCCGACGAGAACGGCGAAGCCGTGCGGATCCAGCACCTCGGACGAGCGCACAACGATGGAGACGAAGCTGCGCAGACCCTTGTCGGTCAGCCGGCCGTGCACCCCGGCCGTGGCCAGGATCATGGGCACGGACAGGCGGCTTTCCGATGCCCGTTCGTCGGTGACGACGATCAGTCCGCAGCCCCCGCGGACGGCGGCCTCGGCCTCGTCCTTGATCCGGTCCAGCGCGGTGCGCAGACCCGCGCCGGGACGATCGCCCTCGGCCGGCAGGGGATAGGAGCAGTCGATGACGACGGTCGAGCCGGCGCCCACGACGTCCAGCATCCGCTCGTACATGCCGGTGGTCAGGACGGGCGAGTCCAGCACGAAGACGTTGGTCTGGGCCTCTTCCTCGGCGAGGATGTTGCCGAGGTTCTTGAACCGGGTCTTCAGGCTCATCGCCCCGGCTTCGCGCAGGGGGTCGATCGGCGGGTTGGTGACCTGGCTGAAGTTCTGGCGGAAATAATGGGCCAGGGGGCGGGGCAAGGCGGACAGGACCGCCGGGGGCGCGTCGTCGCCCATGGAGCCCACCGCCTCCTTGCCGTCCTTGATCATCGGATCCAGCAGCAGGTCGAGGTCCTCGCGGCTGAAGCCGGCGGCGATCTGGCGGCGCGTCAGGGCCTCGCCCGTGGCGGCGCGCGGCTCGGGTCCGGGCCCGATCAGGGGCTCCAGATCGACCATGTTCTCCAACCATTCCGTGTACGGATGGTCTGCGGCCAAGGCGTCGATCGCCTGGGTCTCGTCGAGGACGACCCCCGCCTTCATGTCGGCGACGATCATGCGGCCGGGACCGATCGGCAGGCGTCGCTTGATGCGGCTCTCCGGCAGCCCGGCGAGGCCGGCTTCGGACCCGGCCAGCAGCAGGCCGTCGTGGGTCTCCATGGCGCGCAGGGGGCGAAGCCCGTTCCGGTCCTTGCCGCAGACGATCCATCGGCCGTCGGTGGCGCAGATGGCGGCGGGACCGTCCCACGGCTCCATCACGGCGTTGCAGTAAGCGTACAGCGCCCGGTGCTCGGCCTTCATCAGGCCCTCGTCGCGGGCCCAGGCCTCGGGAATCAGCAGGGCCTTGGCCATCGGGGCGGGGCGACCGGCGCGGACCAGGACCTCGAACACGTTGTCGAGGGCCGCGGAGTCCGAGCCGCCCGGCTGGACGACCGGCTTGACGTCGCCGTCATGCTCGCCGAACGCCTGGGCCGTCATGCGGATCTCGTGCGACCGCATCCAGTTCAGATTGCCCTTCAGCGTGTTGATCTCGCCGTTGTGGGCCAGCATCCGGAACGGCTGGGCCAGCCGCCATTCCGGGAATGTGTTGGTCGAATAGCGCTGGTGGAAGATGGCGTAGGCGGACTGGAAGGTCGGATCCAGCAGGTCGGGGTACAGCTGGTCCAGCAGTTCCGCGCGGACCATCCCCTTGTAGATCAGCGACCGGGCCGACAGCGAGCAGACGTAGAAGCCGGGGACGGACTCGGCCGCGATCGCGCTCTCGATGCGTCGGCGGATCAGGTACAGCTCACGTTCCAGCGCCTCGGACTCATCGGGGCCGGCCAGTTCCGCCGGAGCCGCCAGCATGATCTGCTCGATCTCGGGCCGGGTCGCGTCGGCCTTTGACCCCACGACCCGCAGGTCGATCGGGGTCTGTCGCCAGCCGTAGATGAAGAAGCCGGCGCGCAGGACTTCGGTCTCGACAATGGCGCGGGCCCGGTCCTGGGCCCCCAGGTCGGTGCGCGGCAGGAAGATCTGGCCGATGGCGATCGGGCCGGGCCGCAGGGTCTGGCCGATGACGCGGACCTGTTCGGCGAAAAAGGCCTGGGGGGCCTCGACCATCAGGCCAGCCCCGTCGCCCGACAGGCCGTCGGGATCGACCGCGCCACGGTGGGCCACGTTCTTCAGCGACTTGATGGCCAGCTCGACGACCTCGCGGCGCGGAACGCCGTCGAGGGCGGCGACCAGACCGACCCCGCAGGCGTCCTTCTCCGACGACGGCTCATAGGCGTGGGCGTCGATCAGACGCTGGCGGTCGGCGGTGTATTGCGTCAGCCAGGTCATGCGGCCTGCTCCTCGGTGCGGGCCTTCAGATAACGGTCGATCTCGGCGGCGGCGTCCTGGCCGTCGCGCACGGCCCAGACGACGAGCGAGGCGCCGCGGACGGCGTCCCCCGCCGCATAGACGCCGGGCAGACTGGTGGCGAAGCCCGACCGGGCGGTGGCCACCGTGTTCCATTCGGTCAGGCTGAGTTCGTCGTGATGGGCGGCGAAGGCCTCCGGCTCGAAGCCCAGGGCCTCGATGACGAGGTCAGCCTTCAGGTCGAAGTCGGCCCCCGGCACCGGCACGATCTCGCGGCGCTTGCCGAACTCCGGCTCCGACAGGGCCATGCGGGCGGCCCGGACGGCGGACACGGATCCGTCGCGCGACATCAGGGCCTTGGGCGCGCCCAGCCATTCGAAGTGGATGCCCTCTTCCTCGGCGTTCAGGACCTCGCGGGCTGAGCCGGGCATGTTCTCGCGGTCGCGGCGGTACAGGCAGGTGACGCTCTCTGCGCCCTGGCGGATCGCGGTGCGGACGCAGTCCATGGCCGTGTCGCCCCCGCCGATGACGACGACGTTGCGGCCGCGGGCGTGGTGGCCGGTGTCGTCGTCGGCCTCGCCGAGGTCGCGGCGGTTCTGGTGGATCAGGAAGTCGAGCGCGGGCAGGGTGTCGCCCGGACCCGCCCCCGGCACCTGCAGCGCCCGGGCCTGATAGACGCCCATGGCCAGCAGGACGGCATCATGCTTGCCGCGCAGGTCTGCCAGCGTGATGTCCTTGCCGACGTCGCAGTTCGTCACGAAGGTCACGCCGCCGTCGATCAGCCGGTCAATCCGGCGCTGGACGACGCGCTTCTCCAGCTTGAACCCGGGAATGCCATAGATCAGCAGGCCGCCGGGGCGGTCGTGGCGGTCATAGACGGTGACCTGATAGCCCTGCTCGCGCAGCCGGTCGGCGGCGGCCATGCCGGCGGGCCCGGCCCCGACGATGCCGACGCTCTCGGGGCGCTCGTGCAGGGGGCGGATCGGCTCCACCCAGCCGTTGTCGAAGGCGGTGTCGCCGATGAAGGCCTCGACCGAGCCGATGGTCACGGCTTCCCACCCGGACTGGTTCAGGGTGCAGGAGCCCTCGCACAGACGGTCCTGCGGACAGATGCGGCCACAGATCTCGGGCATGGTCGAGGTGGCCGACGCGATCTTCCACGCCTCGCGCAGCTCATTCTCGGCCGACAGGCCCAGCCAGTCGGGGATGTTGTTCTGCAGCGGACAGGCGGTCTGGCAGAAGGGCACGCCGCAGTCGGTGCAGCGACCGGCCTGGGTCTCGAGGTTCTCGGGCGTCGGTTTGATGATGATCTCGCCGAAATCCTGCACGCGCACGGACGCTTCCGCCTTGGGCAGGCGGCGCGGTTGAACGACGAACCCGGTGGGTCCGGTAGGGCCTTTCTGTTGCATGGCAACATATAACGACAAGCGGGGCGGTCAGCGCAAATGATTTCCCCGCTAAGGGGGCTCGGGCCGTGTCGCGCGCACGGAATGTGCGCCAGATCGCCTCATTCTGGCGACAATCAGCCTTCGGTCTGATCCCAGCCGCCGGCCAGCGCCTTGAATAGGGCGATCTGGTAGGTGGTCACCAGGGCATCCGACTGAGCCAGGGCGGCGTCGGCGGTGGCCTCGGTGCGCTGGGCGTCCAGCACGGTGAACAGGCTGTCGGCCCCGGCGTCGAACCGCAGACGGGCCAGACGCGACGCGTTGGCGGCCTGGTCGCGTGCCTCGGTCAGGGCCGCGCGGCGGTCCAGTTCGTTGGCGTAGTTGGTCAGGGCCGTTTCGGTCTCTTCCAGCGCGGACAGGACAGTCTGGTCGAAGGTGGCCAGGGCGGCATCGGTCCGGGCATCCGCCGCCTCGATCCGGGCGCGCGCAGCCAGGACGTTGGGGAAGCTCCAGCTGATCAACGGTCCGAACGAGAAGCGGTAGGAGCTGTCGTCGCTGAGGTCCGAGGCGTCCAGGGCCGTCGACCCGATAGAGCCGCCCAGCGAGATGGTCGGAAAGAGCGCCGCGGTGGCGACGTTCACGCGGGCAGCGGCGGCGGCCAGGGTACGCTCCGCCTGACGGATATCCGGGCGACGGGCCAGCAGGGCGGCACCGTCGCCGACCGGGATCGGCTGGGTCAGCTGGGGCGGACGCATGCAGGCGCGCGCGGCCGTGCTGGCCTCGGCCGGGGTCACGCCGGTCAGGGTGGCGAGGCGGAACAGGGCCCCGTCGCGCTGGGCCCGCAGGCTGGGAAGCTGGGCGCGCGTCGAGGCCAGCTGGGCCTGGGCGCGGGACGTGTCGAGGGCGGTCCCGGCCCCACCTTCCAGCAGCCGCCGGGTCAGGTCGGCGGTGTTCTGCTGCAGGCTCAGGGTGCGCTCGGCCACCGCGATCTGGGCATTGGCCGAGCAGGCGTCGGCGTAGGCGCGCGTGGTTTCTGCCGCCACCGAGACGCGGATGATATCCAGCGCAGCGGCCTGGGCATCGGCATCGGCGCGGGCGGCGCGGATGGTCGAGGCGACGCGGCCGAACAGGTCGATCTCGTAGGAGGCGTCGAGGCCGACGTCATAGATGTCGATCTCTGGCGCATCCTGCCCGGCGGGCAGGCCTTGCGCCGTGGCGCTCGAGGACTGGCTGCGCGTCGCCGAGGCCGAGGTGCCGGTGGTGGGCAGCAGGCCTGACCGCGCTTCCGACAGGCTGGCGCGGACGGCGCGCAGGTTGGCGACGGCGGCTTCCAGCTGGTTGTTCTGCGCGAAGGCCTGTTCGATCAGCCCGTCCAGGGTGGGGTCGGCATAGAGCCGCCACCAGTCGCTGCGGGCCTCCGCCGACGTGGTCGCGCCGGTGGCGGACCCGAGCGGCGAACTTACGAAGGCACCCGACGCGAGGGGGGGGAGAGGGGCGTCGGGCGCCTTCGGCCCGACCGCGCACGCCGCCATCAGGGCGGAGGCCGCGCAGGCGGTCAGGAGGGGGCGAAGTCTGGTCGACATCATAGGGCGTCTCCCGTGCGCGGCGACGTGGCCGCCGGCAGAGGGTGGTCGGAAACGGGGGCGCGATCACCATGGGGGCGGTCGGTACCGTGCAGGTCCGTCTTCGAGGGTTGATGGGGGATGCGCGCGGCCAGCCCCCGGCAGATCACATAGAAGACCGGTGTGAACAGCAGGCCGAAAACGGTCACCCCGATCATGCCGAAGAACACCGCCGCCCCGAGGGACTGGCGCATCTCCGCGCCCGCGCCATCGGCCAGCACCAGCGGCAGCACGCCGAGGATGAAGGCGAAGGACGTCATGAGGATGGGCCGCAGGCGGATCCGGGCGGCCGCGACGGCGGCGTCCCAGCGATCCATGCCATGCTCTTCCTGCTGCTTGGCGAACTCCACGATCAGGATGGCGTTCTTGGCCGCAAGCGCGATCAGCACCACCAGCCCCACCTGGACCAGGATGTTGTTGTCCAGCCCGAGCGCGTTGACCCCCAGCATGGCGGCCAGCAGACACATGGGCACGATCAGGATGACGGCCAGAGGCAGGGTGAAGGCCTCGTACTGGGCCGCCAGCACCAGGAAGACCAGCAGCACCGCGACCACGAAGATGATCGTCGCGCCGCCTGCGGCCTGTTTCTCCTGATAGGCCAGCCCGGTCCATTCGTACGAGAATCCGGGGGGCAGGGCCTTGGCGGCCATGTCTTCCATGATCGTCAGGGCCGAGCCGGACGAGACGCCCGCCGCGCCCTGGCCCTGCAGCTCGGCGGCCGGGAACAGGTTGTAGCGGACGATCCGGGACGGACCGGCGCTTTCGCGCAGGGTGGCCACCGACCCCAGAGGCACCATGGCCCCCGAGGACGAGCGGACCTTCAGATTGCCGATGTCGGCCAGGTCGTCGCGATAGGCCGGCTCGGCCTGGGCGGTGACGCGGAAGGTCCTGCCTAGCATGTTGAAGTCGTTGACGTAGGACGAGCCCAGATAGATGCCCATGGTCTCGAACACGGCCGAAGGCTGGACTCCCATCATCAGGGCCCGGTCGCGGTCGACGTCGGCCTCGATGCGCGGGGAGGCGGTGTTGTAGGTCGAGAAGACCTGCGTGACCTCGGTCGGGGCCTGGGCCGCGGCCCCCATCATCGCGTAGGTCGCCCCCTCCAGCGCGCCGTAGCCGGCGGCCGAGGTGTCCTGGATCATCATGGCGAAGCCGTTGCCGGTGCCCAGGCCCTGAACGGCCGGGGGCGCGATGACGAAGATGTTGGCGTTCTGGATGCCGGACGCAGCGCCGGTGATCGCGCCGGCCAGGGCCGTGGCCGTGGTCTCGCGCGTCGTCCGGTCCTCATAGTCGTTCAGGCGAACGAAGATGGTTGCGGCGTTGGATCCGAACGAGAAGCTGGTGCCGTCGAGACCGGCGAAGGCCACGGTGCCGTCGACGCCCTCGGTGCCCTCGATGATCTTGCGGGCATTGTCCATCACGGCGTTGGTGCGTTCCAGCGACGACCCGGCGGGCAGCTGGACGACGCCGATCAGGAAGCCCTGGTCCTGGTCCGGGATGAAGCCGGACGGGGTGTCGATCAGGCGCCAGGCGGTCAGGCCCAGCAGGCCGACGTAAACGACCAGAACCACGGCGACGGTGCGGATCAGGCGGGCCGTCAGACGACCGTACTTGTCCGAAAGCCAGTCGAAGCCCTCGTTGAACTTCCGGCCGGCGAAACCGACGTAGTATTTCGCCTGTCCGAAGGCCGAACGCGAGCGGGGCTTATCCTCGTCGTGCGGCTTGTGCGGCTTCAGCAGCAGGGCGGCCATGGCCGGCGACAGGGTCAGGGACACGAACAGCGACACGACCGAGGCCGCCGCGATCGTCACCGCGAACTGGCGATAGAAGATCCCGGGAATGCCCGGCACGAACATGGTCGGGATGAACACGGACACCAGAACCAGACCGATGGCGATCAGGGCCCCGGACACTTCTTCCATGGATTTGTAGGCGGCCTCCTTCGGACTGAGGCCTTCGCGGACGTATCGCTCGACGTTCTCGACTACGACGATGGCGTCATCGACCACGATCCCCACCGCCAGCACCAGGGCCAGCAGGGAAAGGGAGTTGATCGAATAGCCGAGCGCCAGCTGCACCGCGAAGGTGGCCACCAGCGCGATCGGGATGGCGACGATCGGGATGATCGCGGCGCGCCACGACTGCAGGAAGATCAGCACGACCAGAACGACCAGGATGACCGCCTCGATCAGCGTGTGCTGCACGGATTCCACGGAGGCCGCGACGAACTCCGTCGGGTTGTAGGGGACACCGATGCTCAGGCCCTGGGGCGCTTCGGTCTTCAGCTTCTCGACCTCGGCCAGCACGCGCTCCGCTGTGCCCAGGGCGTTGGCCCCCGGCTGCTGGACGATGGCGATACCGACGCCGCGCACGCCGTCGAAATAGCCCTGGATGCCGTAGTCCTGCGCGCCCAGCTCGACGCGGGCGACGTCGCGGATGCGCGTGACGCGACCCTCGGCGTCGGTCTTGATGACGATCTCGGAGAATTCCTCGGGCGTCGACAGGCGACCCTGGACCTGGATCGGCTGTTGGAAGGCGGCGGCATTGGTGGTGAAGGGCGGCTGGCCGATCGAACCGGCGGCGGCCTGGATGTTCTGGCCACGCAAGGCGGTGGTGATGTCGGAGGCGTTCAGGCCGCGCGCGGCGGCCTTGGCCGGGTCGATCCACACCCGCATCGAATAGTTGCCACCGCCGAAGACGGTGACGTTGCCCACGCCCTCGATCCGCAGCAGGCGGTCGCGCAGGGTCGAGGTGGCATAGTTGCCGATATAATCGCTGTTCAGCACGTCGCCGGGCGAGGTCAGGCCCAGGATCATCAGGAAGCCGGATTCCTGCTTGTTCACGATCACGCCGACCTGGCGCACGGCCTCGGGCAGGCGGGGTTCGGCCAGGGCGACACGGTTCTGGACCAGCACCTGGGCATTATCCAGATCGGTGCCGGGCTGGAACGTCACGGTGATCGACACCGTCCCGTCGGAGGTGGACGACGACGACAGGTAGAGCATTCCCTCGACGCCGTTGACCTCCTGCTCGATGGGCGCGGCGACCGTCTCGGCCAGGGTCTCGGCCGAGGCCCCGGAATAGGCGGTGTTGATGGTGATCGTGGGCGGCGCGATCTCCGGGTACTGGGCCAGCGGCAGCAGCGGATAGGCGAAGATGCCGACCAGGGTGATGAACACCGACAGCACGGCCGCGAAGATCGGCCGGTCGATGAAGAAGCGGGAAATATTCATCGGGTCTGGCCTCAGTCGCCCACGGCGACGGATTGCGTCAGGGCGGTGGCGGAGGTTCCGGTCGCAGCGGGCGGCGCGGTGGTCGTGGGCGTGCTTTCCTGACGAGGCTGGCGCGCGATCCGACCGTTGGTCGGTGCGACCTTCATGCCGGGCATGGCGCGCTGCAAGCCGTCGATGATGATGCGGTCCGTGGGCTGGAGGCCCGACCGCACGACACGGAGACCATCGACCAGCGGTCCGAGCTGGACCGGCGTCGGCGTCACGGTGCCGTCTGCGTTGACGACCGAGACGACCCGGCGGGCCTGATCCGTCCCGATGGCCGAATCCGGCACCAGCAGGGCGTCATAGGCCCCGGCTCCGGCGACGCGTCCCTGGGCGAACATGCCGGGCTTCAGGAAGCCGTCCGCGTTGGGAATGACAGCGCGCAGGCGGATCGTGCCCGAGGCCGGGTCGATGGCGTTGTCGGTGAAGTCCAGGGTGCCCGCGCGACTGAAGTCGCTCTCGTCCTGAAGCCGGATGCGGACCGGGGCCGAGCGTCCGGCGCGGGCGTCGCGCTGGTACTTCAGCAGCAGGGCCTCGGAGCCGTCGAACACGAAGTAGATGGGCGAGGAGGACACGATGGTGGTCAGCACGTCTGCAGCAGACGATCCGCCGGCGACGACGTTGCCCGGATCGACGCGACGGTCCGAGACCCGGCCCGAGGCCGGCGCCGTGACGCGGGTGAACTCGACGTCCAGCTGACGCGCGCGGACGGCGGCCTGGGCCGAGGCGACGGCGGCCTGGGCGGTCTGTACGGCGCCCGAGTTGGTGTCGACCTCGGCCTGGCTGACGGCCTGGCTGGCCAGAAGGCCTTCGGACCGGGTCAGGTTGGTGCGGGCCAGGGCGAGCTGCGCCTCGGCCTGGGTCAGGGCCGCGCGGGCAGCGGCCAGCTGGGCCTGGGCCGGGCGGGGATCGAGGGTGAACAGCAGCTGGCCCCGCCGTACATAGTCGCCGTCACGGAAGTGGACGCCCTGGATGAAGCCGCCGACGCGGGCGCGCACCTCGACCTGGGAGGTCGCCTCGAACCGGCCGGTCAGGTCGTCCCAGTCGACGACGCGTTCGGCCAGCGGCACGGCCACAGTCACGGGCGCAGCGGGCGGGGGCCCCTGCGCCTCGGATTTTTGCGAACAGCCATACAGCGCGCCCGTCACGAGGACGGACACGGCAACAATCTTCAGCCTGCGCATGCGCGCACTCTCCCGGTTGGGTAGAAATCCCTGTCATGGCGCGACCGGGTGTGCGTGGGGGAGCCACGGTCATCGCCTGTTGACTTAGATGCGGCGAACGCCCTCGCTTGTCAACAGGCGATGACATGTCCATACAGATGTTGGGGCTAAAGGAGATCACATTGAGTTTCGTCGCCTGCCGACCACGAAACGCTGCCGCGACGCGGGAAGCCATACTGACTGCAGCGACCCGCCGCTTCACGGCCGAGAGCTACGACCAGGTCGGCATACGCGACGTGGCCGGCGAGGTCGGCGTCGATCCGGCCCTGATCTCACGGTACTTCGGGTCCAAGGAAGAACTGTTCCGCGCGGTCATCGACGACTGCGGCAGCGGCACCGACATCACGGAAGGCGACCGGGCCACCTTCGGCGAGCGCATGGCGCACGAGATCGTCTACGGCGAGCGCAAGGAGAGCAAGCTGGCCTGGCTGCTGCTGATGCTGCGCTCGGCCTCGTCGCCCAAGGCCACCGAAGTCATCCAGCGGGCTTCGAACGAATGTTTCTTCGATCCCTTCGTGACCTGGATGGGCGGCGAGGATGCGGCCCTTCGCGTAAGGATCGCCGCCGGGTTGATGATGGGCCTGACGGTCAGCCGGGATCTGTCCGGACTGAACATGGCCCCCGACGAATGCGAGCGCCTGAAGGGCCGGATCGCGCGGATCCTGCAGGACCTCGTCGACGGCTGAGCGTCAGCAACATTGCGGGATGGTAATGTCGCCCGTGGTTGCGCCTTCCGGTTCCATCCGTAAGGTCCGCGGCGGCTGTTTCTGGTTCTGACGAGGCTTGGCGATGCGTGGACTGTTTCTGGCGGCGATGAGTCTGGTCGCGGCCCTGTCGGCCGGAGCCGCCTCTGCCCAGGTCAGCGTCGGGCCCGTGCAGCAGACGACGGGCACCTTCGAGGACAAGTTCCGCCAGTTCGAGGGCGAGGACTGGCCCACCCCGACCGACTATCGCAGCGCATCCGGCGCGCCGGGTTTCCGCTACTGGCAGCAGAAGGTCGACTACGACATCGACGTCTCGCTGAACGAGGCGACGCGGACCCTGACCGGGACCGAGACCGTCACCTATACGAACAACTCTCCCGACCGGCTGGGCTATCTCTGGCTACTGCTGGATCAGCAGAACTACCGCCGGGCCTCGATGGCCGAGCGCACCCGCACGGTGGGATCCGACACGACCCTGTCCGTGAACGAGGTGGTTCGGGTGCAGCGCTTCCAGGAGTGGGAAGGCGGTTTCAACGACCTCAAGATCACGGGGTCGGACGGTCAGGACCTGCCGTTCTCGATCACCGACTCCCTGCTGCGGATCGAGCTGCCGCAGACCCTGGGGACCGGCGAGAGCTTCACCTTCACCATCTCTTTCACCCTGCCGCTGCCCGAGACCAATGTCGTCGGCGGCCGCAGCGGCTATGAGTGTTTCACCAAGGCCTGGGAGGACGGCAACTGCATCTTCCTGGCCGCCCAGTGGTTCCCGCGCCTGGCCGTCTATTCCGACTACGAGGGCTGGCATAACGCCCAGTTCCTGGGATCCGGCGAGTTCACGCTGGAGTTCGGCGACTACAACGTCTCGATCACGGCCCCCGCCGACCACCAGGTCTCGGCCACCGGCGCGCTGCAGAACCTCGACGTTCTGACCGCTGCCCAGCGGCAACGGCTGGACCAGGCCCGCACCGCCGATGAGCCGGTCTATATCGTGACCCCGGCCGAGGCTGCTGCCGCCGAGGCCAGCCCGGCCCGCTCCGGCACCCGCACCTGGACCTTTGCGGCCGAGAACGTGCGCGACTTCGCCTTCGCCTCCAGCCGCAAATTCATCTGGGACGCCATGGGCGTAGAACAGGACAGCGCCGAACACCCGGTGGTCATGGCCATGTCCTTCTTCCCCAAGGAAGCCCGGCCCCTGTGGGACGCCTGGTCGACCAAGGCGGTGGCCCATACGCTGGACGTCTACAACCAGTTCTCGATCACCTATCCCTATCCCACGGCCCAGTCGGTCAACGGCCCGGTCGGGGGGATGGAGTATCCGATGATCACCTTCAACGGGCCGCGCCCGCTGCGGGGCGACGACGGCAGCCTGACGTATTCGGAGCGGACCAAGGCCGGGCTGATCGGCGTGATCATCCATGAGGTCGGTCACACCTACTTCCCGATGATCATCAACTCCGACGAACGCCAGTGGACCTGGATGGACGAGGGGCTGAACAGCTTCCTGCAGTATCAGGCCGAGAAGCTGTGGGACGCCGACTTTCCGGCCCGGGGCGAGCCGCGCCAGATCATCGAATACATGATCTCGGAAAACCAGGTGCCGGTCATGACCCAGTCGGACAGCATCCTGCAGTTCGGCAACAACGCCTATGCCAAGCCGGCCACCGCCCTGAACATCCTGCGCGAGACCGTCATGGGTCGCGAGCTGTTCGATCGGGCCTTCCGCGAGTACGCCCAGCGCTGGGCCTTCAAGCGGCCGACTCCCTACGACTTCTTCCGCACCATGGAAGAGTCGTCGGGCATGGACCTCGACTGGTTCTGGCGCGGCTGGTTCTATTCGACCGACCACGTGGATATCTCGCTCGACAACGTTATCGCCGTGTCGCTGGAATCGCAGGACCCCGAGGACCGCGCCCGCGCGGCCAGCGCGCGGTTCGAGGCCGAGCCGGAATCGCGCACCGTGGTCAACAACCGCGGCATCCAGACCGTCACCGAGCGCGATCCCTCGGTCCGCGACTATTACGACGAGACCGACGCCTTCACCGTGACCGCCAGCCAGCGCCGGGATGCCGCACGGGCCCGCACGGCCGCCGAGGCCGACGCCAACCGCCGCCAGGCGCTGACTTTCGACGACAACGTCTATCGCTTCACCTTCTCCAACCGGGGCGGGCTGGTGATGCCGGTGATCCTGAAGCTGAACTGGTCGGACGGGTCCGACGAGATCGTCCGCATCCCGGCCGAGGTCTGGCGCCGCAACAGCCAGACCGTGACGTGGCAGCATGTGTCGTCCAGGACCCTGGTCTCGGCCGAGGTCGATCCCCTGTGGGAGACCGCCGACGCCAACCGCGCCAACAACGGCTTCCCGCAATCGATCCAGCCGAGCCTGGTCCCCCTGGCACCGCAAGGACCGCAGGGCTCCAACCGCATGCGCGACGACGACCGCCGGGTGACGCCCGACAGCCTGCGTCCCCGCACGGTGACGCCATGAAGCGGCTGGGCCTCTCCATTGTCGCTGCCGCCCTGCTGCTGGCCGGCCCCAGCCTGGCCCACCGCGGGCACGGCGGGCTGACGGTGGTGGTCATTGATGAGGCCACCGGTGGCGTCACCGTCACCCACCGTTTCGCCGCCCACGACGTCGAGCCGGCGCTGGTCACCGTCGCCCCGGACGCCCAGCCGACCCTGGACGATCCCGCCGCCGTCCTGGCCCTCGAAGCGCATCTCGATCGCCGGTTCCGGCTGGAGGTGAACGGCGAGCGCATCGACCTGGACCATGCGAGGACCGATCTGGCCGGCGACAACATCCGGGTCGATTTCACCGGGCAGGGGCTCTCCGGCGCGGCCGGACGATCCGTCCGTGTGGATCTGGATTTCTTCCCCGGCGTGCACGACGACCAGGAGCAGCAGGTCAATGTCCGCGTCGCCGGTGTGACCCGCACCGTGGTGTTTCGACCCGGCAGCCCGGCCCAGACGGTCGTTTTCACCCGCTGACGAACTCAACGGGGTAGAAATGCTGCCCCGACAAGTTTTTGACCCGCAAATTGGAAGTTTATTCCAGCGGGGCTTGTGCGGCGCAGCGTTATCTGACCTTATGACGGGGTAACCAAGGAGGCGGCCGTGAGCCACCCGACCCGTCACACCCCGATCCGTTCCACCGCCCGTGCGGTCGCGGCCCCGCGCGCCAACGTCGCGCCTGCCGCCCTGTCGACCCTTCTTCTCAGCGTACTCGTACTCCTGCTCTCCGGAGCGGCGTGGATGCAGCTGACCTGAACCCAAGACACATCAGGACCGCAAGCCGCCACCCGCTCCCGAAAGGAAGCGGGTTTTTTCATGCCCGACGCAGACCCCCTCCTTCAGATCGCCAGCCTTCAATGACGCAAGATTTCACCCCGGAAGACGCCGCCGCTTCGCTCCCCCAACGGGATGGCCGGAGAAGTGCGGCCGTGACCGCCGGAGCCAACCGCGCTGCGGCCCGCAGCTATCTGCGGGCCGCCGGCATGGACGACGCCGATTTCGACAAGCCGATGATCGCGGTGGTCAACACCTGGTCGTCGGTGACGCCGTGCAACATGCATCTGGACCGACTGGCCAGGGACGTCCGGGCCGGGATCGTGGCGGCGGGCGGCTTTCCCATCGACTTCAACACCATCGTGGTGACCGACGGCATCTCGATGGGCACGGCGGGGATGAAGGCCTCGCTGATCAGTCGCGAGGTCGTCGCCGACTCCATCGAACTGGCGGTCCAGGGCCACCAGTTGGACGGCGTCGTCTGCATCGTCGGCTGCGACAAGACCATTCCTGCCGCCGCCATGGCCCTGGCCCGGATGGATATCCCCGGTCTGGTCTACTATGGCGGCACCATCCTGCCGGGCCGGATCGGCGCGGCGGAGATCTCGATCCAGGATGTGTTCGAGGCCATCGGTGCCCACGGCGCAGGCACCATCGACGACGATCAGCTGAAGATGGTCGAGAGCGCCGCCTGTCCCGGAGCCGGGGCCTGCGGCGGCCAGTTCACCGCCAACACCATGGCCATGGCCCTGTCGATGATGGGGCTGTCCCCAATGGGGGCCAATGACGTCCCGGCCGTGGACCCCGCCAAGGCGGCCGAGGGTGAACGGTGCGGCCGACTGATCGTCGAGCGGGTATTCGCCGGCGACACGGCGCGCAAATACATCACCCGCGCCAGCCTGAAGAATGCGGCCATCGCCTGTTCGGCCTCGGGCGGATCGACCAATGCAGTCATGCACCTGACGGCCATCGCCACCGAGGCGGGCATCGATTTCGGCATCGAGGACTGCCACCAGGCCTGCGTCGAGGCCCCGGTGATCTGCGACCTGAAGCCCGGCGGACGGTTCCTGGCCTCGCACCTGTATGCGGCGGGCGGCACCCGACTGGTGGCCCAGCGGCTGGCGGCAGCGGGCAAGATCATCAACACCCCGACCGTCTCGGGCCGTAGCCTGTTCGCCGAGGCCGCCGAGGCCGAGGAAGCGCCGGGCCAGCAGGTCGTGACCACGATCGACACCCCGGTCATGGCGCGCGGGTCCTATGCCGTCATCCACGGCGACCTGGCCCCAGAGGGGGCGATCATCAAGCTGGCCGGTCACGCCATCGACGTGTTCGAGGGCCCGGCCTGCGTGTTCGATTCAGAGGAAGACGCCTTCCACGCCGTCCAGGACGGTTCGGTCGGCGAAGGCGACGTCATCATCATCCGCTACGAAGGTCCCCGCGGCGGTCCGGGCATGCGCGAGATGCTGCAGGTCACCGCCGCCTTGAAGGGCAGGGGCGTCGCCAATGTCGCCCTGCTGACCGACGGCCGGTTCTCGGGTGCCAGCTATGGCTTCGTCGCCGGCCACATCTCCCCCGAGGCGGCCGTGGGCGGGCCGATCGCCCTGGTCCGAGACGGCGACCGGATCACGATCGACGTCACCAACCGGCGCATCGACGTCGCGGCCGACCTGGTCGCGCGCCGCCGCGACTACACCATCCCGCCGCTGAAACCCGCCACCGGGGTCTTCGCCAAATATCGGGCCCAGGTCGCCTCGGCCAGCCAGGGCGCCGTCACCATTCCCAATCCGCCGCCGGCCCAGGTGCCGGTCCAAGCCAGACAAACCCAGGAAGCCTGAGCCATGCAAATCTATACCAACGACGACATCCGTCCCGGCGTCATCGCGGGTCACCGCATCGCGGTCATCGGCTATGGCTCGCAAGGGCGCGCCCATGCCCAGAACCTGAAGGAGAGCGGTCACGACGTGATCGCGGGCGTTCGTCACGGCGGCAAGGGCTGGAAGAACGCCCAGGCCGACGGCATCGCCACGGCCGAGCCGGCGGAGGCGGTCAAGGGCGCGGACATCATCGCCATCCTGACGCCCGACATGGCCCAGGCCCAGATCTACACGGACATCATCGAGCCCAACGCCAAGAAGGGCGCGGCCCTGCTGTTCGCCCACGGCTTCTCGATCCTGTACGGCCGCGTCACGCCGCGGAAGGACATGGACGTGATCCTGGTCGCGCCCAAGGGACCGGGCGATCTGGTCCGTCGAGAGTATGCGCGCGGCCGCGGCGTCCCCGCCCTGTTCGCGGTCGAGCAGGATGCGACCGGCAAGGCCCGCGACCGGGCCATGGGCTATGCGAAGGGTATCGGCGGCGCCACCGGCGGCCTGCTGGAAACCTCCTTCAAGGAAGAGACCGAGACCGACCTGTTCGGTGAACAGGCGGTCCTGTGCGGCGGGGCCAAGGAACTGGTCATGGGCGGGTTCACCACCCTGGTCGAGGCCGGCTACCAGCCCGAGATCGCCTACTTCGAATGCATGCACGAGCTGAAGTTGATCGTGGACCTGTTCTACGAGGGCGGCATCACCAAGATGAACGAGTTCATCTCCGAGACCGCCAAATGGGGCTCGGTGGTCAGCGGCCCGCGCGTCATCAACTCCGAGACGCGCGCCCGGATGAAGGAGGTCCTGAATGAGATCCAGGACGGCACCTTCGCCCGCGAATGGATCGCCGAGAACGAGGCCGGCAAGGGCGCCTATGACGCCCTGGTCAAGGCCGACGGCGAGCATCTGATCGAGTCGGTCGGGGCGGGTCTGCGCGAGCGGATGGCGTGGCTGCACGCCCCCAAGACCGCCGAAGCGGCCTGATCGCAAGAGAGCCTGAGTATCCTCCGATGACCGCCGCCTCGGCCCTGAAATCCACCCAGTCCGCCACCGCTCCCCAGAGCGGCGCGCGGCTGCTCGTCTCGACCCTGGAGCGGCTGGGGGTCGAGGTGGTGTTCGGCTATCCGGGCGGGGCCATCATGCCGGTCTACGACGCCCTGACCGGATCGGGCCTGAAGCACATCCTGGTCCGTCACGAACAGGGTGCCGCCTTCGCCGCCGACGCCTATGCGCGTTCGACCGGCAAGGTCGGGGTCTGCATGGCGACCTCGGGGCCGGGCGCGACCAACCTGATCACCGGCATCGCCAACGCCTTCATGGACTCCGTGCCGATGGTCTGCATCACCGGCAACGTCGCCACCCATCTGATGGGGACCGACGCCTTCCAGGAGATCGACATCCTGGGGGTCACCCTGCCGATCGTGAAGCACAGCTGGGTCGTGCGCGATCCGGCCGACGTGCCCGCGGTGATCGAGGAGGCCTTCCATGTCGCCCGCTCTGGTCGCCCCGGCCCGGTGCTGGTCGACCTGCCCAAGGACGTGCAGGTCGGCACCACGTCGGACGACTTCGGCTTTCCATATCCGAACGAGACCGCCCCGGTGGATCACGCCGCGATCGCCGAAGCCGAACAGCTGATCCGCGCCGCCGGGAGTCCGCTGATCTACGTCGGCGGCGGGGTGAAGATCGCCGGCGCCGTGGACGCGCTGCGCGACTTCGCCGGCCGGACGGGTATTCCCTCGGTCTCGACCCTGAACGCCCTGGGCTCGATCCGCACGGATGCGCCGGGCTTCCTGGGCATGCTGGGCATGCACGGCACGAAGGCGGCCAACGAGGCGGTGCAGGAGAGCGACCTGCTGATCGTCTTCGGCGCCCGGTTCGACGACCGCGCCACGGGCAAGCTGAACGAGTTCGCCCCCCATGCGAAGGTCATCCATTTCGACATCGACCCGGCCGAGATCGGCAAGCTGCGCGCCGCCCACGTGCCGGTCATCGGCGATCTGAAGGCGGGCATCGAGGCCCTGACCGCCCGTGTCGCGGCCGCATCTCTGGCGATCGATCCGTGGATCGCCCGCTCGACGTCGAACGCGCGCCGGAACGGCTTCCGCTATGACGCGCCGGGCGAGGGCGTCTATGCGCCGGCCCTGCTGAACGAGCTGTCGAAGACCGCGGGAGACGGCTTCGTCGCCGCCTGCGACGTCGGCCAGCACCAGATGTGGGTGGCCCAGCATTGCGAATTCTCGCGGCCCGAGGCCCACCTGACCTCGGGCGGTCTGGGGGCGATGGGCTACGGCCTGCCCGCCGGTCTGGGGGCCAAGATGGCCAGCCCCGACGCCCATGTCGTCACCGTCTCGGGCGACGGCAGCTTCATGATGAACATCCAGGAGCTGGCGACCCTGCGTCGCTACGGCGTCGCCCTGAAGATCGTGCTGCTGGACAACTCCAGCCTGGGCCTGGTGCGCCAGTGGCAGGAGCTGTTCTTCGCCGAGAACTATTCCGAGGTCGATCTGTCGGACAATCCCGACTTCGTCGCCGTGGCCCAGGCCTTCGGCATCGAGGCCTTCATGATCGACCGCCGGGATCAGGTCACTGACGGCATCGCCCGTCTGCTGGCCGCGTCCGGGCCGTGCCTGATGCACGTCCTGATCGACCCCAAAGAGAACGTCTGGCCTCTGGTCCCGCCGGGCAAGAACAACGCCGAAATGATGCACGACACGCGCTTCGAAGGAGACATGTGATGACCGACACCATCCAGATCCAGATCGACCGGGCCGACGGCTCGCTCCAGCGCCTGATCGGTCTCGTGGAGCGCCGGGGCTTCCACATCGACGGCATGAGCCTGTCGGACGAGGGCACGATGCGCCGCGTCCAGTTGCAGGTCCGCGGCCGCGACGATGGCCGCTGCACCGAAAACCTGGGCCGCCAGATCGACAAGCTGATCGGCGCGACGCGGGTCGGTTTCGCGCCTGCGCCCTACGCCTACCGGGACAGTGTGGCGGCATGACCTCTGAACCTCGAGTACCGAACGACCCGAACCGGGTCATCGTCTTCGACACCACCATGCGCGACGGCGAACAGGCCCCGGGCTTCTCCATGTCGCCGGACGACAAGGTCCGCATGGGGCGTCAGCTGAAGGCCCTGGGCGTCGACATCATGGAGGCCGGGTTCGCGGCCGCCTCTCCGGGCGACGAGGACTGCATCCGCGCCGTCGTCGGCGAGATGGCCGAGGATGAGTCCGGACCGGTCTTCTGCTCCCTGTCGCGGTCGAACGAGGCGGACATCGACGCCTCGTATCGCGCGCTGCGCGGGACGAAGCGGCGGCGTTGCCACGTCTTCATCGGCACCAGCCCGATCCACCGGGCCGCCAAGCTGCGGATGACCCCGGACCAGGTCCTGGCCCAGGCCGTGCGCTCGGTCGAATATGCCCGGACCCATTTTCACGACGTCGAGTTTTCGGCCGAGGACGCGATCCGCACCGAGCCGGAGTTTCTGGCCGAGGTCCTGGAGGCGGTCTCCGCAGCGGGGGCCTCGACCTTGAACGTGCCCGACACGGTCGGCTATGCGACGCCGGACGAGATCGGGGCGCTGTTCCGCTTCCTGATGGCGCGGATCCGGCCGCGTTTCCCGCATGTCGTCTTCTCGACCCACTGCCACAACGACCTGGGTCTGGCCGTCGCCAACAGCCTGGCGGCGATCGAGGGTGGGGTTCGTCAGGTCGAATCGACCATCAACGGCATTGGCGAACGGGCCGGCAATGCGGCGCTGGAAGAGGTTGTCATGGCCCTGCGCACCCGCGCCGAACGCTATGGCGTCACGACGGGCGTCGACGCCACCAAACTGGTCGAGACCAGCCGGCTGCTGAGCGAGATCACCCACTCGCCCATCGTGCGCAACAAGGCCATCGTCGGCATCAACGCCTTCGCCCACGAGGCCGGCATCCACCAGCACGGTATGTACGCGGATGCCCGGACCTATGAGATCATGCGGCCCGAGGACGTCGGGTTCGCCGGCAGCTTCTTCGTTCTGGGCAAGCATTCGGGCCGGACGGCGGTTCAGAAGCGGGCCGAGGTCCTGGGCTATCCGCTGGTCGGCGACCACCTGACCGACGCCTTCGCCGCCTTCAAGACGCGGGCGGACGAGATCGGCGAGATCGACGACAAGGAGCTGATCGCCATCTGTACGGCGACGCAGCGAGAGGCGGCCCATGTCGCCGCCTGACACCCGCGCGCCCCGCACCCTGTTCGACAAGGTCTGGGACCGCCACGTGGTGGTCCCGGAAACACAGGAGACGCCGGGCGTCCTTTATATCGATCTGCATCTGGTCCACGAGGTCACCAGCCCCCAGGCCTTCACCGAGATCGAGGCGCGCGGCCTGAAGGTGCGCCGCCCGGACCGGACCTTCGCGACCCTGGACCATTCAACCCCGACCCTGCCGGCCGGGCTGAACGGTCTTAAGCCCTATGTCACGGCGGAGGCCGAGGCGCAGGTGCATCGGCTGGAAGAGAACTGCGCCCGCCACGGCATCGACCTGGCTGGCTGGGGCTCGCCCGATCGGGGCGTGGTCCACGTCATGGGGCCGGAACTGGGCCTGACCCAGCCGGGCATGACCGTCGTTTGCGGCGACAGCCACACGGCCACGCACGGTGCCTTCGGGGCCCTGGCCTTCGGCATCGGCACGTCGGAAGTCGGTCACGTCCTGGCGACCCAGTGTCTGCTGCAGCGCAAGTCGAAGGCCATGCGCGTCACCGTCACCGGCACCCTGACGCCCGGCGTCTCGGGCAAGGACGTGGCCCTGGCGGTGATCGCCGAACTGGGCTTCGGCGGCGGCACCGGCTTCGTCATCGAATACGCCGGAGAGGCTGTGCGGTCGCTCGACATGGAAGGGCGGATGACTCTCTGCAACATGTCGATCGAGGCCGGGGCGCGGGCCGGCATGATCGCGCCGGATGCCGGGACAATCGACTGGCTGCGCGGCCGCAAGCATGTCCCGCAAGGCCAGGCCTATGAGGCGCAGGCCGCCGAATGGTTGGGGCTGGCCAGCGATCCGGGCGCGGTGTTCGACACCGAGATCCTGATCGACGGCGCGTCCATCCGGCCGATGGCGACGTGGGGCACCACGCCGGATGCCGGCGCGCCGATCGGATCGCGCGTGCCTCAGCCGAAGTCCGAAAGCGACCGCAAGGCCCTTGCCTATATGGGTTTCGAGGCGGGCGAGACGACGACGACCCAGGCGGTGGACGTGGTCTTCATCGGCTCCTGCACCAACGGGCGCCTGCCCGACCTGCGCGCGGCGGCGGACGTCCTGCGCGGGCGCAAGGTGAAGCCAGGCGTGCGGATGCTGGTCGTGCCTGGATCCGAGGCTGTGCGTCGCGATGCGGAGGCCGAAGGGCTGCACCATGTCTTCACCGAGGCCGGGGCCGAATGGCGCATCCCGGGGTGTTCCATGTGCATCGCCATGAACGGCGACGTCGTCGCGCCGGGCCAGCTGGCCGTCTCGACCTCCAACCGCAATTTCGAGGGGCGTCAGGGCAAGGGGGCCCGGACCATCCTGGCCAGCCCGGCCACGGCGGCGGCCTCGGCCATCGCGGGCGTGCTGACCGATCCGCGTGTTTACCTGAGCGAGACGGTCGATGCCTGAGCCCCTGAAGGTCCTGACATCCCGCACCCTGGTCCTGACCCAGGCCAATATCGATACCGACCAGATCATCCCGGCCCGGTTCCTGACCACGACCGAGACCACCGGCCTGGGCCGGAAAGCCTTCTACGACTGGCGCTACGAGGCAGACGGCTCCCCGCGCCCCGAGGCCGTGCTGAACCGGATCGATCCGGCCGAGCACCGCATCCTGGTGGCGGGCGACAATTTCGGCTGCGGGTCGTCTCGCGAGCATGCCTCGTGGGCCCTGTACGACTACGGCTTCCGGGCGGTGATCTCGACCTCGATCGCCGACATCTTCACCTCCAACGCCCTGAAGAACGGCTTTCTGCCGGTGGTCGTCGATCAGGCGACGTGGGAGGACCTTGTCGCCAACCCCGAACAGGTCGTCACCATCGATCTTGAGGCGGGGGAGGTCAGGCGCGGCAACCATGCGCCGGTCGCCTTCTCGGTCGAGCCCTTCGCGCGCCAGTGCCTTCTGGACGGTGTCGACACCCTCGGCTGGCTGCAGAAGGCATTGCCCGCCATCGAACAGTACGAACGTACCCACTTCCCGGAGCCCGCGTGATGCCCAAGACCCAGACCTACGACATCGTCCTGCTGCCCGGCGACGGCGTGGGGCCGGAGGTGATCGCGGCGGCGAAGGACGTGCTGCGGGTTATCGCCGACTTCTATGGCCACAGTTTCGATTTCTCCGAGCATCTGATCGGCGGGGCGGGCATCGATGCCACAGGCGATCCCCTGCCGCCCGAGACGACGGCCGCCTGTCTGGCCGCGGACGGCGTGCTGCTCGGCGCCGTCGGCGGGCCGAAGTGGGACGGCGGCGCGCGCCGCCCGGAAGAGGGGCTGCTGGGCATCCGCAAGGCCATGGGTCTGTTCGCCAACCTGCGTCCGCTGCAGGTCTCGCCGGTCCTGGCGCACCGTTCACCCCTGAAGAAGGAAATCGTCGAGGGCGTCGACCTGATCGTCTTCCGCGAGCTGACCGGCGGGGTCTATTTCGGGGAGAAGGTCCGCACGGACACCATGGCCTCGGACCTGTGCATCTACACGGTGCCCGAGATCGAGCGGATCACCCGCGCCGCTTTCAAGACCGCCCTGCAGCGACGCGGCAAGGTGACCTCGGTCGACAAGGCCAATGTCATGGCCACGTCCAAGCTGTGGCGCGAGGTCGTCACCCGCATCCACGCCGAGGAATTTCCGCAGGTCCAGCTGGAGCATGCCCTGGTCGACTCCATGGCCATGCATCTGATCCGCAAGCCGCGCGACTATGACGTCATCCTGACAGAGAACATGTTCGGCGACATCCTGTCGGACGAGATCAGCGTGCTCGGCGGATCAATCGGTCTGCTGCCGTCAGCGTCGCTGGGCGAGTCGGGACCGGGCCTGTTCGAGCCGATCCACGGCTCGGCTCCCGACATCGCCGGCCAGGATCTGGCCAATCCGGTCGGCACCATCCTGTCGGCCGCCATGATGCTGCGCCACAGCCTGGGTCTGGAAGACGAGGCCTCGTCGATCGAGGCCGCAGTGGCCGCAGTGCTGGCGGCCGGGGCCACCACGGCGGACCTGGGGGGTGCCCTGGGCACGCGCGCAGCGGGGGAGGCGATCATCGACGCCATTCGCGCCATCCACTGGGCCGCCGCGCACCGCGTGCAGATGCATTGGGGTTAATGATTTCGTCATAACGCCGTCACATGAGAGCATGGTGCGCTGCATCAATCTGCGGCGCAAGATTTCACCATTTGCCAGTGTGTAAACTACGACACGCACACGAAAATTGCGCCGAATACCCCTGAAGCCCTTGCGTCGATCAACGCAGCGGTAAACAGTTTGCAACTGCGAGATCACACAGGGGATGCATTCATGTCGCAGTTCTTCAATCGACTACCGGGGGTGCTGGCACTCCTCCTTCTGACAGCGGCGCTGTTCTACGCGGGCGGTGCCTTTGCGCAGGACGCCGCGGCCGCACCGGCTCCCGCGTTGCTGGCCCACCAGGCCGCGGTCGAAGTGGATGCAGCGGCCAGTTCCTGGATCCTCACCTCCACCGCCCTGGTGCTGCTCATGACCCTGCCGGGTCTGGCGCTGTTCTACGGCGGCATGGTTCGACGCAAGAACGTCATCGCCACCATCACCCAGTCAGTCGGCGTGGCCGCCGTGGTCAGCCTCGCCTGGTTCGGTGCCGGCTACACCTTCGCCTTCGGTGTGGGCCAGCCGATGTTCGGCTTCGACGGTGACACGGTGCAGAAATACTTCGGCTCGACCCAGGCCCTGTTCCTGAACGGCGTGACCATGGAGTCGGCCTATTCGGCCGCGCCCGGACTGCCGGAATACCTCTGGATCGCCTTCCAGATGACCTTCGCCATCATCACACCGGCCCTCGTCACGGGGGCCTTTGCCGAGCGGATCAAATACTCCGCCCTGCTGCTGTTCACCTTCCTGTGGACCCTGTTCGTCTATTCGCCCATCTGCCACTGGGTCTGGGGTGGCGGCTTCCTCGGCTCGGCCGGGGTGCTGGACTTCGCCGGCGGCGCAGTCGTTCACGTCAACTCGGGCGTGGCCGGCCTGGTGTGCGCGCTCTTCCTTGGTGCCCGTAAGGGCTACGGCAAGGACATCATGAACGCTCACAACCCGGTCCTGACCATGATCGGCGCCTCGCTGCTGCTGGTCGGCTGGATCGGCTTCAACGCCGGCTCCGCCTGGGCCGCCGATGCCATCGCGGGCGTCGCCCTGTTGAACACCCTGCTGGCCGCCATGGCCGCGTCGCTGACGTGGAAGATCGTCGAGGTCATCGAGAAGCGTAAGCCGTCGCTGATCGGTGTGCTGTCCGGCATGGTCGCCGGTCTCGTGGCCATCACGCCGGCCGCCGGCTTCGTCGATCCCAAGGGGGCCGTGATCATCGGCCTGATCGCCGGACCCGTCTGCTACGCCTCGTCCGTCTGGTTGAAGAAACTGTTGCGTTACGATGACAGCCTGGATGCTTTCGGCATCCACGGCGCGGGGGGCCTGCTGGGGGCGCTTCTGACCGGGGTGTTCGCCACCACCGCGGTGAACGGCCTGTCCGAAGGCGCAAACGTCGCCACACAGGCCATGGGCCTGGCCTGGACCATCGCCTGGTCGGCGATCGTGACCTTCATCATCCTGGTCATCTGCAAGTTCACGACGGGCTTGCGTGTCACAGATGCTCAGGAAGCAGAGGGTCTGGACACGACCCTGCATGGCGAAGCGCTCGAAAACGTATAAGCTTGAGTATACCGGGCGCGGCCGAAGGGTCGCGCCCGGTCAAAAAAAGAAAACCATCATCCTCTCGAGAAGGGCCCACTCATGAAACTGACCGCAAGCCTCGCGGCGATCGCCGCCGCCATCGCCGCCGTCTCTACCGCCGGTGCCGCCTCCGCCCAGGACGCCACCTTCGCCTTCAACGTCGCCGGAACCAGTGACTACGTGTTCCGCGGCTTCAGCCAGACCGATGAAGATCCCGCGCTGCAGATCGGCGCAGACGTCACCGTCGGCAGCTACTACGTCGGTGCCTGGGCTTCCAACGTCGACTTCGGGGACGAGACGGACGCGGAAGTCGATCTGTACGGTGGCTATCGCACCGAACTGGCCGGCTTTGCCGTGGACCTCGGCGCGATCGTCTATCTCTACGTCGGTGAGCCGAACCGCGCCGCCTACAACTACGTCGAGGCCAAGCTGGCGGTATCGCGGGCCTTCGGTCCGCTGACGACCGGCGTAGCCGCCTACATCTCGCCGGACTTCTTCGGCGTGGACGAGGTCGCGACCTATTTCGAGGCCAATGCCGCCTATGCCGTGACCGACAAGCTGTCGGTCTCGGGCGCGGTCGGTAACCAGCAGCTCGACAAGTCCGACGACTACGTCACCTACAACGTCGGCGCGGCCTATGCGCTCACGTCCAACCTGATCGCGGACGTCCGCTACTACGACACCGACGTCGACAATGTCGGCATCGCCGAGGACCGCGTCGTCGGCACCCTCAAGGTGGTGTTCTAGGTATCGATCCTGTCCGGTGGCGCCCCTCGGGGGCCGCCAGCTCGAGCCCCGTTTCCGCAAGGAGACGGGGCTCGTTTTCGTTGGCGTTATGTCCGGGCGAGGACGAGGCCGGCCATCGGGGGCAGTGCGAAAACCTGGTCCGGCGATGCGTTGACCGACGCGATGACGGTCCATCCGGATGGCGGCTCCCAGGCCGTATCGCGCTGGCCCAGATTGAAGACGCAGAGGATCTGATCGTCCCCGGCGTCGCGTCGGAAGGCCAGCACGTCTTCGGGCAGATCTCCGAGCATCGTCATCGACCCGATCCGCAGCGCGGGATGGGCCCTGCGCAGGGCGATGACCCGGCGGGCGAGGTGCAGCGTGGATGACGGGTCTGGGTTCTGGGCCCCGACGGCCAGGGCGCGATGGCGCGGGTCGACCGGCAGCCAGGGCTCGACCGTCGAAAAGCCCGCGAACACGTCGTCGGTCAGCCACGGCATCGGCGTCCGCGCGCCGTCCCGCCCCAGGGTCTCGGGCCAGTTGGCGATGGCCTCGGGATCGACCAGACGCTCGAACGGCACATCCGCCTGCGGCAGACCCAGCTCCTCGCCCTGGTAGAGGAAGACGTTGCCGCGGAGGGTCATCAGCAGCAGCAACGCCATTTCGGCATAGGCCCTGGGATCCCGCGCCTGCGCCCAGCGCGACACCGCGCGCGGCGCATCGTGGTTCGAGAACGCCCAGGAGGGCCAACCCTCGCCCGGCGTGCCCGGCCACATCGCCGGGCCCTGTTCGACAAGGGCGGGCGTCAGCTCGGGCGCATACAGATACAGGAACCCGTAGGCAGAGTGCAGCCGGTCGGTCCCCTCGGTGTATTCGTGCATCTCCTCGTTGGCGCGTTCGCCGGCGACCTCGGCCACCATGAACCGGTCGCCATAGCTGTCGGTCAGGGCGCGCAGCCGGGTCAGGAAATCCAGGATCTCGGGCTGGGACTGGTTGTGGATGTGCTGCTGGAAGTCGAACGGCCGGGTCCGCTTGCCGGGCGTCGGGACGGGCGGGTTGTCGGTCAGGGCCGCGTCGTGGATCGAGAAGTTCAGCGCATCGCAACGGAACCCGTCCACCCCCTTGTCGAGCCAGAACCGGGCGGCCTGCAGCAGGGCGTCCTGGACGACGGGCAGGCGCACGTTCAGCTGCGGCTGCTCCTTCAGGAAGTTGTGCATGTAGTACTGGCCGCGTCGGGCGTCCCAGGTCCAGGCCGGCCCGCCGAACACCGACTGCCAGTTCGAGGGCGGCGACCCCTCCGGCTTCGCGTCGGCCCAGACGTACCAGTCGGCCTTGGCGTTGGTTCGGTCCTGACGGCTTTCCCGGAACCAGACGTGCTGGTCGGAGGTATGGGCATAGACCTGGTCGATGATGACCTTCAGCCCCAGGGCGTGGGCGCGGGCCAGCATCGCGTCGAAGTCCGCCAGGGTCCCGAAGATCGGATCCACGCCGACGTAGTCCGACACGTCATAGCCGAAGTCCTTCATCGGCGAGGTGAAGAAGGGCGACAGCCAGATGCCGTCCACGCCCAGCGACGCGATATGATCCAGATGGGCGGTGATGCCCGGCAGGTCGCCGATGCCGTCGCCGTTGCTGTCGGCGAAGCTGCGCGGATAGATCTGGTAGAGGACCGCACCGCGCCACCATTCGGGCGCGGCGATCGACGGCGGGGCTGGATCCTGGCTCATGCCGCACAGTGGCAAACCGGCCCCGGCTCGTCGAGCGCGTCATGACGGGTTGAAACGTGCGACCACTTTTCGTTTCGGATCGGCAGAACCTCCTTTACCCTCGCGCGAAACCGGGTGACGCACGTCGCTGCACAAGACACGGGCGGTCAACGCCCCCCAGGAAACGACAAGGACCACGCCGTCATGACCAGCCTCGAAATGGCCGATGCCGCCCCGCGCAAGGGCACGGGTCTCGCCTTCACCTATGTGACGACGCTGTTCTTCGCCTGGGGCTTCGCGACCTCGCTGATCGATCCCCTGATCGCCGCGGTGCGGGGGGCTTTTTCGCTCAGCTTCACAGAGGCGCTGCTCACGCAGTTCGCTTGGTTCACGGCCTACGGCGTCTTCGCCTTACCTGCAGCATTCGTTCTTTCACGATTGGGTTATGCCCGTTCGATAGTGGGCGCACTCGCCGTGATGGTGCTGGGTGCGCTCATCGTTCCGCTCTCGACGGTCTTGGACTTCTATCCGGGGGTGCTCGTCGCGCTCTTCGTGATCGGTGGGGGCGTGACCCTGCTCCAGGTCGCGGCCAATCCGCTGGCGGCGGCGCTCGGTCCCGAACGCCAGTCGCATTTCCGCCTCGTGCTGTCCCAGGCCTTCAACTCTTTGGGAACGGTTGTCGGTCCGCTTCTGGGAGCGACGGTCATGCTTTCGGGCGGCATATTCGTGGCGGGCGGGGTGACCGAACTCGGCTCGCTTCGCGCTCTCGTACTTCTCGGCCTCGGCGTCGCCTTCGGTGCTGTTGCCGGGGCCCTGCTGGGCGCTCTTCGACGCGATCTGAAAGCCTGGTTGCCGCTGGGTGCCGCGATCGGTCTCGCTGTGGGATGGCTCGTTTTCCTGCACAACTACGTCGGTGGTCTGGCCCCGTCCGTTGCGCCGCTCAAGCCTGCGATCCAAATCGATTGGTCCCAATTCTTCTCTTTCCAGTCGGACGTCGTTGCCACCGATGCTGCGCTCATCGACCCGACACTTAGGGCTCAGACTCTCGGCAACATCGACACCGTGTTCTTGGGTCTTGCGGCCTTCTTCGCAGTCCTCGCCGTGTTCATCTGGATCATCCGTTCGAAACTGACCTCTGCCAACGTCTCGACCGAGCGGAGCGCGTCACCGCTGGAAGCGCTCAAGTCCCGCTGGGCCGTCTTCGGGGCCTTCGGCATCTTCATCTACGTGGGATCCGAGGTCGCGATAGGTAGCCTGATGACCAACTTTCTGGAGTCGCAGAACATTCTGAGCCTGTCGGTGAGCGATGCCGGACGACTGGTGGCCCTTTACTGGGCAGGTGCCCTGATGGGTCGCTTCGCCGGCAGTGCCTTGCTGACCCGGATCAAGGCCGCGCATCTTCTGATCGTCTGCACAGCGGTCGCGGCTACCCTGTGCATGATTGTCACGCAGACCGGCGGAACGACAGCCGCCTTCGCTGCGCTCGCGGTCGGCCTGTTCAACTCGATCATGTTCCCAGCCATTTTTACGCTGACGCTAGAGCGAAGCACGGCACCGGCCTCGGCGACGTCTGGCCTTCTGGTGTTCGGGATCATCGGCGGTGCCCTGCTGCCGCTGGTTGCCGGCCGGATTGCGGATGCTGCCGGCGGCGTGATCAATCCCGCTTTCTTCGTCCCGTTGCTGGGCTATGCGGCCCTGACGGTCTTCGCGATCGCAGCGGCGCGCACCGCCCCACGCAGCGCGGCGACGGGTCCTTCCACGGGACACTGATCCCGCGTGTTCTTGCAGAAGTCGCCTGCCATCCTCCCAACCCTGATGACAGTGCCCAGCGGCTTCTGTAAGCGGTTACAGTCATGACGGAGCGTATTCCATGTCCGACCGCCGGACCCAGACTTCCCGCCGCGCCATGCTGACCGGCGCGCTCGGAATGGCGATCATCGGCGGGCTGATGGCCGCCCCGCGGCGGGCCGCGGCCCAGGTCGCGGCGGACCTGGACCGGGTCGATGCCCTGATCGCGCGCATGACGATCGAGGAGAAGGCCGGACAGCTGAATGTGCTGGCCGACCCGTTCCGGTTCCGGCCCCAGAACGTCAATCCGCTGGACGGCCAGGGCGATCCCGCGCGCATGACGCAGATGATCCGCGACGGTCAGGTCGGCTGCCTGTTCAACGGCGTCGGCGCCGATGCGGGACGTCGGATCCAGACCATCGCGGTCGAGGAAACCCGGCTGGGCATCCCCCTGCTGTTCGCCGCCGACATCATCCACGGGCTTAAGACGGTGTTCCCGGTGCCGCTGGCCGAGGCCGCCGCCTTCGATCCCGACCTGGCCATGCGCACCGCACGGGCCGCGGCAGTCGAGGGCGCGGCGTCCGGCATCCACCAGACCTATGCCCCCATGGTCGATGTGGCGCGGGACCAGCGCTGGGGCCGCGTGGTCGAGGGTGCGGGCGAGGACATCTGGCTGAACGAGGTTCTGGCCGTGGCCCGCGTCAAGGGATTCCAGGGCGACAAGGGTCTGGCCGACCGCGACGCTTTGCTGGCCACGCCCAAGCATTTTGCCGCCTATTCCGCCGCGCTGGGCGGGATGGACTACAACACCACCGACATGTCGGACGCGACGCTGCGCGGCACCTTCCTGCCGCCGTTCAAGGCCGCGTTCGATGCGGGTGCCCTGTCGGTGATGACGGCCTTCAACGACATCAACGGCGTGCCGGCCAGCGGCAATCCCTATCTGCTGACCCAGATTCTGCGCGAGGAGTGGGGCTTCGCCGGCTATGTGGTCACCGACTATACGGCGGACCAGGAGCTGATCGCCCACGGCTTCGCCGCCGACGGCCGCGATGCGACCCGCATTGCCCTGATGGCCGGCGTCGACGCCTCGATCGTGTCCGGGCTGTTCCTCGAGCATATCCCGAGCCTGGTCGCTTCGGGCGAGGTGCCGATGGCCCGGGTGGATCAGGCCGTTCGCCGGGTGCTGATGACCAAGGCGGCGCTGGGGCTGTTCGACGACCCCTATCGCGGCTGCGATCCCGAGCGCGAGCGCGTCCTGGTGGGATCGCAGGCGCACCGCGATCTGTCGCGCGAGGCGGCGGTGAAATCCATCGTCCTGCTGAAGAACGACGGCGACCTGCTGCCGTTGAAGCCGGCGGGTCAGAAGATCGCCCTGATCGGCCCCTTCGCCGACGACAAGGACGTGTTCGGGCCCTGGACCATCTGGGGCGATGAAAGCCGGCGGATCTCGCTGGCCGACGGCTTCCGCGGGGCCATGGACGATGCCGGCGCCCTCACGGTGGTGCAGGGCTCCGATGTCGAGGGGCCGCTGTCCGGCGGGATCGACGCTGCGGTACGCGCCGCGGCGGACGCCGACGTGGTCGTGCTGGCGCTCGGCGAGAGCAGCCGGATGTCGGGCGAGGCGCAGTCCCGCACCGAGATCGACATTCCCGCGCCCCAGCGCGCCCTGGTCGAGGCGGTGCAGGCGACGGGCAAGCCCGTGGTCGTGCTGCTTCGGAACGGGCGGGCGCTGGATCTGACCGGTCCGGTCGGGGACGCCCCGGCCATTGCCGTCACCTGGTTCCTGGGCGGAGAGATGGGCCACGCCGTCGCCGATGTGGTCTTCGGCAAGATCTCGCCGTCCGGCCGCCTTCCGGTCAGCTTCCCCATGCGCGGGGGGCAGCAGCCCTTCAGCTACGACCACAAGGCGACCGGCCGTCCGGCCGATCCGACCCTGGCGACCCAGGAGTACACGGCCCGCTATCGCGACATCGCCAATGTCGCGCGCTATCCGTTCGGCCACGGCCTGACCTACGGCAAGGTGACCTATGGGGCGGTGGCCCTGTCCGGCGCCGAGCTGGCGTGGGACGGATCGGTCGAGGTCTCGGTCGCGGTCAGCAACGCCGGAGACCGCGACGTCGAGGAGACGGTGCAGCTGTACATCCACGACCGGGTCGCGTCCCTGACCCAGCCGGTCCGCCGCCTGCGCAACATCCAGAAGCTGCGGGTCGGCGCGGGCGAGACCGCCACGGCGCGGTTCACCCTGGATCGCAGCCAGCTGCTGTTCATGGGCGGCGACAGCCGGCTCACCGTCGAGCCGGGCCAGTTCCACGTCTGGGCGTCATCGTCGGCCCAAACCGGCGAACCGGCGGTTCTGACCCTGGTGCGCGGCTAGGGCTTCAGCCGGGCCCGGAGCGCCGTGACCACATCGGCGACGATCAGGTCGGCCAGACCCCACGGCTCGATCAGATAGCGTCGGGCCAGCCGCTGCGGATCCTTGACCAGCCGGTACAGCCACTCGAGGCCCAGCGGTCCCATCCAGCGCGGGGCCGCGCTCTGGAAGCCGGCCTCGTAATCGAAGGCGGCTCCGACGGAGAAGATGACGGCGTCGGGCAGGGCGTCGAGGTTTTCGCCGATCCAGACCTCCTGGCGCGGCATGCCCATGCCGACGAACAGGATGTGCGGCCGGAACGCGGCGATCTCGGCCAGCACCGATGCGGTCCCGTCCGATTCGGGGGCGGCGTCGAAATATCCGTCCCGCACGGCGATCGTGGTTCCGGGATAGCAGGTTGCCAGACGTTGGCGCGCGGTTTCGGCCACGCCGGGCGCGCCGCCCAGATACATCACCCGCCAGCGCTTGCGGTCGGCCAGACTCCAGAAATGATCGCGCCAGTCCAGATAGGTGCAGCGGTGGAAGGCGCGGCCATGAACGCCGAGCAGACGCGCGAAGGCGATCAGCGGCGCGGAATCGACCTCGACCAGGTCGGCCCGGTCGTAGAAGGCGGCCATCGCCGGATTGCGCCGGATCAGGTTCAGGCTGTTCAGGTTGTGATTGGCGACCACGGCCTTGCGGCCCTCGGTCACCCAGGTGTCGACGTGGTGCAGGACCTCTTCAGGACGGACCAGATCCATCGTCTGACCCAGCAGCCGCACGCGTTCGCGCGCGCGGCGTGCGGCGCGGATCGGGCGGCGCTCGGCCCCGCGCCGATCCGGCAGCACGGCGCAATCCGTGGGCTGTGGGGACAGGTCGACCATGTCCCACATTGGCCCGAACACCCTCAAGGTCGGGTAATCGGACAGGCTTAACGAGGTCTGACGGTCAGCTTCGATCAGGCCACGGCCCCTGTGCCCGAACGGTCAAGCTGCTATAGCGGCGGTCTGCCGGTATCGCCGGTATCGACTCGCTCGGGGGGGCTCCATGCCGGATCAGATCACCAAAACCACCACCACGTCCTGGTTCAGCCGCGTCGGCTCGGCCTTTGCCGGTATCCTCGTGGGCCTGGCCCTGATTGTGGGCTGCGTCATCGGCCTGGCCTGGAACGAGGGCAATGCGGTCAAGACCGCCCGCGGCCTGACCGAGGGGGCCGGTCTGGTGGTCGAGGCGACCGCCACCCCGATCCAGCCCGCCAACGACCAGAAACTGGTGCATGTGACCGGCGAGATCGCCGTGACCGCGCCACTGGAGGACACCGAGTTCGGCGTCTCCGGCACGGGCGTGAAGCTGGTCCGGAACGTCGAGATGTACCAGTGGACCGAGGAGTCCAAGAGCGAGACCCGCACCAAGCTGGGCGGCTCCGAAGAGACGGTCACGACCTATACCTATTCGAAGGCCTGGTCCTCGAGCGCGGTGGACTCCAGCGCCTTCGCCGAGCCGGCCGGGCACGAGAACCCCGAGATGACGATCGAGGCCGCCACGATCTATGCCGAGGACGCGACGCTCGGCGCCTTTGGTCTTGACGAGGATGTGCTGAGCCAGGTCGGCGGCGAGCAGCCCCTGCCGTTGAACGGCGACAACGAAGAGGCCATCCAGTCGGCCGCCGGTCAGGGCCGGACCCTGAGCGTTGTGCAGAACCGGATCTACATCGGCGAGGATCCGTCGGTGCCGCAGATCGGCGACACCCGGGTGTCCTACGGCCTGACCCCGGCGGCCGAGACCAGCATCGTGGCGCGCCAGAACGGCGACGGCTTCCTGCCCTACCGCACGCGCAACGGCTCGGAGATCCTGCTGGTAGCCGACGGCGACGTGCCGGCCGGCGACATGTTCCAGAGCGCCCAGGATGCGAACAACATGATCGCCTGGCTCATCCGCATCGTCGGCATGGTCCTGCTGATGGTCGGGTTCGGCCTGATCCTGGCCCCGCTGGGCGTGCTGGCCGACGTCCTGCCCCTCGCCGGAACGATCGTGAGGATGGGTACGGGCCTGATCGGCTTCGTGCTGGGACTGGTCGTGGGCACGGTGACGATCGCCCTGGCCTGGCTGGCCTTCCGACCGGTCACGACGATCATCATCCTGGCCGTCGGGGGCGCGATCGCCTTCGCCGTCTACCGGTTCGGTCGTGGACGGGACAAGAAGGCCCAGGCGGCCGGCGCGGCGACCGCCTGACGCCTCAGCGTTCGACCATGCGGGTGTACAGGTGCCAGGTGGCGTAGCCGAGCACCGGCAGCACGACCGCCAGGCCGATGAACAGCGGCAGCGATCCGAGGATCAGCAGCCCCGCGACCCGCAGGCCCCAGGATGCGACCGCGCCCGGGTTGCGGCCGACCGCGCGGATCGAGGTGCCGACGGCGGTTCCCGCATCGACCGGCCTGTCCACGACCATCGGGAACGACACCAGCGTCAGGACGACGGTCAGGACGGCAAACGCCGCTCCGACCAGATTGCCGACGATCACCATGGCCCAGCCCTGGGGCGTGGAGAACAGTTGCTGGAACCCGCCGACGATCGTCATCGGCCCGACCTGGGCCAGGGTCGCCTGATAGATCAGCCAGGCCGCGATGATCCAGGTGACGAAAAAGACCAGCGACATCAGGGTCAGCATGAACAGGGGCGTACGGCTGCGTCCGTTCAGCGGGTCGAAGAAGTGAATCCAGCTGGAATCGATGCCGGCCTCGCGCCGCCGCGCGATCTCGTAGAACCCCGCGGCGACCGCCGGGCCCATGACCGACAGGCCGGCGACGAGCGGGAAGAAGACGGGCAGCAGCCGGTCGTTCAGCGCGATCACCGCCGCCAGCAGACCCAGCACCGGATAGAGGACCGCCAGCACCAGGATGTCGCCGCGCTTGGCGTTGAAGTCCTTCCAACCCTCCGACAGGGCCCAGTTGATGTCGGTCTCCGTGATCCGGCGCACGCCGGGGGCGGCGGTCGGGCGGGGGGTGACGGGAATGCTGGACATGGCGGGCTCCGTGGCGCGGGGAGGGCGGTGAAAGGCGGGCGAACTCTCGGGTCTGGTTACGTACGGGAAGGCTACGGGTTACCAACGCTAGTCCCGGCGCTTGGCCCACGCCACCGTGCGATGCTCACGGGTTGGTGATCGTTCCGGTGGCGGATGGCGCGTCCAGCAGGAAGTCGCGCACCGGCGGCAGGCTGCGCATCGGGGCCTCCTCCTGCGGCAGGTGGCCCAGTTCAGGGAAGGACACGAGCCGCACATCGGACAGCGCGCGCTGGTAGTCTGCCGCGTTGGAGAAGGGGATCATGCCGTCCTTCTCGCCCCAGACCAGCAGCACGGGAGCCGTGATCTGACCCAGCATGGGCACCGGATCGCGCAGCACCGTCTGCTCCATCCGGTCCAGCATGGCCTGCCGCGCGCCGGGGGCCAGCATCAGGTCGCGATAGCGGGTGACGGTCGGCTCGGTCAGGGCCGTCGGGTCGGCATAGCCCACGGCGATATTGGACTTCAGCATCCCGCGCGGCAGGACATAGCGCATCGCCTGCATGATGAAGGGCACGTCCGGGGCCTTGCCGTATTCGAAGCCGGGGCTGGCGAAGCCGTCGGGCGAAACCAGCACCAGCCGCTCGACACGGTCGGGATGCTCTGCCCCCATCGTCCACGCCACGCGCCCCCCGACGGAGTTGCCGACGAAGGCGGCGCGCTGCACGCTCAGCCGGTCCATCATCGCCAGCAGCAGGGCGATGACACGGTCGTCGGTATAGTTACCTGTTGGATCGGGCGGCGACAGGCCCGAGCCGGGCAGGTCCAGCCGGATGACCCGCAGGTCGTCGTCCAGCGCTGCCGCCCAGGGCTCCCAGGTGTGCAGGCTGGATCCGAAGCCATGGATCAGGATGACGGCGGGGGCCTCGCGCGGGCCGGTGTCGCGCACGTGCAGCCGCGTGCCGGCGACCTCGATCATGTCGCCCGGGCCGGCCAGATACAGGGGTTCGAGGTCGGCGCGCGACTTGTCCGGCGCATAGAGCCATGCGCCGAGCCCCAGAAGCCCGAGACCGATCAGAACGCCGATGACCCGCAGGACCGTCTTCATGCGGTCCCGAACGCAGGCGTCATGCGATCAGGCGGCCACGGCCGTGCGGGCCAGGGCGCAGTGGCCCCAGATCTCGGACAGGGCGTCGATGAGCCGGTCGATGTCGCCGTCGTCGTGCACCGGCGACGGCGTGATCCGCAGCCGCTCGGTGCCCAGCGGCACGGTCGGATAGTTGATCGGCTGCACATAGATGCCGTGGTGCTCCATCAGCCAGTCGGAGATCATCTTGCACTTGTGCGGGTCGCCGACCATCACCGGGATGATGTGGCTCTCGTTCGGCAGGTGCGGGATGCCCGCGACGTCCAGGCGGGCGCGGACCCTGGCCACCCGGTCCTGGTGGCGGGCGCGTTCCATCTCCGAGGCCTTCAGGTGCTTCACGCTGGCGGCCGCCCCGGCGGCGACGGCCGGGGGCAGGGCGGTGGTGAAGATGAAACCGGAGGCGAAGCTGCGGACGTAGTCGCAGAGCGCGGTGGAGGCGGCGATGTATCCGCCCATGACCCCGAACGCCTTGCCCAGCGTGCCCTCGATGACCGTGATCCGGTCCATCAGGCCCTCGCGTTCGGCGACGCCGCCGCCGCGCGGTCCGTACAGGCCCACGCCGTGGACTTCGTCCAGATAGGTCATGGCCCCGTGCTTCTCGGCCACCTCGACGATCTCGCGGATCGGGCCGATGTCGCCGTCCATCGAATAGACGCTCTCGAACGCCACCAGTTTGGGCCGCGACGGATCGATCCTCGACAGCAGTTCATCCAGGTGCGCCGGGTCGTTGTGGCGGAAGACCTGGCATTCGGCGCGGCTGTGGCGGATGCCCTCGATCATGGAGGCGTGGTTGCAGGCGTCCGACAGCACCACGCAGTTCGGCAGCCGGGCCGCCAGGGTGCCCAGAGCCGCCCAGTTGGAGACATAGCCCGAGGTGAACAGCAGCGCCGCCTCCTTGCCGTGCAGGTCGGCCAGCTCGCGTTCCAGCAGGACGTGGTGGTGGTTGGTCCCGGAGATGTTGCGCGTGCCGCCGGCACCGGCGCCGCAGCTGTCCAGGGCGTCGTGCATGGCCTTCAGCACGTGGGCCGACTGCCCCATGCCGAGATAGTCGTTGGAACACCAGACAGTGACCTCGTCGGGACCGTCGCCGTGCTTCTTGGCCTTGGGGAACGACCCGCGCTTGCGCTCCAGCTCGGCGAAGACGCGGTAGTTGCCGGCGTCGTGCAGGCGGTCGAGTTCGGACTGGAAGAAGCTCCCGAAGTTGAAGTCTGTGGTCATGTCGGTTTTCCCCCGGGTCGTTTCTGTCTTTGTGTTGATCACTGGTCGCCGTCCCCCGTCGCGGCGAGCGCGACCTGGACGGCGGGTTTCGGTTTACGTGGTTCGCTGCGTCCCAGGGCCCAGCCCCACAAGGCGTGGTCGGGCGAGGGCAGCATCAGGAAGCCGTGTTCCAGCAGGCCCAGCGCGGCCAGCATGAACATCAAGGCATAGCCGGTCTGGGCCCCGCCGGTCGTCGACAGGGCGGCGTCGCCCAGCAGCAGGGTCACGACGATCGACAGGCCCAGCGACAGCGGGAACAGGGCGTTGAACCGGGCGCGCCGGAAATAGCTCTGCAGATAGCTGAGGCCCTTGGGCAGGAAGGTGATCGGCGGATTGGGCACGCCGAGGAAGATGTTCAGCTTGGTCGACAGCCGCATGCCCAGCAGCAGCAGGAAGGTCAGGGTGCCGGTCTGGTTCGGCTGGTCCCAGGTCAGGGCGACGAACAGGACGGCCGTCAGGGCCAGCGCGATCTCGTGGTGGATCACCGTCTCGGCCGACAGGGTGAACCGCTTCCAGCCCTGGGCCCCGAACGGGCAGGCGGTCCGGCGCGGGCCGGTCAGCTTGCCCATCAGAAAGCCCATCTCGTGCCAGCCCCAGACGGCCAGGGCGCAGCCAAAGCCGACATAGGCGCCCAGCGCGCTCTGATCGCGCGACGCGATCATCACCCCCACCGTGGCCGCGGCGGCGACCACGGCATACAGGCCCATGCTCCAGCCGAACGTGCGCCGCGGCAGGCGGACCAGCCACAGGATCGCCCCGGTGGAGAACCACCAGACGAGGGCCGCGATCAGCAGGGGCTGCACAAAGACCGACATGGCTTACCAGGTCGGCTCCATCCGGACGTTGGCGGGCAGGGGGTGCTTGTCGACCGGCAGGAAGAACAGGCCCGCCAGCGTCGCGCCGGCCTTGAGCACCAGACCGAACCGCTTGACCCCCCCGAACAGGCCACCCTTCGCCTTGGCGTCGGCGATGGCGTCCGAGGTCAGCCGCAGCCGCTCCATCCCGGCGCGGAAGCGGGGATCGTCGGTGCGCAGGGTGACGGGATAGACCTGCTTCGAGATTTCCGAACAGATGCGGAAGACCTCGTAGTCGTAGGTGGTGATGTCGACGCCCAGCGCCTTGTGGAAGGCCGGCCGCATGTGGTCGCGGACGTACATGGTGGCATAGACGCTGAGCAGGAAGAACCGGATCCACCAGACGTTGCCGCCGCTCAGCAGCTTCGGGTCGTTCCGCATGATCAGGGCGAAGGCCTCGCCGTGCTTGAACTCGTCGTTGCACCACCGTTCGAACCACTGGAAGATCGGGTGGAAGCGCTTGTCCGGATTCTGTTCCAGATGGCGGTGGATCGCGATGTAGCGCGCGTAGCCGATCTTCTCCGACAGATAGACCGCGTAGAAGATGAACTTGGGCTTGAAGTGGGTGTACTTCTTGACCTTGGTCAGGAAGCTCAGGTCCACGCCGATCTTCGCATCCTTCAGCGTGTCGTTGATGAAGCCGGCGTGGCGGCTCTCGTCGCGGCTCATGTATTTGAACAGGGCGCGGATGTCGGGGTTCTGAACCCGCTTGGCGATCTCGGCGTACAGGACGCAGCCCGAGAATTCGGATGTCAGCGACGACACCAGGAAGTCGGTGAACTCCTTGCGCAGGTCGTCGGGCAGGTTCTCGATGATGCCGTCGAAGGCGGCGTCGCGCTTGAAGTGGTCCTTGTTCACGTCCGCCTCGAACTCGGCCATCAGGGCGTCCCACTGGGCCCGGACCGGGGACACGTCGATGCGGTCCATGGCGGCGAAGTCGGTGGTGTAGAAGCGGGGCGACAGGACGGTGTCCTGGGTCGCCAGCTTGAAGGACTCTTCGGAGTTGACCTTCTGGCGCGCGGCCTCGCGACGCAGCGCGGTCAGGCCGGGAGTTTCCTCATAGGTGTCGAAGGATACGGCGGTCACAGGGTCCTCCGGGGGGTGAAGCTGACTTCGTACAGCTCGTTCATTTCAAAGAAGCCGGCGCAGGTACGGGTCCAGGCGCGTTCGAGGAACGAGGCCCGGCGCAGGGTGGCCATGCGGCGGAAGGTGCGGCGTTCGCCGAAGGCGACGTGGATGGGTTCGCCGTGCACCTGGACCTCGTCGCCGGGGCGGATCACGGGATCGCCGTCCAGCGCGACGTGGGCGTGCAGGCTCTCGTCGGAGTGCTCGACCTCGACCGTGCAGGGCATCTGGATCGAGCGGCTCATGCGGCGGTTCCGGTGCTTTCCGTCGCGGCTACCGGCGCGATCAGGTTGACGAAGTCGAGGCGATTGGTGGGGCCGAAGGCGTTCAGGTTCAGCACCCGGCCGGTGGCCATGTCCTGGATGGTGACCGCGCCATCGGACCACTGGGTCACGCGGAAGGGCTGTTCGGAGCCCATGCCTTGTGCGCGGCGGTCGCGGACCAGGCTGCGCAGCACGCCGCGCACGAACCCTCCGGACGCGACCGGGATCATCCGGTCGGCCTCGCCCGAGGCGACGACGCGCACGGCCCCGTCGGGCAGGTCGTAGAAGCGCAGGTCCTCGGTCCGGGTGACCTCGGCGACGCGGGCCTCCTGCGTCGGGGCGGGCGTGCTCATCAACCCCAGCCGGGTGCCGCCCACGACGATCAGGGAGGCTCCGACCAGCAGGAACGCCGCGATCAGCGGGGCCTTGGGGAAGGGTTTGTCGTCGAGGGCGGACATGGGCTCTGGGCTTTCCTGTTCAGGCTCAGGCGGCGGCGGGCTGGCCACCCGAGGCGCCGGTCCCGGAAGAGACGGCAGACGGGCGGGCGGCGGGTTGACGCACGGGTTCGACGACGAAGGGCCGGTCGGCGGCCGAGGAGGCCTGCTGCAGATGCAGGCTCAGACGCTCGGCGACGGCGGCGGCGTCCGGCAGGGCGCGCATCATCGGCTGGGGATTGACGAACGACCAGGGACGCACGTGCGGCCACAGGTGCGGATAGGCGATCTTGGCGTCGCCCGCGAGACCCAGCGGGATGTCGCCCACGCCCCGGGCATCCAGCTTCAGCCCGGCGGACGCTACGGCCGAATAGGGGATGTTGAAGCATTTCGACAGCGCCACACCATGGCGCAGCACGAACCGCCGGTTGGTCATCGTATAGACCGTCGTGCGGGCCGCCAGCCAAGCGTAGAGCGTCAGCAGGGCGATGGCCAGGGCCCCCGCCAGCAGGGTGACAACGCCCGATCCCATGGCCTGGGCCACCGGGACGCCGGACGCCAGGCCGCTGCCCGTGTTCCACGCCGCCAGGATGCCGAAATAGCCTCCGACCAGGTGGGTGTGCAGGGCCGTGCGGGCCAGGGTGCGCCAGTCGGGCGCGCCCTGCCACAGGATGTGCTCGCCGGCCGGCAGGTGGCCGGGCAGGCCGCGGACGGGCTCGCCCGCGTGTTCGTTGGGACCAAGTTCGCTCACAGCCAGGGCTCCTGACGGTCACGCGTCGCATAGAGGTGGCCGCCGCCGTAGTAGGCGATGACGCGTTCCTCTTCGTACAGGGTGACCTGTTCGGCACTTGCGGTGCCAGGGACGTCGGCGAACTGCGCCGCCGTGATGGCGCGGACGTTCACGGCCCGCGGGCTGACGATCGCCATGGTCATGGGCAGCAGGACCTTGCGACCGGCGACCGCGACCTCGAGATAGCGGATCAGCTGCTCGGAACGGTCGATCCAGATGTCCGAGACCTCGCCGCCCTTCAGTCCGTCGCAGCCCAGGACCGGCAGACCGCGCGGATCCGTGTCGTGGCTCGAGACCAGGAAGTCCGGGGCGACGCGCAGCGGCACGATCCGCGGCGTCCCCTCGACCGTCAGGTCGGGATATTTCGGGCGATCGGCATAGCCACCCGGCCCGATGCCGTCGATCAGCGGGTTGCCGGTCGGCTCTATCGGCGATCCGTCGGTCACGGCGCTGCGACGCGCGGCCAGTTGGCGGGTATCGCGGTTGTCGGCGCGCGGCAGGGTGCGCGTGCCGTGGCCGTGGGGCAGGATGAAGGTCTTGGGCTTGGCGGTGAAGAACAGCCCGCCCAACGGCTCCTGCCGGCCGGTCACGTCGTCTTCCAGTGGATAGCCCTCTCGGCGGTCCTCGCGGCGCAGGTAGAAGACCAGGCCGGCGAAGAACAGGAAGAAGGCGATGAGGCAGAACTCCGCCGCATCGAAATCACCGAAAAGATAGGGACTGTCCATGTCAGGGTTTCCTTATGAACCGGGTCAGGCGGGCAGGTCGGCGAGGCCGAACCTGGAGGTTTCAGAAGCAGGCGTAGACGAAGCGGGCGCGTAGCGGGCGAGCGGCCCGATCGCGACCAGGGCGGCGAACAACAGGCCGATCTCGAGGTGGTAGACGACGGCGTAGGATGTGGCGGGCGAGCTCATGGCCGCGCCCAGGGCCCCGCTGGCCGACAGATGGGCGACGAGGTCGCGCAGACCGCCGCCGACGAAGATGGCCAGACCGACGGCCGTGGCCTGCACCGCGCCCCAGGCGCCCAGGGCGATGCCGGACTTGCCGTCGCGGGCCAGGGCCATGGCGCTGGTCAGGGTGCCGACCGAGAACATGCCGCCGCCCATGCCGATCATGAAGACGCCGACGCAGAACAGCGGGACCAGCGACAGGACGCCGCCGCAGATCACCGAGACGAAGGCCAGAATGCCCCAGACCATGCCGTGCCCGGCCAGCCGGTGCGGCTCGCCCCCCCTGGCCAGCTGGCGGGCGGCGAAGGCCAGACCGGCCAGGGTGCCTGCCGACCACAGGGCGGTCAGCGACGTCGTCTGGCCGACCGAAAGCCCGAGGATCTTGCCGCCATAGGGCTCCAGCAGCACGTCCTGCATGCTGAAGGCCGCGGCCCCCAGACCGACGGCGACCAGCAGGCGGCTGGCGCGGCCGCCGGCCGAGAACTCGGCCCAGGCTTCCTTGAAGGGCGGACGGGGCTTGTCCTTGGCGGTCAGGGCGAAGTTCTGGGATTCCTGTTTCCACAGGGCGGTCATGTTCAGCACGATGGCCAGGACGGCCGCGCCCTGGACCACGCCGACCAGTTTGACCTCCTGGAAGTCGGCCAGGACGAGGCCCATCAGGACGCCCGAGATCAGCATGCCGACCAGCAGCATGACGTACAGCAGGGCCACGACCCGGGGGCGCGCATGCTCGGGGGCCAGGTCGTTGGCGAGCGCCAGACCGGCGGTCTGGGTCGTGTGGATGCCCGCGCCGACCAGCAGGAAGGCGACCATGGCGGCGACGTGGCCGATCCATTCGGCCCCCACGCCGTGGCCGCCCGAGATCAGCAGCGAGAAGGGCATGATGGCCAGGCCGCCGAACTGCAGCAGGCTGCCGAACCAGATGTAGGGACCCCGGCGCCAGCCCAGGTGCGAGCGGTGGGTGTCGGACCGGAAGCCGATCAGGGCGCGAAACGGGGCGAACAGGAAGGGAATGGCGACCATGGCCGCGACCAGCACGGCCGGGACGTTCAGCTCCACGATCAGCACCCGGTTCAGGGTGCCGGTCAGCAGCACGGTCGTCATGCCGACGGAGACCTGGAACAGCGACAGGCGCAGCAGGCGACGCAGCGGAAGTTCGGTCGTGGCGGCATCTGCAAAGGGCAGGCAGGCGGTGATCAGACGCGCCCACTGGGCCCGGCTGTCGCCTCTTGCGGCCTTCTCGGCCACCCGTTGCAGAAGCAGCTCGTTCAGCACCGGACCATCTCCAGCGCCTGCGAGGTGTAGAATCCGCCCTGGACCCGACGGCTGCGGCCAACCGACTGGCCGGGCAGGGCGGCGAGGCGACGCGCCAGGGCGTCGATCTTCGCGGGCGCGATGGCCGGGGCGCGGTCGGCGCGCGGGAACAGCTTGCCCATGCCCAGCATCAGCATGAGGGCGGGGGTGCGCGGCGTGACCGTGAAGATCACCGACTTCCGGGTGCGCGCGCCCAGTGACTGGAGCACGCCGACGATGTCTTCGGTCGGATAGTGGATCAGGCTGTCCATCGCCACGACGTGGTCGAACTCGCCGAGGTCCGGGGACATCATGTCACCCGCGCGCCAGTCGATCGAGCCCTTCAGGCCCGCCGGCGTGCGTTCCTGGGCGATGTTCACCAGACTGGCCGAAACGTCGATGGCGACCACATCTGCGCCGCGACGGGCGGCCTCGACGGCCAAGGCCCCGGTGCCGCAGCCGGCGTCCAGGATGCGGGCGCCGGTCAGGTCTTCGGGCATCCACGACAGCAGAACGTTGCGCATCTCGTCGCGACCGGCGCGGACCGTGGCCCGGATCTTCGACACCGGCGCGTCCGAGGTCAGCTGCGCCCAGGCGTCCAGCGCCGTGCGGTCGAAATACTCTTCCAGCCGCCCGCGATACTGGTCCCAGGTCGGGGTCGTGTTGGTCTCGAGCGTGGCGGTCATTGGTCGAACCCCAGAAACTCGAAGATGTCGCGGTCGCGCATCGGCTCGGCCTCGATCGCCTCCATGCCGTCCCAGAGCGACTGGGCCAGACGCATGTATTCGGCCTTGGCGGCTTCCAGTTCGTCCGAGCCGTCCATCTCGAACACAACCGACTTCTTCAGCCGGCTGCGGCGGATTTCATCGAGGTCGCGGAAGTGGGCGATGCGCTTCAGGCCGATGGCGGCATTGAAGCGGTCGATCTCGTCGGTGCCCGAGCTGCGGTTGGCGATGATGCCGCCCAGCCGGACCTGGTAGTTCTTGGACTTGGCCTTGATGGCCGCGACGATGCGGTTCATCGCGAAGATGCTGTCGAAATCGTTGGCGGTCACCACCAGCGCCCGCTCGGCATGCTGGAGCGGAGCCGCGAAGCCGCCGCAGACCACGTCGCCCAGAACGTCGAAGATCACCACGTCGGTGTCTTCCAGCAGATGGTGTTCCTTCAACAGCTTGACCGTCTGGCCGACGACATAGCCGCCGCAGCCGGTGCCGGCCGGCGGGCCACCGGCTTCCACGCAGCGCACCCCGTTGAAGCCCTCGTAGACATAGTCCTCGGGTCGCAGCTCTTCGGAATGGAAGTTCACCGTCTCCAGCACGTCGATGACGGTGGGGACCAGACGCTTGGTCAGGGTGAAGGTCGAGTCGTGCTTGGGATCGCAGCCGATCTGCAGAACGCGCTTGCCCAGCAGACTGAACGCGGCCGACAGGTTGGAGCTGGTCGTCGACTTGCCGATGCCGCCCTTGCCATAGACGGCGAAGACCTTGGCCGTGCCGATGTTCAGGGTGGCGTCCATTTCGACCTGGACCGATCCGGCCCCGTCCGGCGGACGGCGCTTCAGGGTCTGGGGCATTTCGAGGGTGATGGTCATAAGCGGTCCTTGATCCTCACGCCGCCGCAGCGGGGGTGAGGCCTTCGAGGCGATCTTCAAGTTCGTCGGCGGCGTCGCGCAGGGCCTGCAGCGTGGCGGCGTCCGGGGCCCAGTAGTTGCGGTCGGACGCTTCCAGCAGGCGATTGGCCATGCGGGCGGAGGCCTTGGGGTTCAGCTTGGCGATGCGCTCGCGCATCGCCGCGTCCAGCACGAAGGTCTCCGAGATCTCCTGATAGACCCAGGGCTGGACGTCGCCGGTCGTGGCCGACCAGCCGAGCGTGTTGGTCACCTGGGCCTCGATGGCGCGGACGCCTTCGGAGCCGTGCTTCAGCTGACCCTCGAACCAGCGGGGGTTCAGCACGCGGGTGCGGCTTTCCAGGGTGACCTGTTCGGCCAGGGTGCGGACCTTGCCCTCGCCCTGCGTCTGGTCGCCGATATAGACGGGCGAGGCCTTCCCGCGCGCGCGCTCGGCCGACTTGGCCACACCGCCCAGGGTGTCGACATAATGGTCGATGGTGGTGACGCCCAGGTCGACGGAGTCGAGGTTCTGGTAGGCCAGATCGATACCCGCCAAAGCGCTATTCAGCAGGGCGGGCTGCTTCATTGGCTTGCCGTTACGGCCATAAGCGAACCCCTTCCGGCTCTCGAACGCATCGGCCAGTTCGCCTTCTTCGGTCCAGGCCCCCGAGTCGATCAGGGCGTTGACCGAGGCCCCGTAGGCCCCCTCGGCATTGGAGAAGACGCGCAGGGACGCGGTTTCCATGTCGCAGCCCAGCTTGCCCTGATGCTCCAGGGCGCGCTTGCGGACGAAGTTCTGGTCGAGCGGCTCGTCGGCCGTGGCGGCCAGCCAGGCGGCGTCGGCAAGCATCTTCATCTGCAGCGGCAGCAGGTCGCGGAAGATGCCCGAGACGGTGGCCACCACGTCGACGCGGGGGCGGCCCAGCTCTTCAAGTGACACCAGCTCCGCGCCGCACAGTCGGCCGTAGCCGTCGAATCGAGGGCGTGCGCCCATCAGGGCCATGGCCTGGGCGATCGGCCCGCCTTCGGACTTCAGATTGTCGGTGCCCCACAGCACGATGGCCATGGATTCCGGCAGGCTGCCCGTCTCGAGCTGGTGTTTGGCCAACAGCCGGTCGGCCTGGCGCATGCCGTCGGCGACGGCATAGGCCGAGGGGATGCGGAAGGGGTCGAAGCCGTGGATGTTGCGGCCGGTCGGCAGCATCTCGGGCGTGCGCAGCAGGTCGCCGCCCGGCGACGGCAGGACGTACCCGCCGTCCAGCGCCGCGACCAGCGCCTCCATCTCCGGGTTCGACGACAGCGAGACGTTGGTGGCGTGCAGGTGGCGGAACAGCTCGATCCCTGCCGTATCCGAGGACAGGCCGCTGATGCCCAGCGCCGTGCGGGCATCGGCTCCGTCGACGATGGACTGCACGGCTTCGCGGCCGGGCTTGGGGCCTTCACGGGCTTCTGCGACGGCCAGCAGCAGGTCGGTGCGTTCGTCGGCGGTGAAAGGCTCGCCCAGGACGTGCAGGCCGTTCGGGATCAGGGTCTGTTCCAACTCCTGCAGCGTGGCGATCAGGGCGTTGACCCGGGCGTCGTCCGATCCCTCGATCAGGGCGATGTGCAGGGTTTCCGCCGCCTCGAAGATCAGCGGGTTCAGGGCAGCGCGTTCGGCGGACGCCTCGATCTCGGTCGCGCGCCAGCGGTCGACCAGAGCCTTCAGATCCAGCAGACCCTTGTAGAGCCCCGCATCGTTGATCGGCGGGGTGATGTAGCTGATCAGGGTCGCGTTCGAGCGACGCTTGGCGATCATGCCCTCGGACGGGTTGTTCGCGGCATAGAGATACAGGTTCGGCAGGTCGCCGATCAGCCGGTCGGGCCAGCAGGCCTCCGACAGGCCGGTCTGCTTGCCCGGCATGAACTCCAGCGCGCCGTGGGTGCCGAAATGCAGCACGGCATGGGCCCCGAAATCCTCGCGGATCCAGCGGTAGAAGGCGCTGAAGGCGTGGGTGGGGGCAAAGCCGCCCTCGAACATCAGGCGCATCGGATCGCCCTCGATGCCGAACGGCGGCTGCAGACCGACGAAGACGTTGCCGAACTCGGCCCCCAGCACGAAGATCGACGACCCGTTGGCCAAGGACTTGCCAGGCGCGGGGCCCCAGACCGCCTCGATGTCCTTCAGCCAGCGCTCGCGCAGCACATGCTCGTTGGCCGGGATCCGGACGTGGACGTTGCCATCGGTGCCGTAGCGGGCGGCGTTGCCCTCCAGCAGCTTTTCGCGGAGCGCCTCGACGCTCTCGGGCACCTCGACGGTATACCCCTCGGCGGCCAGGCGGATCAGGGTCTTGTGCAGGCTGGCCCAGACCGACATCTGCGCGGCCGTGCCGGCGGCGCCGGCGTTGGGCGGGAAGTTGAACAGGACGGCGGCGATCTTGCGGTCCGCCCGCCCGGACCGGCGCAGGCGGATCATCTTGCCGACGCGATCGGCCAGGGTCCCGGCCCGCTCGGGACAGGCCACCATGGCCTTGGCGTCCATGCCGGGGAAGGTGCAGCGACGCGTGCAACCCGTGCACGGGGCGTCCGATCCATCGGTGCGGCCGCCGAACATCATGGGCGCGATGCCGCCGTCCAGTTCCGGAATGGAGACCATCATGGTGGCCTCCAGCGGCAGAAGGCCCTGGTCGCCCGCGCTCCACTGCTGGAACGACTGGAACTCCAGCGGATGGGCCGAGACGTAGGGCACGTCGAACCTCGCCAGGGCCACGGCCGCGGAGGAGGAGTCGTTGTAGGCCGGCCCGCCGACCAGCGAGAAACCGGTCAGATTGATGATGGCGTCGACCACGGGACGGCCGTCCTTCATGAACAGCTTGTCCATGGCCGGGCGGGCATCGAGGCCGTTGGCGAAGGCCGGGATGACCTGGACGCCCCGCGACTCGAAGGCCTGGATCACGCCGTCGTAGTGCGCCGCATCGCCCGCCAGAACGTAGGAGCGCAGGATCACCAGACCGACCGTGCCTTGACCGCCTTCGACGACGGGCAGGGCAGCGGGCGTCTCCGACATCCGGGCGGAGGCCGTGTCGCCCATGCGCGGGTGATAGACGCCGATTTCCGGATATTCGACCGGGGCGGCGGCCTTCATGTTTCCGCGCAGGACCCGGCGCTCGCCCTCGGCGTAGCGGTCCACCAGATAGCGGACCATCGACACCATGTTCTCCGTCGAGCCGGCGAACCAGTATTGCAGCGTCAGGAAATAGGCGCGGACGTCCTGGGCCGTGCCGGGCACGAAGGCCAGGATCTTTGGCAGGCGGCGCAGCATGGCCATCTGCTTCTCGCCGGGGACGCCGCCGGTCGCCTTGGTGTTCCCGCGCAGCTTCTTCAGCATCGCCAGCGGACCCTTGGTGGATCCGTCCATGCGGTACGGGCCCATCTTCGTCAGCTTCACGACCTCGGCCGCCGACATCATGCAGAACATGGCGTCGCAGGCTTCGTTGCGGGCCTTCAGCGCCGGCAGGACCATCTGGATATGGTCGTCGACGAACAGCATGGAGGCGATGACGATGTCGCCGGTGGCGATGTCGCTCAGGCAGGCGTCGAGCGCATGTTGATCGCTGCCCCATTCGGAGGCGGCGTGCAGGGCGACGGTCAGGCCGGGCGCGGTCTTGCGCAGTTCGGCCTCGGCCTGTGCGACGGCCCCGGCCAGGTGATTGTCCAGAGTGACGATGACGACTCGCACCCGTGGCGCGGTCTGGCCGGTGTGCGCGGCATCAGCGGCTGTAATGTGATTTCGCATCGTACAACGTCTCGACACCGATCGTCGCGAGCCCCTGCTCGACGGCGAAGCGTTCCGTGTTGCGACGGGCCTTGCCGCGCACGAAAAAGGGAATCTTCCTCAGTTCGGCCTCGGCATCGGGGGCCCAGACGATCTCGGACACGATGGTCCCGACCTCTGTCGATGCGAGGGGTTGGGCCTCTGCCGCCATGAGGGCAGGGGCGGGCGTCGAAGCGCCGGGTTGCGGGGCGGCGGAATGACCCCCCAGGTGCGAGGCGCCGGCTTCGTCGGAAAACTCGAAGTCGTCGCGGAACATGTGCAGCAGGTGCTCTTCCAGTCCCATGACCAGCGGATGCACCCAGGTGTCGAACAGGACGTTGGCCCCCTCGAACCCCATCTGGGGCGAGAACCGCGCGGGGTGGTCCTGGACGTGGAAAGGGGCCGAGATGACGGCACAGGGAATGCGCAGCCGCTTGGCGATGTGGCGTTCCATCTGCGAGCCCAGCACCAGTTCCGGCTGCAGGGCGGCGATGGCGTCCTCGACCTCCAGATAGTCGTCGGTGATCAGGGCGGTCAGGCCCAGGTCTGCCGCGGCGGCGCGGACCTCGCGGGCGAACTCGCGATTGTAGCAGCCCATGCCGACGACCTCGAACCCGAGCTCCTCGGAGGCCACGCGGGCGGCGGCGATGACGTGGGTGGCGTCGCCGAACACGAACACGCGCTTGCCGGTCAGGTAGGTGGAGTCCACCGAGCGCGACCACCAGGGCATCCGCGACGGGACGCCGTCCAGAACCGGAACCGGGTCGAGGCCGGTCAGGGCGCAGACCTCGTGGATGAAGTCGATCGTCGCGCCGTATCCCAGCGGAACGGTCTTCACCGATGGCTGGCGGCACTGCTTCTCGAGCTGTTTTGCGGCCTCTCCGGCGATTTCGGGATACAGCACGACGTTGAAGTCGGCGGCCCCGAGCCGGGCGATGTCGGCGGGCATCGCGCCCAGCGGGGCGGTGACGTTGATCTCGACGCCCAGCCGCTCCAGCAGACGGGTGATCTCGACCACGTCGTCACGGTGGCGGAAGCCCAGGGCGGTGGGGCCGAGGATGTTGCAGGACGGACGGCGGCCCGTCATCGGGGTGCGCTCGACCGGTGTCGTCAGGTGACGGACCAGCTGGCGGAAGGTCTCGGCCGCCCCCCAGTTTTCCTTCTTCTGGTAGCTGGGCAGCTCCAAGGGGATGACGGGGATCGGCAGGCCGATGGCGAGCGCCATTCCCGCGGGGTCGTCCTGGATCAGCTCGGCGGTGCAGGAGGCCCCGACGATCATCGCCTGGGGCTGGAAGCGGGCGTGCGCGTCGATGACAGCGGTCTTGAACAGTTCGGCCGTGTCGGTGCCCAGGTCGCGCGCCTGGAAGGTCGTGTAGGTGACGGGCGGACGCTTGCCGCGCCGCTCGATCATCGTGAACAGCAGGTCGGCATAGGTGTCGCCCTGCGGCGCATGCAGGACGTAATGCAGCCCCTCCATCGCCGTGGCGATCCGCATCGCGCCGACATGCGGCGGGCCTTCGTAGGTCCAGACGGTCAGCTGCACGGTGCGGCCTCCCGACGGTTGGCGCGGGCCGGGACGATGGCGTCCGACAGGCGGTCGCGGCGGTTCAGCGGGCGGGCGAACAGCTCGGCCAGATCGGCCGCCTGATCGAAGCCGTGCACCGGCGAGAACACCAGCTCGATCGACCATTTGGTCGTCAGGCCTTCCATCTCCAGCGGATTGGCCAGGCCCAGGCCGCAGACGGACAGGTCCGGGCGCGCAGCGCGGCAGCGATCCAGCTGGCGATCCACGTCCTGGCCTTCGCTGAGGCGCGTCGAGGACGGCAGCAGCGGCAGTTCCCGGGCCAGATGCGTGCGGTGCAGATAGGGGGTGCCGACTTCCAGCGGCACCATGCCCAGTTCGCGCGACAGGAAGCGCGCGAGCGGCACCTCCAGCTGCGAGTCCGGGAAGAAGAAGATCGACTTGCCTTCGAGCGCGGGCCGGACCTTTTCCAGCGCGCGGGCGGCACGTTCGCGACCGGGCGCGACGACCGAGCGGAACAGCATCTCGTCGACACCGAAGGCCTGCGCCGCCGCGTGCAGCCAGTCGGTGGTGCCCTCGGCTCCGAACGGGAACAGGGCGTCCAGCCGGACCGCGCCGCGATCCTCCAGCGCCCGGGCGGTGTCGCCGAGGAAGGGCTGGGCGACCAGAAAGCGGGTGTTGGGGCCGACGCTCGGCAGGTCGCTGATCTTGCGGGCGGGCAGGGCCTCCACGCGCGCGATACCCATGGCGGCGAACAGGCGGCGGAACTGGTCCTCGACCACATCGGGCAGGGCACCGACGATCAGGAGGGAGGGTTCGGCGTTGGCCGGAGCCGCGGCCATCTGCGGGACGAGGGCGGCCAGACAGGCGTCCTCGCCCTGGGTGAAGGTCGTCTCGATGCCGCTGCCGGAATAGTTCAGCACGCGGACGTTGGGGCTGTGCTTCTCGGACAGGCGTCCGGCGGCGCGCGACAGGTCCAGCTTGATGACCTCCGACGGGCACGAGCCGACCAGGAACAGCAGCTTGATGTCGGGACGGCGCGCCAGCAGGCGGTCCACCACCCGGTCCAGCTCGTCATTGGTGTCGGTCAGGCCGGCGAGATCCTTCTCCTCCATGATGGCGGTGGCGAAGCGCGGCTCGGCGAAGATCATGACGCCCGCGGCCGACTGGATCAGATGGGCGCAGGTGCGCGAGCCGACAACGAGGAAGAAGGCGTCCTGCATCTTGCGGTGCAGCCAGACGATGCCCGTTAATCCACAGAAGACTTCACGTTGTCCCCGCTCGCGCAGAACCGGTGCATCGGCGCAGCCGCCGGTCGGGCGGGGCAGGTCCAGGGCGAAGGCCTCGCTCATGCGGTGACCATCGTCGACTTGGCGGGCCCTTCGAGACGCGCCATCCGCAGCTTCCAGATGAACTGGGCGGCATTGATGACGTAGGTCGCATAGGCGGCCAGGGCCAGGATCAGCTGTTCGCGCGGGGTGCCCACATGCAGCAGCACCGCGCCGAGGTAGGCGGTGTGCAGGGCCAGCACGAGCATCGAGAACACGTCCTCCCAGAAGAAGGACGGGGCGAACAGGTAGCGGCCGAACACGACCTTCTCCCAGATCGCGCCGGTGACCATGATCGTGTAGAGCAGGGCCGTCTTGATCAGCACCGAGACGGTCGCGGCAAATGCGCCCTCGCCCGTGCCAAGATAGCGCAGAACCAGCACCACGCTGATGCCGAACGCCAGGAACTGGACGGGTGCGAGGATGCCCTGGACCAGGGTCCAGACGGTGTTGTCGCGGCGGACGCGTTCCTCGGGTGTGTACAGCGGACGGGTCACCATGCTGATGCCGGCACCGACATCGCTGACGCTGTGCTGGCCCGTGTGCGCGGTCCACGGGCACGGGGCCACGCGGTCTATCAGGCCGCTGAAACGGCGGCTTAGCAGTCCCCGAACGCCGCCGTGGGAAGCGCTGCCGTGGCCGTCTGAATGGTGGATCGCGCTCGATGACATCGACCGACTCCGGTCGCCCCCCGATAGAGGCGATATCGAAACCTAGGTCCGTCGCCCGGCATGTGTCAAATAGATTGGACGTAAATCTGGATTGACACTTCATGCCCAATGTCGGGCTTGACTCGGTCCCGGATCGGTGGACCCAATGTCGCCTCAAAGTGGACGTGACGTGCGTGCGTGGATTGCCGGACACCCCTCAGATCGCTCAGCAAGGCGACGGGTCCGGACCAAAGCGCGAGACGATCCGGAGGCCTCTCCCAAGGGCATCCGGCTGGATGAGGAAACACTTCGCCGGGTGGATGGGGATCACGCCTGACGTAAGAGATCACGCTCCGGGGAGGAGGGTCGATGGCCTACGTTCACCGCGCTGAAGGCGCCCCCGATCGAACACCACCGCCCTCGGGCGAGGGCGACAATGTCGTCCGGTTCCGGCGATCCGAGTCCGGACTGTCCGGCGTTCCTTCGCCCATCGATCTGGCGCAGCTGATCGAGGGTGAGATCATTCCGCGGCTTCTCGCCGCCCATCAGAGCGGCGGTTTGCACGAAGTCATCCCGATGAATATGGGCGTGGTGGACAAGGCCGAGCTGGAAAGCTTCGCGCACCAGACCATGACCATGGATCTGTCGGCCCTGGTCGATCAGGTCGAACTCCTGGTGCGCCGCGGCGTGTCGGTCGAAGGCATCTATTTCGACCTGCTATCGCCGTCCGCGAAACTGCTGGGTGAGTGGTGGGAGCAGGACGTCTGCACCTTCGCCGACGTGACCGTAGGTCTCTGTCGCCTGCAGCAGCTGGTCTATGAATATGCCGACCGGGTCCATGTCGAGGGCGGGGGAGGCGACGGCCGGACGGCCCTGTTCGCCCTGACGCCCGGTGACCAGCACTCGCTGGGCCTGATCATGGTCGTCGAGTATTTCCGCCAGGCTGGGTGGCGCACGATCTGCATGCCGGATGCGACCGAGCGGGATCTGGAAGACATCGTCCAGACCGAACGCTTCGACCTGATCGGCTTCTCCATGGCCAACGAGCGTTGGCTCGAACCGCTGACGCCCCTGATCGCCCGCCTCCGCGCGGTGTCCAGAAACGCCTCCGTGCGGGTCATGGTCGGCGGCCGCGTCTTCGCTGAAAACCCGGATCGGGTGGCGATGGTCGGGGCAGATCAGACCGCCACGGATGCCCACGCGGCCGTCCAGGCGGCCGCGCGGTTATTCGCCTCGCAGCACTCCGCCGCTTGATCAAGCGACACCGGACCCGTAATGGCGCTAGATGACCATCCTCTCGTCCCCGTCGGTCACTCTGCCCTTTCGCCGTCCCGAGACAGCGCTGGACGGACTGACGGCTGAGGCGACTGCGGGCGTCGTGTCCGCCGCCAGCGACATCGCTCTGGTCCTGGACCGCGACGGTGTCATCCGCGATTTGTCGGTATCTTCCAATGACCTGGCCCGGAACGGCATCGGCGACTGGATGGACCGCCCGTGGATCGAGACGGTCACCGGCGAGAGCCGTCACAAGGTCTCCGAGATGCTCGCGGACACGGCTGCGGGCAAGCCGGCCCGCTGGCGCGAGATCAATCATCCCGCCGACGACGGCGAGGTGCCGATTCGGTATTTCGCCTTCAGCGCCGGTTCGGACGGACGGGTGATCGTTCTGGGCCGTGATCTGCAAGGCTCGGCCGTGCTCCAGCAGCGGCTGATCCAGGTTCAGCAGTCGGTGGAACGGGACTATCTGCGGCTGCGCCAGGCCGAGGCGCGCTATCGGCTCCTGTTCCAGAGCGCGGCCGAGGCGGTCCTGATCCTGGACGCCCCAACGCGCAAGATCCGCGAGGCCAACCCTGCCGTCGCCCGCATCACGGGGCGGGAAGAGGGCAGTGTCGTGGGCCAGAGCTTCACGACCCTGCTGGACGCCTCCAGTGCGGCGGCGGCCATCGATATCCTCGACAGTGCCACAAGCAGTTCGGGTAGCGAGGCCATCAAGGTCAGACTGGCCAATGGCGACAGCTGTCTGTTGTCGGCGTCCATGTTCCGTCACGACCGGACCTCGTCGCTGCTGGTACGGCTGACCCCGGACGCGATCGCCCAAGGCATCGATCCGAACGCCACCCTGACCGCGGTGCTGTCGCGCATCTCCGATGCCTTCGTCGTCACCGACACCGACCTGCGCATCCTGACCGCCAACCCGGCCTTCCTCGATCTGACCCATCTGGCCAGCCGGGAGGAGGCGACCAACCTGCCTCTGGACCGGTTCCTTGGTCGCCCCCAGATCGATCTGAAGATCATGCTGGCCCAGCTTCGGGACCACGGGGCGCTGCGCAACTTCGCCACGGTCGTCCGCAGCCAGTTCGGCGATCAGGAAGACGTCGAGGTCACCGCTGTCGTGGTGCCCGACGATACCCGGCCCACCTACGGTTTCAGCATCCGCAACGTCGCGCGCCGGACGCCCCCCGTTCCCGTCGCCCCGGCTATCGGCGGCGCGGTCTCGCAATCGGTCGAGCAGCTGACCCATCTGATCGGCCGCGTGCCGATGAAGGACATCGTGCGGGAATCGACCGACCTGATCGAAAAGCTGTGCATCGAGGCGGCGCTGACCCTGACCTCGGACAATCGCGCCTCGGCCGCTGACGTCCTCGGCCTCAGTCGCCAGAGCCTGTACTCCAAGCTCCGCCGCTACGGCCTGGGCGATCTGGACGACTGACGCCAGGAGGTCCAGGCGCTGAATCCGTAAGCCGCCGCGCGGCGAACGGCATAGCCCCAAAAACTGTCAATCTGCGTTGACACTTTCGGGTGTCCAGTGCGACGGTGTTCCATGGACAGGACACTCGACGCGCCTTCGATTTCTGCGCCGTCCCCGGCCGCGGTGCTGGAGCTGTTCAAGCCCGTCACCTGGTTTCCGCCGATGTGGGCCTTCATGTGCGGCGTGGTCTCGTCGGGCATGCCGTTCCAGGGGCGCTGGCTGTTCCTGATCGCAGGCATCGCCCTGACCGGTCCTCTGGTCTGTGCGACCAGCCAGGCCGTCAACGACTGGTTCGACCGGCACGTCGACGCGATCAACGAACCGAACCGGCCGATCCCGTCCGGCCGCATCCCTGGCCGCTGGGGCCTGTACATCGCCATCATCTGGACCGGGCTGTCGGTCGTCGTTGCGGCCCTGACCGGTCCGTGGGTGCTGGGCGCGACCCTGCTGGGGCTGGCGCTGGCCTGGGCGTACAGCGCGCCGCCGCTCAGGCTGAAGCGGGACGGCGTGGCCGGTCCGTTCGCCGTCGCGCTTTCCTATGAGGGCCTGACCTGGTTCACCGGCGCGGCCGTGATGGCGGGGGCCTTGCCGCACGCTCCGGTGCTGATCCTTGCCGCGCTCTACAGCTTCGGGGCCTATGGCATCATGGTTCTGAACGACTTCAAGGCGGTCGAGGGCGATCGGCTTCTGGGTCTGAAATCCCTGCCGGCCGAGCTGGGCGTCGACTCGGCCGCGCGCATCGCCTGCGCGGTCATGGCGGCACCCCAGGTGATCGTCGTCACCCTGCTGTTCGTGGCCTGGGACCGTCCGTGGCACGGGCTGGCCGTCGGCGTCCTCGTCGCGGTCCAGTTCGCGCTGATGGCCCGGTTGCTGGGCGATCCGAAGAAATTCACCCCTTGGTACAACGCCACGGGCACCACCCTTTACGTGTTCGGCATGCTGGCCTCGGCCTTCGCCGTGCGCGGCCTCATCGGAGCGGGCGCATGAGCGACCAGCCGCATACGCTGGCACACCTGGGCTGGCTCGGCATCGTCCGGCTCGGTCTGGTCCAGACCGCGCTGGGGTCCATCGTCGTCCTGACCACCTCGACCCTGAACCGGGTCATGATGGTCGAGCTGGCCCTGCCGGCCGCCCTGCCGGCCGCACTGGTCGCGTGGCACTATGCGGTACAGCTGTCGCGTCCGCGCTGGGGGCACGGTTCGGACGGCGGGGCGCGTCGCACGCCCTGGATCATCGGCGGCATGGGGGTGCTGGCCCTCGGCGGGATCCTGGCCGCGGACGCCACGGCCCTGATGAGCGGCTCGCCCGTGGTGGGGATCCTGCTGGCGATCCTCGCCTTCACCATGATCGGGGCAGGGGTCGGGGCCTCGGGAACCTCCCTGCTCGCGCTGCTGGCCACACGAGTCACCCCGACGCGCAGGCCCGCCGCCGCCGCCATCACCTGGATCATGATGGTCATGGGCATCGCCGCCACCGCGGGCATCGCGGGTGGGCAGCTGGATCCGTTCTCCATGCAGCGTCTGGCCATGGTGTCGGGCGCCGTCTCGCTGGGGGCCTTCCTGCTGACGCTCGCCGCGGTCGCCGGGGTCGAACGGACCGCGGCCGTCGTCACCGAACCCGCGGAGCCGAAGACCGATTTCAGGGTCGCCCTGCGCGAAACCCTCGCCGATCCGCAGGCCCGCCGCTTCACGCTTTTCGTCCTGATCTCCATGATCGCCTACAGCGCCCAGGACCTGATCCTGGAACCGTTCGCCGGACTGGTGTTCGGCATGACCCCCGGCCAGTCGACCCAGATGTCGGGCATGCAGCATGGCGGCGTCCTGCTGGGCATGATCCTCGTCGGAGCGGCCGGCGGGTTCGTCGGCGCGCGCGGCCAGGGCTGGATGCGCGGCTGGACGCTGGCCGGGTGCGGCGGTTCCGCCCTGTCTCTGGCGGCCCTGGTCGTCGCGGCACAGGTCGGGCCCGGTTGGCCCATCGCGCCGACGGTTTTCGCTCTCGGCTTCTTCAACGGTGTCTTCGCCGTCGCCGCCATCGGCTCGATGATGGCGCTGGCCGGTCAGGGCCGGGGGGCCAACGGCGGCAGGCGCGAGGGGATCCGCATGGGTGTCTGGGGGGCCGCACAGGCGGTCGGCTTCGGCACGGGCGGCTTCTTCGGGGCTGTGGCCGTCGATATCGGCCGACGCCTGTTCGGCGAGGATGCCACGGCCTTCGGCCTGGTCTTCGCGCTCGAGGCCACCCTGTTCATCGTCTCTGCCGTGATCGCCGTTCGTATCGGCGCCCCTGCCGCCACGTCTCAACCCCAACCCATCGGAGCGCGTCATGTCCAGGCCTGAACCCGGTATCGTCGCCGAGACCTTCGACTGCGTCGTCGTCGGGGGCGGCCCGTCGGGCTCCACCGCCGCCCGGCATCTGGCCTCGCAGGGCCGCACCGTGCTGCTGCTGGACCGCCAGGGTCGCATCAAGCCCTGCGGCGGGGCCATCCCGCCCCGGCTGATCCGGGACTTCGACATCCCCGACAGCCTGATCTGCGCCAAGGCCAACGAGGCCCGGATGATCGCCCCGTCGGACCGCCGCGTGCACATGCCCATCGAGGGCGGCTACGTCGGCATGGTCAACCGCGAGGCTTTTGACGAATGGCTGCGCGCGCGGGCCGAGACCGCGGGGGCCCAGCGCCGCACCGGCACCTTCGACCGCATCGAGCGCGAGGCCGACGGCTCGGCCCTGATCCTCTATCGCCCGGCGGGCGCACCCAAGGATGCGCCGCCCATCGCGGTTCGTGCCCGGACCATCATCGGCGCCGACGGGGCCCGCTCCAACGTCGCCGCCCAGGCGGTGAAGGGGGCCGACAAGCAGCGCTACGTCTTCGCCTATCACGAGATCATCAAGGCCCCCGCCGCCGGCACCGCCGACTTCGAGGCCAGCCGTTGCGACGTCTGGTACCAGGGCAATCTCTCGCCCGACTTCTACGCCTGGATCTTCCCGCACGGTGACACCGCGTCCATCGGCGTGGGCTCGATGCAGAAGGGATTCTCGCTGCGGACCGCCGTCACCGCCTTGCGCAAGGTCGCGGGCCTGACCGAGTGCGAGACCGTGCGTACCGAGGGCGCGCCCATTCCGCTGAAGCCGATGAAGCGCTGGGACAATGGCCGGGACGTCGTCCTGGCCGGGGACGCCGCCGGCGTCGTGGCCCCGGCCTCGGGCGAAGGCATCTATTACGCTATGGAGGGCGGCCGGCTGGCGGCGGAAGCCGTCGAGGCGACCCTGGCCACCGGCAAGGCCGGCGCGCTGACCCAGGCGCGCAAACGCTTCATGAAGGCCCACGGAAAGGTCTTCATGGTGCTCGGGATCATGCAGCATTTCTGGTACCGCTCGGACAAGCGGCGGGAGCGGTTCGTCAGCCTTTGCGACGATCCCGACATCCAGGAACTGACCTGGCAGGCCTATATGAACAAGGAACTGGTGAAAGCGAAACCCGCCGCCCACGCCCGCATCTTCTTCAAGGACATGGGTCACCTTCTGGGTCTTCGCCCCGCGTGATGCACCTGTTGCCCGGCCGATGAGCGGCTTCTTCGCCAGCGGTCACGCCGTCGATCTGATCCTGGCCATCATGGCGGTCGAGGCCGGCTTCCTGCTGATCACCCGTCGCATGACGCCCTATGCCCTGCTGCTCGTCTTCGGGCCCGGGGTCTGCATCCTGCTGGGCGCGCGCGCGGCGCTCGTCGGGGCGGAGTGGCGGTGGATCGCGCTGGCGCTCGCGGCCTCGTTTCCATTGCACCTGCTGGACCTGCGGCGCCGCCTGAGCCGCTGACCGCCACCCCTAGGACTCCCAAAGAAAAAGGCCCCGGCGTCTCCGCCGGGGCCTTCGTCTTCAGATTACGAAGCAATCAGTCGTGGGTGTCGAGATAGGCGATGACGTTGGCGCGCTGCTGCGGGTCACGCAGGCCGACGAAGGCCATCTTGGTGCCGGGGATGTAGGCCCGGGGATTTTCCAGATAGGCGAACAGGGTCTCGTTGTCCCAGACCTTGCCGCTGGCCTTGTTGGCGGCCGAATAGTTGTAGCCGGCGACCTGACCAGCGGTCCGGCCGATAATGCCGTGCAGGGACGGACCGACGCGGTTCACGCCTTCCTCGATCGAGTGGCAGGTGCGGCATTGGGCGAACACGCGCTCGCCGGCCACGGCATCACCGGTCAGGCCGGCGACCTGAAGGGTCGCGCCGCCAGCGGCCGGAGCCGTCGCGGGGGCGGCAGCCGGGGTCGTCGCAGGCGCCGGAGCCGGTGCCTCGACCGGAGCAGTCGCGGGGGCTGCAGCCTGCTCGGCAGGAGCGGCGGCTTTGTCCTCACCGCCGCCGGAGCAGGCGGACAGTCCGAGCAAGGCACTTGCGGCCACCATGCTCACGATACCAAAACGACGCATAGATACAGCTCCCTGGGTTTTGTTGGCGCGAGATTAGACCCGCGTTCCATAGTGTCAACTGCGGTGGACAGACTGAGGTTCCGGAATCCGGCAGCCATAGCGACGCAGCGTCAGTGGTCCTTCTCCAGCCTGTGTCGCCAAGCCGAGAGACCGATCCACACCGCCAGCGCCAGGATCGGCGCGATGATCCCCTGGGCCAGGGTCGCGTCGAACCGGGGCCAGGCATGCTCGATGGCCTTCAGCGGAAACCCGAGCAGACCGATGGCATAGTAGGCGATGGCCACCGTCGAGAATCCCTCGACGGCCTGCTGCAGCTTCAGCGAGGTTCCGGCGCGTCGGTCCATGGACGCCAGCAGGGCCGCGCTGGTCGCCTCGGCCGCCACCTCGACCCGGGTGTTCAGCATCTGGGCCATGCGCGCGATGCGGTCGATGGTGGCCCTCTGCCGTTCCCCTACCGCGTCGCAGGTCCGCATGGCCGGGTCGAGCCGGCGCTGCATGAACTCGCCCAGGGTCAGCAGACCCTCGATGTGATGCTCGCGCAGCATCTCGATCCGCTCCCGGACGATGCCGTGATAGGCCGCCGCGGCTCCGAATCGAAAGCCGGTCCGTCCGATCAAGGCCTCGGTCTCGCCCGCAAGCGCCGACAGCTGTTCCAGCAGGAGCCGGTCCGCTTCGGGGTCCGAATCCTCGGCCAGTCTGTGAGCCAGCGCGGCCGCCCGTCGTTCGATGGCCGCCAGTTCGCCGCTGGTCTGGCCCGCCACCGGAAAGGCCAGCAGGGCCATCAGGCGGTAGGTCTCGATCTCCAGCAGCCCCTGGACCAGCCGCCCGGTCAGGGCCGCGTCCCCCGCATGGGCCAGCATCAGGAACCGCGTCATGCCCCCGGCGTCGGGCCGGAAGTCGGTCAGGGCGATCGCGGCACCGTCGGCCAGGCTGGCTCCGACCGCCTCGACCCCGAACAGGGCGGCGGTGGCCTTTTCGTCCACAGCGGGCCAGACCTCGAGGCGGGTGGCGACCAGCACCTCGCCCGGCATTTGCGCCAGCCAGTCCTCGGGTGCCAGATCCAGCGCCGTCTCCGCGAACGGGACCGTGCCGGTCGGGGTGCGAAAAAAGGTCCAGGTCGAGAGCTCGGTATGGCGTTCCCAGCGCAGACGCCACATGCCGGCGTCCAGCGCGCACCAGCGGGCCCCGGGGCCGGGCTCGGACTGTCCGAGGCGACGGCACAGGGCGGTCATGTGCTCGCGATCGCGCGCCTCCCCGTCCTGGCCGGCCAGGGTGGCGATGCGTGTGACCAGGGCCGGTCCGACCAGCGGCGTGAAGGGCCGGGCGTGGGCCTCGGCCAGAAGGGCATCGCGCTGCGGATGGTAGCGCCAGCTTCTGGCGGACCCGGACGCACTGGCCATTTCGTCCCCCATCACACCCCTCGCCACGCCGCGACGCGTTGACCCGAACGGTCATGCATGAAACCGTAACTGTCAAACGGATTGGACACTGATGCGCGTCGTCTTCCCCTTCTCGGCCATCGTCGGTCAGTCGGACATGAAACAGGCCCTGCTCCTGGCGGCGGTCGACCGCACGCTTGGTGGGGTCATGGTGTTCGGCGACAGGGGCTCGGGCAAGACGACGGCCGTGCGCGGTCTGGCTGCGCTGCTGCCGGCGCTGCCGGTCATCGCCGGGTGCCGTTTCAATTGCGAGCCGGACCGGCCCAGCCCGGCCTGCGAGGGCGTCTGCAAGCATTCCGGTGTCGGCACGACCCCGTCCCCCGTCGTCGACATGCCTCTGGGCGCGACCGAGGACCGGGTCGTCGGTGCGCTGGATCTGGAGCGCGCCCTGACGCTGGGCGAAAAGGCCTTCGAACCCGGGCTGCTGGCCCGGGCCAATCGCGGCTTCCTCTACATCGACGAGATCAACCTGCTGGAGGATCATCTGGTCGACCTGCTGCTGGACGTCGCCCAGTCCGGCGAGAATGTGGTGGAGCGCGAGGGGCTCAGCGTGCGCCACCCGGCCCGCTTCGTCCTGGTCGGCTCGGGCAACCCGGAGGAGGGCGAACTGCGGCCGCAGCTGCTGGATCGGTTCGGCCTGTCGGTCGAGGTCCGCACCCCCGACACCCTGGCCGAGCGGGTCGAGGTGGTGAAGCGCCGCGACGCCTTCGATCGAGACCCCGAAGGCTTCGCCAAGGCCTGGAAATCGAAGGACGCTGCGATCCGCAAAAAGGTCGCCGCGGCGCAGGCCCGGCTGGACGCGATCGTCGTCCCGGATGCCGTCCTGGAGATGGGATCGCGTCTTTGCATGGCGGTCGGCGCGGACGGTCTGCGCGGCGAGCTGACCCTGCTGCGGGCTTCGCGGGCCAAGGCGGCGCTGGACGGGCGCGATGCCGTGACCGAGGCCGATCTGCGCCACATCGCGCCGATGGCGCTTCGGCATCGTCTGCGCCGCGGGCCCCTGGACGAGCAGGCGTCGACGGTCCGGATCGAACGCGCCATGGACGAGCTGCTGGCGGCATGACCGAGGCGTCGGTCCAGGACCGATGGGCCGACGCCATGCTGGCCGCCGCGCTGCTGGCCGTCGACCCCGGTCTGGGGGGCGCGGTGGTCCGGGCCGGGCCGGGGCCTACGCGTGAGGCCTGGCTGAGCGGATTCCGTGCGCTTCACACCGCTGACACGCCGTGGCGTCGGATGCCGCCCGGGATCGGCGACGACCGGCTTCTGGGCGGACTTGATCTCGCGGCGGCGCTGGGATCGGGTCAGCGGGTCCTGCAGCGCGGGCTGCTGGCCGAGGCGGACGGCGGTGTCGTCATCGCCCCGATGGCCGAGCGGATGGCGACCGGCACGGCGGCGCGGCTGGCCGGGGCGCTGGAGGACGGGGCGGTCCGCGTCGAGCGCGACGGCGTGGCCGAGCGTCTTCCCGCGTGCTTCGTGCTGGTGGCGCTGGACGAGGGCCTCGACGACGAGGTTCCGCCCGAGGCCTTGATGGAGCGGCTGGCCTTCCGCATCGAACTGGACACGATTGGCCACCGCGATGCCCTGCCGATCAGCGCAACACCCGAGGATATCGCCGAGGCCCGCGCCGCCCTGGCCGAGGTCTCGCCGCCGGGCGAAGACGCCATCCATGCGATCTGCGCGGCCGCCGATGCCCTCGGCGTCTGGTCCCTGCGCGCGCCCCGGCTCGCGCTCCGCGCCGCCGCCGCCCTGGCGGCGCTGGAGGGGCGTGACGCCATCGAGCGCGACGACCTGTCGAACGCCGCGCGGCTCGTGCTCAGTCCCCGCGCCACCCGCATCCCCGCGCCGCCGGACGCCGAACCCGACACCGCCGATGGCGAACCGGAAGACGCCGACACGCCCGACGACGCCCCGTCCGAAGGCGAGGATGACGGTCCGGACGACACCGATCAGGGGCAGGGAGCCTTGGACGACATCGTTCTGGACGCTGCCCGGGCCGCCCTGCCGGAAGGACTGGAGCAACTCTGGGCCGTGACCGGCTCCGTGTCCCGCGCCGCGCCCGCCCGGGCGGGCGCATCCGGCGCGCGACTGCCGGCCGCGAAGCGCGGCCGCCGCATCGGCACCCGTCCCGGCCAGCCCGACGGGTCCGCCGGTCTGGACCTGGTCGAGACGCTGAAGACCGCCGCGCCCTGGCAGCGGCTGCGGGGCAAGCTCATTGGCGCGTCGGGACCGCTCCGTGTGCGCCGCGACGACTTCCGCATCCGCCGGTTCGAGCAGCGGTCGGAATCGACCGTCATCTTCGTGGTCGACGCCTCGGGCTCGGCGGCCCTTCAGCGCCTCGCGGAGACCAAGGGCGCGGTCGAACTTCTGCTGGCCGAGGCCTATGTGCGGAGAACGCAGGTGGCGCTGATCGCCTTCCGGGGCGAGGGTGCGGACCTGCTTCTGCCGCCGACGCGGTCCCTCGCCAGGGCCCGGAAGCAACTGGCCGAACTGGCGGGCGGTGGGGCGACACCCCTCGCGGCCGGGCTCGAGATGGCCGCGATACTGGCCGTGGCCGAGCGGGCCAAGGGCCGGACGCCGCTGCTGGTGTTCATGACGGACGGGCGCGGGAACATCGCGCTGGACGGCGGGGCCTTCCGCACGCGGGCGGAACAGGATGCCCTGAACGCCTGTCGCCGGATCCGCGCCGCCGGACTGCGAGCGGCCCTGATCGACATCTCGCCCCGTCCGCGTGGGGACGGCGAGAAGCTGGCCGCCGCCATGGGCGCGACCTTCGCGGCCCTGCCCTATGTCGAGGCCGGGCGGGTCCGCGATGTGGTCCGGGCGCTGGAGGACTGACGGTGGGCTCAGCGGCGCTCGGGCGGGCGGGTCTCGACGATCGCACCGTCGGGAGACTTCTCCATCGGATGCTGGTTGGCGGGCTTGCGCTTGAACAGGACCAGGCCGACGACCGCCGCGAGGGCGACCAGCAGCAGCGTGGCAAGGGCCAGTGTGGGGATAAGACTGTCGTTCATGGGGCGTGGGCTCCTTCGGGCCGGTGCAGCGGGGGTGCTGAAACAATCGCCCGACCGGTACCGATGTTCCGTAAGGTGAAGGTGTGAGCGACCGTCCGGACTGGGACGTCGACGGGCGCGACTGGCCCAACCGCGCCGCCAGCCGGTTCGTCACGGTCGGCGACCTGCGCTGGCATGTTCAGGTCTCGGGTGAGGGCCCCGTCATCCTGATGCTGCATGGAGCCGGGGCCGCCACCCACAGCTGGCGCGACCTGACGCCCCTGCTGACCGACCGGTTCACGGTGGTAGCGCCTGACCTTCCCGGCCAGGGTTTCACCGCCATGCCGCCCGACCACGGCCTGTCCCTCTGGGCCATGGCCCGGCGCACGACCGCCCTGATCGAGGCGCTGGACGTTCGGCCCTCGATCGTGATCGCCCATTCGGCTGGGGCGGCGATCGCGCTCCGGATGTCGCTCGACGGCAGGTTCGGCGACGCGCCGATCATCGCGGTCAACGGCGCGCTTCAGCCCTTCGCCGGCGCGGTCGCGCCCCTGTTCCGAGGCCTCGCCATGGGGCTGTTCGTCAATCCGCTGGCGGTCCATCTGTTCGCCTCCGCCGCGCGGGACCGGAACCGCGTCGCCCGCCTGATCCGCGGCACGGGCTCGGTGATCGACGACCGGGGCATCGCGCTCTACGCGCGCCTGCTGCGAAAGCCCGGCCATGTCGCGGGGACGCTGGGCATGATGGCCAACTGGGACATCTCCGACATGCTGCGGTCCCTGCCGCAGCTTCAGGCCGACCTGACGCTGGTCGTCGGATCGCGCGACCAGGCCGTGCCGCCATCGGTCGCCGAGGACGTTCGTGCATCCCTGCCGCAGGCGCGAATCGTAGCTCTGCCGGGGCTCGGCCATCTGGCGCACGAGGAACGGCCCGACCGGGCGGCCGCGATCATCGCCGACGTCGCGGCGGCCCACGGACTATGCAGGGAGTGACGGCATGAGCGGCGACCAGGTCTTCCTGATCGAAATGGTCCTCGTCTTCGGGCTGGTGCTGGCCTGGGCCGTCTGGGAGCTGACGTCGCTGAGGCGATCCCGGAAGCGGGATCAGGCCCTAGAGGCGGAGCGAGCGCGGCATGCGGAAGGGCAGCATCGCCCGGACCAGGGGTGACCTGAGCCGCCCCAGCGACAGGCTTTCGTGCACCCCCTCGCAGGCTTCCCCCAGCAGATGGGTCCGGATGGTCGAACGCGAATAGAAGGGCGTGTCCTCCCAGGTCCGCTCGACCGACACCGGCCGGTCCGCATCGGCGCGCGTGTGCCGCGGCATTCGCCAGAGGGTCGCGGGAAGGGCCGCGTGCGGCGGCGGCTCGACCGTCTCGGGCACGCCGTGCCGGTCGAACTTCAGCGCCAGCGACAGGGCCGAACCGTCCTTGCGCTTCAGGTCGTACAGGACCGCGCTGTCGGACTTCAGGTGCGCCCGCGACCAGTCCCAGACCTCGAAGGCATCTTCCAGCGGCTCGGTCCCGCCGTTGGTGTCGAGATAGCCCTCGCCGGTCCAGGACAGGCCAGGGTCGTCCAGCGTGACCTCGACATGGGCGCGCGGGGCGATGGGTCGCCAGACATGCTTGCCCGCCGCATCCAGTGGAAAGGCCGTGCCGTTGATCGCATGCGGCCTGACCCGCACTGTGCCGCGCAGGGGCTTGGGGATCGTCGGCATCGGCGGCACCGGGGCCGTGATCTCGTCGATGCGGATAATCAGGTCGCCTCCATCCCACGACAGGCTGCTGGGGCCGATCTGGATGTGGCGCGCCTCGCGCTCGACCTGTCCGGCCGGCCGCTCGGTCATCGTCCAGCGCTGGCAGTCGGGGCCATAGAAGGCGACGTTCAGGGCGCAGTGATTCTCCGGGGCCCCGCGTCCCGACCATGCGTACCAGGGCGAGAACACGCTGCCGACGAAGGCGATGATGGTCAGGCCGTGACGACCGTCGGCGCTCATCGCATCGACGTACCACCAGGCGTAGCCGCCCGGGTCTACCGCCGCGTCGAAGCGCGGTCCGCCATGACGGCCGAGGCCGCAGAGCGCCCCGACAGGGCCGCCATCGGCACGCCGGCCCCAGGGTGCGTCGCGCCCCCGCAGAGATAGAGTCCCGGCATCCGCGTACGGGCTCCGGGCCGTCGAAAGGCTCCGTCCCAGCCGTGCCCCGTTCTCCCGTAGAGCGCGCCACCCGTCGCCGGAAAGCGCCTCTCGAAGGCGTCGGGCGTCGTGATTGCCATCGTCTCGGGGCGGGGGTCCAGGCTGACCCCGCAGCGCTCCATCGAGCGGAAGGTGCGCGAGCGACATGTCTCGATTTCCTCAGTGGAGTAGGTGTGGGCGTCGCCGTCGGCCGGCGCATTGACGATGGCGAACAGGCGTTCGGGCCCGTTCGTCCGGGGTGGTCCGTCGCCATCGGCCCGGTCCTGGGCGCAGACATAGACGGTCGGGATCTCGGGCATTCGCCCGGCGTGCAGGGCGTCGAACTCGGCGACGTAGTCGGGCGAAAAGAACAGATTGTGCCGCACCAGCGGGGCCGCGATGTCCTCGGCCGTGAAGGCGAAGGTCATGGCCGACAGGGACCGGGTCCGCGACGGTGTCGGGTCGACCGCCAGGGACGCATCGGCCCCGAAACAGCCCGCTGCGACGGCCGCCGGATCGGCATTGACGATGATGGCATCGGCCTCGATCCGCTCGCCGGACGCCAGCTCGATCGCCGCCGCCCGCCCGCCGTCGCGCACGATCCGGGCACAGGTCTCGCCATAGCGAATCGTCCCGCCCAGTGTCCCGACCAGCCCGGCCAGGGCCTCGGGGATGCGCTGCATGCCGCCATCGACCAGCCATACGCCCTGCTGCTCCACATGGGCGATCAGCATCAGGGTGGCGGGTGACTTGAACGGCGATGCCCCGCAATAGGTGGCATAGCGCCCGAACAGCTGGCGCAGGCGCGGGTCCCTGAAATAGCTCCCCAGCTCCGACCACATCGAGCGATAGGGCATGATGCTCCACTGGTCGGTCGGGCGGTGCAGGCCGATGTCCAGTGTCAGGCCCAGGATGCTGGGCTTGGCCTTCTTGATGAAGGGGTCTTCCAGCACGCGATAGATCAGGGCCGCGCGCTTCGAGAAGTCCCGGAACCGCTTCGCCTCCGCCGCCCCGGCCAGATCGCCCACCGCCTCCACGGACCGTTCCAGATCGGCGAACAGGTCGAAGGTCGAGCCGTCCGGCCAGCTGTGGCGCGCCAGGGTCTCGGATCGCCGGACGCTGAGGTGATCGTCCAGCGAGGCCCCGGCCGCCGCGAACAGGGCGTCGAACACCCAGCGCATGGTGAAGACCGTCGGCCCCGAATCGATGCCGACGCCGTCCGTACGGATTTCCGACAGCTTGCCGCCGGCGGTTGCGCACCGCTCGACGACCGTCACGTCCATGCCTCGCGCGCACAGGTCGACGGCGGCGCTCAAGCCCCCGATTCCCGCCCCTATGATGACGACGCGCTCGCCCGGCATTCCCGTGTCCTGTTGACACGACACTAAAGGTGTCCACCCTGATTGACACAAGCACTAAATCCTCCCCCGCCGGGGGAGGTGGCGCGGCGTATCTTCGCGCCGCGACGGAGGGGGCCCGAAACGAACTCCGGCGTGCGCGGTTGGCCCCCTCCACCGCTTCGCGGTCCCCCTCCCCCGATGGGGGAGGATTGATGCGTCGATGACCGAGACTTTTTCTGACCGTTGGCGTGCCTGGCGAAACGGCCTGATCGGCGATCCCGGATTCCAGCGCTGGGCTTCGCGATTTCCGCTGACGCGGCCGGTGGCGCGGCGGCGAGCCCAGGCGCTGTTCGACCTGTCGGCCGGCTTCATCTATTCGCAGATCGCCCAGGCCTGCGTCCGATCCGGCCTGTTGACGCGGCTGGCGAAGGGACCCGCCACGGTCGCCGAACTGTCCACCGTCGTCGATCTTGACACCGACGCAACCCTCCGCCTCGCCCGCGCTGCCGTCGCCCTGAAGCTGGCCGAGCCGGCCGGTCCCGACCGCTATGGTCTGGGCGTCGAGGGGGCGGCCCTGCTGGGGGCACCCGGCGTCGCGGCCATGATCGAGCACCACGCCCTGCTCTACGCCGATCTCGCCGATCCGCTGGCCCTGCTGCGCCGCGGCGGCGGCGGCGGGGCCCTCGCGGGCTACTGGCCCTATGCGGAGGGCGAGACGCCGGATCCGGACGCCGCCGCCGCCTATTCCGGCCTGATGTCGGCGTCCCAGGCCATGGTGTCGGCCCAGGTGCTGGATGCGTACGACGTCTCGCGCCACCGCCGCCTGATGGACGTCGGGGGCGGGCAGGGGACCTTCCTGCGCGCCGTCGCCGCCCGCGCGCCTGCTCTGTCGCTGTCCCTGTTCGACCTGCCGCCCGTCGCCGCCCGCGCCCGTGCGGCCTTCGCCGCCGACGGCATACGGCTGGAGGCCACCGGGGGAAGCTTCTTCGACGATCCCCTGCCGCGCGGGGCCGATGTGATCAGCCTGATCCGCATCCTGCACGACCACGACGACGGGCCAGCGCTCGACATCCTGCGCGCCGTCAGGGCCGCCCTGGAGCCCGGCGCGATCCTGCTGATCGGGGAGCCTTTCGCGGCCGAACCCGGGGCCGAACGGGTCGGCGACGCCTATTTCGGCATGTACCTGCTGGCCATGGGATCGGGGCGGCCCCGCCCGACACGCGAAGTGATCGGCATGTGCCAGACGGCAGGGTTCTCGGTCGCCCGTCGGGTTTCGACCGCCATGCCCATGATCGCCGGACTGGTTGTCGCCCGCGCCTGACATACGAAAGTGTAATCAGGATTTGACAACATAAACTGTCAATCTAAGCTGACACTCGGGATGGGGACCTATGGGGGTCCGGCCTCCCGAAGGCGACCCGATGAACACCTTGGCTGTCGTATTGGAGGAGCCCCGCCAACTGGCGCTCCGCCGGCTCGACCTGAAGCCGGCCGGTCCCGACGACGTCGTCGTCGATGTGGACTGGAGCGGAATCTCGACCGGAACCGAACGGCTGCTGTGGGACGGACGGATGCCTCACTTCCCCGGCCTCGGTTACCCCCTCGTGCCGGGCTATGAGTCAGTCGGCCGGGTCGTCGAGGCCGGAGAGAACGCCCGTGACCGCATCGGCCAGCGGGTCTTCGTGCCCGGATCGTCCCACTTCATCGACGCGCGCGGCCTGTTTGGTGGCGCGGCCAGGACCCTGATCACGCCCCAGGCGCGCACGGTCACCCTGCCTGACGGGCTGGAGGATCAGGGCGTCCTGCTGTCGCTGGCGGCCACGGCCTACCATGCCATCGTCGGCGGCACGGCCCCCGACCTGATCGTCGGCTACGGCACGCTCGGCCGCCTGCTGCTCCGCATCACCGAGGCCATGGGCCATGACAAGCCTGTCGTCTGGGAGACCAACGCCGGCCGCCGTAACGGCGTAGCCATCCATCCCGACGCCGACGATCGCCGCGACTATCGCAGCATCTATGACGCCTCGGGGGCCGAGGACCTGATGGACTTCCTGGTCGCGCGACTGGCCCGCAGCGGCGAGATCGTGCTGGCCGGTTTCTACGAGGCCCGCCTGTCCTTCGCCTTCCCCATGGCCTTCATGAAGGAGGCGCGGTTCCGCATCGCCGCCGAGTTCAAGCCCGAGGACGTCGCCGGCGTCACCGACCTAATCACCTCGGGGCGTCTCAGCCTCGACGGCCTGATCACCCACCGCATGGCGGCCACCGAAGCGAACGACGCCTATCCCGTCGCTTTCGGCGAGCCTGACTGCCTGAAGATGATCCTCGACTGGAGGAACTGCGCATGACCATCACCCTGATCTCCCACAAGGCGCTCCGCGAAGAGGCGAAGCAGGAGCCCGATCCCGTCCACACGGGCGAGGTCACCAAGGAAACCCAGATCATCGCCATCTACGGCAAGGGGGGATCGGGCAAGTCCTTCGCCCTGTCGAACCTCAGCTACATGATGGCCCAGCAGGGCAAGCGGGTCCTGCTGATCGGCTGCGATCCCAAGTCCGACACCACCTCCCTGCTCTTCGGCGGCAAGTCCTGCCCGACCATCATCCAGACCTCGGCCGCCAAGAAGCTGACGGGCGAGGAAGTGAAGATCGAGGATGTCTGTTTCCAGCGCGACGGCGTCTTCGCCATGGAGCTGGGTGGGCCCGAGGTCGGCCGCGGCTGCGGCGGGCGCGGCATCATCCACGGCTTCGAGCTGCTGGAGAAGCTGGGCTTCCACGACTGGGGCTTCGACTACGTCCTGCTCGACTTCCTCGGCGACGTGGTCTGCGGCGGCTTCGGCCTGCCGATCGCCCGCGACATGTGCCAGAAGGTCATCGTCGTCGGCTCCAACGACCTGCAGTCGCTCTACGTCGCCAACAACGTCTGTTCGGCGGTCGAGTATTTCCGTCGTCTGGGCGGCAATGTCGGCGTGGCCGGCATGATCATCAACAAGGACGACGGCACAGGTGAGGCCGCGGCTTTCGCCGACGCCGTGGGCATTCCGGTCCTGGCCTCTATCCCGGCCAACGAGGACATCCGCAGGAAGTCCGCCAACTACCAGATCATCGGCACCCCCGATTCGGAGTGGGGCAGCTTGTTCGCCGGCCTGGCCGAGGCGGTGTCACTGTCCCTGCCGCAGCATCCCAAGCCCCTGACGCAGGACGGCCTGCTCGGCCTGTTCGACCCGGACACCACCGGGGCCGCCGTCACCCTGATCCCTGCGACCCAGAGCGACATGCGCGGCGTGGACTTCGTGCCGAAGGCTTCGCTCGAAGTCATCTACGACGAGGCGGTCTGATCACCATGGCCGACGGTCCCGCCCCCATCGCCAACGACCACGCCGCCGAGCCCGTCTCGCTCGACGGCGGCTGCCACGGCGGCAAGGCCGAGCTGACGGCGGCGGCCTCGAAGGCCGGCAAGTCCGAGGTCCTGGCCCGCTACGCCAAGGACTATCCGGTCGGTCCCCACGACCAGCCGCAGTCGATGTGCCCGGCCTTCGGCAGTCTTCGCGTCGGCCTGCGCATGCGCCGAACCGCGACGATCCTCTCGGGCTCGGCCTGCTGCGTCTATGGCCTGACCTTCACCAGCCATTTCTACGGCGCGCGCCGCTCGGTCGGCTATGTGCCGTTCAACTCCGAGAGCCTGGTCACGGGCAAGCTGTTCGAGGACATCCGCGAGGCGGTGTTCCAGATGGCCGATCCGGAGCTCTACGACTCCATCGTCGTCACCAACCTGTGCGTCCCGACGGCCTCCGGCGTGCCGCTGCAACTGCTGCCGAAAGAGATCAACGGCGTCCGCATCGTCGGCATCGACGTGCCGGGCTTCGGCATCCCGACCCATGCCGAGGCCAAGGATGTTCTGGCCGGGGCCATGCTCAACTATGCGCGCAAGGAGGTCGAGGCCGGCCCCGTCGCCGCGCCGCGCGAGCGCACCGACAAGCCGACCGTCACCCTGCTGGGCGAGATGTTCCCCGCCGATCCGATGATCATCGGCCGCATGCTGGAGCCGATGGGCCTGGCGGCCGGGCCGGTCGTGCCGACCCGCGAATGGCGCGAGCTGTACTCCGCCCTCGACTGCGCCGTCGTCGCCGCCATCCACCCCTTCTACACCGCCAGCGTGCGCGAGTTCGAAGCCGCCGGCCGCAAGGTCGTGGGCTCCGCCCCGGTCGGCCGCGACGGCACCGCCGCCTGGCTCCAGGCGATCGGCGAGGCCTGCGACGTTCCGCAGGCCAGGATCGACGGCATCAAGAACGCCATGATCGGCGCCATCGGCGGGGCCCTGGCCGGGTCGCCGATCAAGGGCCGTATCGTCGTCTCGGGCTACGAGGGCTCAGAGCTTCTGGTCGCCCGCCTGCTGATCGAGAGCGGGGCCGAGGTCGAATACGTCGGCACGGCCTGCCCGCAGACGAAATGGTCCGACCCGGACCGCGAATGGCTGGAATCCAGGGGCGTCACCGTCAACTATCGCGCCTCCCTGGAGCAGGACCTGTCGGCGGTCGACGCCATCAAGCCGGATCTTGCCATCGGTACGACGCCGGTGGTGCAGCACGCCAAGTCGCTGTCGATCCCGGCGCTCTACTTCACCAACCTGATCTCGGCTCGGCCCCTGATGGGTCCGGCGGGCGCAGGCTCGCTGGCCCAGGTCATCAATGCCGCCATCGGCAACAAGGCCCGGTTCGACCGCATGACCTCCTTCTTTGAGGGCGTGGGCAAGGGCGACACCGCCGGCATCTGGTCCGAGACCCCGGTCGCCCGCCCCGAGTTCAAGGCCCGCTATGCCAAGCTGCAGGCGGCGGCGGCCAAGGCCGAGGAGCACGTCGGCACATGACGCTGATCCTCGATCACGACCGGGCCGGCGGCTACTGGGGCGCGGTCTACGCCTTCACCGCCATCAAGGGACTGCAGGTCATCATCGACGGCCCGGTGGGCTGCGAGAACCTGCCGGTCACCTCGATCCTGCACTACACCGACGGCCTGCCGCCGCACGAACTGCCCATCGTCGTCACCGGTCTGGGCGAGGACGAACTGGGTCGCCACGGCACCGAAGGCGCGATGAAGCGGGCCTGGCAGACGCTGGACAAGGACCTGCCCAGCGTCGTCGTCACCGGCTCGATCGCCGAGATGATCGGCGGCGGGGTCACGCCCGAGGGCACCAATATCCAGCGCTTCCTGCCGCGCACCATCGACGAGGACCAGTGGCAGTCGGCCGACCGCGCCCTGACCTGGCTGTGGACCCAGTTCGGACCCAAGAAGATGCCGCGTCCCCGGCCCCGGGCCGAGGGCGACAAGCCGCGCGTGAACCTCATCGGCCCGATGTACGGCGTGTTCAACATGCCCTCGGACGTGGCCGAGATCCGGCGCCTGGTCGAGGGCATCGGCTGCCAGGTCAACATGACCTTCCCGCTGGGCAGCCACCTGGCCGACGTGCGCAATCTGGCCGACGTCGAGGTCAACATCTGCCTGTACCGCGAGTTCGGACGCGGCCTGTGCGAGGCGCTCGAGAAGCCGTATCTGCAGGCCCCGATCGGGCTGGAATCCACGACCCTGTTCTTGCGCCAGCTTGGCGATCTACTCAACCTCGATCCCGAGCCCTTCATCGAGCGTGAGAAGCACACCACCATCAAGCCGCTGTGGGACCTGTGGCGCTCGGTGACCCAGGACTTCTTCGCCACCGCCAGCTTCGCCATCGTCGCCAACGAGACCTACACCCGCGGCGTCCGGAAATTCCTCGAGGACGACCTGGGCCTGCCCTGCCAGTTCGCCATCGCGCGCTGCGCCGGCACCAAGACCGACAATGCCGAGATCAGCCGGCTGGTCCGCGAGACCAAGCCGCTGGTCCTGTTCGGCAGCATCAACGAGCGGATCTATCTGGCCGAGGCCGCCCAGGGCGGCGCGGGCCACGGGCCCTCCGGCGTCTGGGTGCCCGCCTCCTTCCCGGGGGCCGCCATCCGCCGGCACACCGGCACGCCCTTCATGGGCTACGGCGGCTGCACCTACCTGGTCCAGGAAGTCTGCAACGCCCTGTTCGACGCCCTCTTCAACATCCTTCCGCTGGCCTCACAGATGGACAAGGTCGAGCCGACCCTGGCCCGCGCCCATGCCGAGCTTCACTGGGAGGATGCGGCCATGGACGCGCTGGAGAAGCTCGTCGCGTCGCAGCCCATCATCGTGCGCATTTCCGCAGCCAAACGCCTGCGCGACACGGCCGAACGCGCCGCCCGCCAGGCCGGGGAGGACCGGGTCACGCTGGATCGCCTCTATGCCGCCAACGCCATTGTCCTGAGCGGGAGGGCCGCCTGATGCGCCGCCTGATCCGCCGGGACCCAGAGTTCCGCCGTCCGGCTCGCCCGGGTTGCGGAAACGACCACGGGACTTCCCCGTGGTCGAAGACTAGCTCCAACGAAAGGAGTAGCGATGTCTCATCTACCTGAAACGTCGGGGTCCCTCACCGGACTTACCCCAGAAGCGGCCAAGGAATTCCACGGCCTCTTCTTGACCAGTTTCATTGGCTTCACGACCATTGCCGTGATCGCCCATGTGCTGGTCTGGTTCTGGCGTCCCTGGCTGGGGGCCTAGGTCTCCACTTTACTTTGTCGGCGTGGGCTAATCCTGCGTCGTCGCCAACAAAGCCGAACACCGGCTATGGAGGACTACAGTTATGTGGAGAATTTGGCTCCTGTTCGATCCCCGTCGGGCGCTGGTCGCGCTCGCCGTCTTCCTGTTCACCCTGGCTCTGCTGATCCACTTCATCCTGCTCAGCTCGCCTCGGTACAACTGGATTGACGGCGCTCAGGCCACACCCGCTGCGGCTTCTGCCGCCGCACCCTGACGGGCAATCCGCTGATGCGGCGCGCGGGCGGAAACGGAGCGATCCGGTTCCGTCCGACGCGACCGCCATCGCAACAGATGTCCACCTCGCGGGGCGAGAAGTCGGACGGAGACGGTCATGGCCTTACTGAGTTTTGAACGAAAATATAGAATCAGGGGCGGCACCCTGATCGGCGGCGACATGTTCGATTTCTGGGTCGGGCCGTTCTATGTCGGCTTCTTCGGCGTCACGACCGCGTTCTTCGCGGCGCTCGGCACCGCGCTGATCTTCTACGGGGCGTCGCTGGGCGATACCTGGAACCCCTGGCTGATCACCATCAATCCGCCGGACATTTCCTACGGCCTGTCGCTGGCCCCGCTGCGCGAGGGCGGGATCTGGCAGATCGTCACCATCTGCGCGACCGGAGCCTTCTGTTCCTGGGCGCTGCGGGAGGTCGAGATCTGTCGCAAGCTGGGCATCGGCCTGCATGTGCCGATCGCGTTCGGCGTCGCCATCCTCGCCTATCTGTCGCTGGTGGTGGTTCGTCCCTTCCTGCTGGGCGCCTGGGGCCACGGCTTTCCGTACGGCATCTTCAGCCACCTCGATTGGGTGTCCAACACCGGCTACCAGTATCTGAATTTCCACTACAATCCCGCGCACATGATCGCCGTGAGCTTCTTCTTCACGACGACGATGGCGCTGGCGCTGCACGGTTCGCTGGTCCTGGCCGCGACCAACCCCGGCAAGGGCAAGCCGGTGCGCCAGCCCGAGCACGAGGACACCTTCTTCCGCGACTTCATCGGCTATTCGGTCGGCACCCTGGGCATCCACCGGGTCGGCCTGTTCCTGGCCCTGTCGGCCGGGTTCTGGAGCGCGGTCTGCATCGTTATCAGCGGCCCGTACTGGTCCGAAGGCTGGCCCGAGTGGTGGGATGGCTGGCGCAACCTGCCGATCTGGCAATAGGGGAGGGGGGAACCATGTCCGCCTATCAGAATATCTTCACCCAGGTTCAGGTCCACGGTCATCCGGAGGCCGGCGTTCCCGGCGACTCCCTCGATGACTGGCGCGTCGGCAAGCCGTTCTTCGTCCACCTGATCGGCCGGATCGGCAATGCCCAGATCGGCCCGATGCATCTGGGCTGGACCGGCGTCATCTCTCTGCTGACCGGCTTCCTGGCGTTCGAGATCATCGGTCTCAACATGTTCGCCAGCGTCGGCTGGAACCCGGCCGAGTTCGTCCGGCAACTGCCGTGGCTGGGGCTGTATCCGCCGCCGCCCGAGCAGGGTCTGAACATCCTGCCCCCGCTCAACCAGGGGGGCTGGTGGCTGATCACGGGCTTCTTCCTGACCGTCTCGGTGATCAGCTGGTGCATCCGCTCCTATCTGCGGGCCAAGGCGCTCGGCCTCGGCACCCACACCACCTGGGCCTTCGCCTCGGCGATCTGGCTCTACCTGGTGCTGGGCTTCATCCGCCCGATCATGATGGGCAGCTGGTCGGAAGCCGTGCCGTTCGGCATCTTCCCCCACCTGGACTGGACCGGGGCTTTCTCGATCACCTACGGCAACCTGTTCTACAACCCGTTCCACTGCCTCTCGATCGTCTTCCTGTACGGTTCGACCCTGCTGTTCGCCATGCACGGGGCGACCATCCTGGCCACCAGCCGCTACGGGGCCGAGCGCGAAGTCGAACAGATCACCGACCGGGGCACCGGGGCCGAACGCGGCGCGCTGTTCTGGCGCTGGACCATGGGCTTCAACGCCACCATGGAATCCATCCACCGCTGGGCCTGGTGGTTCGCCGTCCTGACCACCCTGACGGGCGGCATCGGCATCCTGCTGACGGGCACCGTGGTCCCCAGCTGGTACGACTGGGCCATCGCGCACGACTACGCGCGCTGACCCCCCGGCCGGCTTCGGCCGGCCAGCGGCCACACGACGAACGGGGCACCGGTTTCCGACCGGTGCCCCGGATCGTTTGTCGCATCCACCGTCATAGAACCATGATGACGGGATTTGCGTCGGGGCCTATCGAGACGGCCTGTCCGGAGCCCCGCCCCATGCGTCTCGATCGCCGCACCCTGTTGTCCGCCGCCGCTGCCGCCACGGCCTTCGGCGGTCTGGCCCGCAACGTCGCCGCCCAGGCCGCGGGGACGGAAACCTACGTCAACGAGGTGACCGGATACGGTCCCCTGACGGTCGACCCCAACGGGATGCTGGACCTGCCCGAGGGCTTTTCCTATCGCGTCATATCCCGGGGTGGCGACGTCATGGACGACGGCCTCGTGGTCCCCGGCCAGTTCGACGGCATGGGCTGTTTCGCCCTGGAGGGCACGCGCGTCGCCCTGGTGCGAAACCACGAGCTGAAGGGCTCGAACGCCAGTCATCGCAACTGGGGTCCGGGCGGTCCCGATCAGGCCGGGATCGATCGCCTCGATGCCGCCCGCGCCTATGACACCTACAAGGACGGCCGACCCCTGCCCGGCGGCACCACGACCCTGGTCTATGACATGGCCACCGGCCAGACCGTGCGTCAGCATCTGTCGCTGGCCGGAACCAGCACCAACTGCTGCGGCGGCCATACCCCCTGGGGGTCCTGGCTGACCTGCGAGGAGACCGAGGAGACGCCCGCCGACGCGGACGTGACCAAGGCGCATGGCTATGTCTTCGAGGTGCCGGCCACCGAGACCGGGCTTGCCGACCCCGTGCCGCTCAAGGCCATGGGCCGGTTCGACCACGAAGCGGTCTGCATCGATCCCCGCACCGGCGTGGTCTACCTCACCGAGGACCGGGTGGACGGCCTGTTCTACCGCTTCATCCCGAACACGCCCGGCAAGCTTGTCGAGGGCGGCCGGCTTCAGGCCATGGCGCTGAAGGACGTGTCCGGCGCCGACACCACCAATCACCACGACCGGTTCTGGTCGCCGGGTGACTGGCGCGAGGTCGTCTGGATCGACATGGAGGACGTCGACAGCCCCAACGGCGACCTGCGGCAACGCGGCCATGCCAGGGGCGCGGCCCTGGTCGCACGGGGCGAAGGCGTGTTCTGGGGCAAGGACGAGCTGTATCTGACCGCGACCTCGGGCGGGCCGCTGCAGCGGGGCCAGATCCTGCGCTACCAGCCGTCGGCCGAGGAAGGCCGCACCGGGACGGCGGCCGATGCGGGCCGCGTGCAGCTGTTCGTTGAAAGCGCCGACGAACGGACCCTGAACATGGGCGATAACCTGGTCGTCGCGCCGTGGGGCCACCTGGTCGTGTGCGAGGACAACTATTCGGCCACGACCCGCAACCATCTCAAGGGCGTGACCCCCGACGGGCGCCTCTACACGATCGCCAGAAATGCCTTCCGGGGCAATTCGGAGTTTGCGGGGGCCGTGTTCTCGCCGGACGGCGGGACGCTGTTCGTGAACCTGCAGTTTCCGGGGATCACCCTGGCCATCACCGGCCCGTGGGAGACCGTGATCGCCTGATGCGCAACCTGTGGTGCTCCGGCCGTCTTTGATCTGTCGCATCCGGGGGCTAGGGCCGACGGCTCAAACTTTACGGTGTGCCATGACCCGCTTGATCGCTCGCGCCTGCCTCCTTCTGGCTCTTTGTGTGCCGGCAGACGCCCTGGCCCAGTCGGCCACCGACAGCCGGCCCGTAGCGACGGCCCATGACGTCGCCGCCCGTCCCCCCGCCCTCATCGTCACGATCGTCGTCGACCAGTTCAGCGCTGACCTGTTCAACCAGTACCGCGCCCGCTTCACCGGAGGGTTGAAGACCCTGGCCACTCAGGGCCTGGTCTATGCCAATGGCTATCAGCAGCATGCGATGACCGAGACCTGTCCCGGCCATTCCACCGTCCTGACGGGCCTGAACCCCGCCCGTACCGGCATCCCGGCCAACGACTGGATCGATCGGGCCACGGGTCAGGAGGTCTACTGCCTGGCCGCGCCGCAGAACGCCCTGGCGCACGGCCGCATCACCGACAACGGCCCGGTCGGACCGGGTCAGATGACCGCCTCGACCCTGGGCGACTGGCTCAAGGCCGTCAGCCCGCAGAGCCGCGTCTACGCCGTCTCGGGCAAGGATCGTGGGGCCATCACCCTGAATGGCCATCAGGGCGACGGGGCTTTCTGGTACACAGTGGGCTTCGGCTTCACGACCTATGTCGAGCCCGGCCAGGCGGCCGAGGCGCGGCTCGCGCCGGTGGCGGCGCTGAACGCCCGTATCGCTGCGCGGCTGGCCACCACCCCCGCCGCATGGACCTATTCGGACGAGACCTGCCGCGCGCTCGAGGCCGACTGGACCGTCGGCGGAGCCACATTCCACGCCGGCGTCCCGCCCCAGCGTTTCGCCATCGACACCTCGCCCTTCCTCGACGAAATGACGCTGGAGGCCGCGACGGAACTGCTGGACAGCCGCGAGCTGGGCGGTCGCGGCGTCACCGACATGCTGGGCGTCAGCCTGTCGGCCACCGACCGGATCGGACACACCTTCGGCAATCAGGGTCCCGAGATGTGCGACCAGATGCGCCGGCTGGACGTGGCCCTGGGGGCCTTCCTCGACCGCGTCGCCCGGGTGCCCGGCGGTGCCCTGGTGGTGCTGACCGCCGACCACGGCGGCAACGACTTCCCCGAGCGCCAGTCGGCCCGGGGCTTCGCCGAGGCGGTGCGCGGCGACCCCGATCTGCGCGGCCGCATCAATGCCGCCCTGAAGGCCGAGTTCGACCTGACGGTCGATCCGATCACCTACGGCGGCAGCGGCCTGATGGTGGTGGGGGCCGACAATATCGCCCTGCCTCAGCCCCTCCGCAGCCGTGTCGCCGCCGCTGCCGTCGCCCTGCTGCGCGCCGAGCCCACGGTCGCCGGGGCCTGGACCATCGAGGAGGCCCTCGCCGCCCCGATGCCCGCCGCCAACGCCAGCCCGCAGGAGCTCAGCCTGATGGACCGCCAGCGGGTCGGGGCCGTCGAGGGCCGCTCGCCCGACATCCTCTTGGCGCTGCAGCCCGGCACCACGCCGGGGGCCGGCCGCGCCGGGGCGTCCGTGGCTGGCCACGGCACGCCCTGGGACTACGACCGTCGCGTGCCGATCGTCTTCTGGTCGCCGGACACGGCCGGCCAGGAACGCTATCTGCCGATCCGCACCATCGATATCGCCCCGACCCTGGCGCAGGCGATGGGCGTGGAGACGCCGGACGATCTGGACGGACGCTGCCTGGACCTTGGCCTGTTCGGCGCGTCCCCTTGCCCGGCCCCTTGACCGACCGGGTCGCGTAACACGGACTCACTTCCTGTTTCCGCGCGGACGGGGCGATCTGACGCGCCGGATGTTTCGTGGCACAAGCGAACGGGGAAACGCTGCCGGCCAACGCGCCGGCCCGGGTGAGTGAGACATATGATCAGAGCACGCCGCGCACGTATCGTCGCGACCCTTGGCCCCGCCAGCCGGGCCCCCGGCATGGTGAAATCGCTGGCCGAGGCGGGGGTCGATGTCTTTCGCCTGAACTTCAGCCACGGTTCGCACGACGATCACGCCGCGGCGCTGAAGGCCGTGCGCGGGGCCGAGATCGCCCTGCAGCGGCCGCTGGGTGTCCTGGCCGACCTGCAGGGACCCAAGCTGCGTCTGGGCCGCTTCGCCAACGTCGAGATCGACGTGAAGCCGGGCCACAAGATGCGCTTCGATCTGGACCCCACCCCGGGTGACGCGACGCGGGTGCAGATGCCCCATCCCGAGATTTTCCGCGCCCTGCGCACCGGCATGCTGCTGCTGCTGGACGACGGCCGGGTCCGTCTGCGGGTCGGCGAACGCACGGACGAGTGGGCCGATGTGACCGTCGAGAGCGGCTCCAAGCTCAGCGACCGCAAGGGCGTGGCCGTGCCCGAGGCCGTCGTGCCCGTCTCGGCCCTGACCCCCAAGGACCGCGAGGACCTGGCCTTCGCCCTGCGCATGGGCGTCGACTGGGTCGCCCTGAGTTTTGTCCAGAAGCCGGAGGACATGGCCGAGCTGAAGTCGATCGTGAAGGGCCGCGCCGCCTGCCTCGCCAAGATCGAGAAGCCCCAGGCCCTGGCCGATCTGGAGGCCATCCTCGACTACTGCGACGGCGTCATGGTCGCGCGGGGCGACCTGGGCGTGGAGATGGAGCCGGAAGAGGTACCGGTCGCCCAGAAGCGCATCATCCGCGCCGCCCGCCAGCGCGGCGTGCCCGTGATCGTGGCGACCCAGATGCTGGAATCCATGACCGCCTCGCCCGCGCCGACCCGGGCCGAGGCCTCCGACGTCGCCAATGCCGTCTATGAGGGGGCGGACGCCCTCATGCTGTCGGCCGAGACGGCGTCGGGCGACTATCCGCTGGAAGCGGTCGGAATCATGAACCGAATCATGGAGCGGGTCGAGGCCGACCCCCTGTGGCCCAGCCTGATGGACGCCGAACACGCCGGCATGGACGACATCGACGCCGATGCCCTGGTGGCCGCCGCGCGCAAGGCGGGCGAGGCCCAGTCGACCGCCTGCATCGTCATCTTCACCACCCTGGGCGGGACGGCGCGGCGCATGTCGCGCGAACGTCCCCTCCAGCCCATGCTGGCCCTGACGCCCAAGCCCGAGACGGCAAGGCGGCTGGCCCTGGTCTGGGGTCTGGAGCCCCGGCTCGGCAAGGAGCCGGCCTCGCTGGAGGACGTGACCGACGATGCGGTCAACTCCGCCATGCAGTATGGCCTGGCCCAGCCCGGCCAGCGCGTCCTGATCCTGGCCGGCACGCCCTTCGGCGCCCCGGGGGCTGCGAATCTTCTCCGACTGGCGCATGCTCCGATGAAGAAGGCGCGGAAATCCTGATCCTCCCCCGGGAAGCGTAGCGAAACGGGGGAGGTGGACCGCGACGCGCTTGCGTCGTGGTGGAGGGGGCGACCCCAGGCACGGTGCCTGCTTCCCGCCCCCTCCACCATCCTTCGGATGGTCCCCCTCCCCCGCGAAGGGCGGGGGAGGATTGGGAAGAATGATCAAATACCTCGGCTCCAAGCGCGCCCTTCTCGACCCGATCACGGCGTCGATCCGGGGCCTGCTGCCGACCGGTGGTCATGTCTGCGATCTGTTCTCCGGCACCGCCCGGGTGGGCCACGCGCTGAAAGGGCAGGGGTTCCGGGTCTGGTCCAACGATCACAACGGCTATGCGGCGACGCTCGCCACCGCCTATGTCCAGGCCGACCGCGACCGCTGGCACGACCGGGCGGCCGCCGTCCTCGCCGACCTCGCCACGACGCCCCCCGCGCCCGGCTGGTTCACCCGGGCCTTCTGCGAGGACGCCCGCTATTTCAGCCCGGAGAACGGGGCCCGCATCGACGCCCTGCGAGACCGGATCGAGGCCATGGGGCTGGAGCCGGAATTGAAGGCCATCGCCCTGGTCAGCCTGATGGAGGCCGCCGACCGGGTCGATTCCACCGCGGGTCTGCAGATGGCCTATATGAAGTCCTGGGCCACCCGGGCGCTGAAGCCGCTGGAGCTGCGCATGCCCGCGCTCCAGCCCGCCGTCGCCGCCGGACCGTGCCGCGCGACGCAAGGGGACGCGCTGGAGATCGCCTCGGCCTTCGACGGCGACCTCGTCTATCTGGACCCGCCCTACAACCAGCATTCCTACCTCGGGAACTACCATGTCTGGGAGAGCCTGGTGCTGTGGGACAACCCTGCGACCTACGGCATCGCCAACAAGCGGATCGACGTCCGGACCCGGAAGTCCGCCTTCAACTCCCGGCCCGGCATCGGCCCGGCGCTGCAGGCTGTCATCGAGGCGATCCGCGCCCCGCACCTGATCGTCTCCTTCAACGACGAGGGCTATCTGAGCCGCGATCAGCTGGTCGCCATGCTCTCGGTGCGCGGGTCGGTGCAGGTGATCGAGATCCCCCGCCCCCGCTACGTCGGCGCCCGCATCGGCATCCATAACCGCAAGGGCGAGAAGGTCGGGGCCGTGGGGCGGCTGCGCAACGTCGAATATCTGTTCGTGGTCTCGGACCGGCCCTCGGCGCTGGCGGCTTGACCCGTTAACGCCCGCGAGTCTCTATGGCCGTCCCTGACCCGGCGAGGCGTGATCGTGACCATTTCCGAAGGCCCGAGCGAGGATGCGACGCCGACGCGCGACGCCTTTCCCGGCGTCTTCTCGGGTCCGCTCCACACGCCTGCGCCGCCCCCGTCGGCCCGGACGGTGACGGAGGCCTACCAGACGGCCGCCTGGCGCGCGCCGGCCGCCACCCGCTTCGACGGTCGTCCCGCCAACGACTTCCTGGTCCGCGCCGAGGCCATCCTGCCGACCCGGATCTATCGGGCCGCCCCGCCGCCGTCGCCGGACGCGCCCGCGGGCTGGTTCACCTTCCTGGTTGGAGGCTGCGTCGCCGCCGTGATGGGAGCCCTGCTGGGCGGCCTCCTGTCGGTCTGAGGCCTCAGGCCTCCAGCAGCGCCCGGATCGGGGCCCAGGTCCGCCGGTGGATGGGGCAGGGGCCCATTGTCTGCAGCGCCTGCGAATGCACCGGCGCATTGTAGCCCTTGTGCCCGGCGAAGCCGTAGCCGGGATACAGGTCGTCCATCTCGATCATCAACCGGTCCCGCGCCGTCTTGGCCAGGATCGAGGCCGCCGCGATCGACAGCGACAGCCCGTCGCCGCCCACCACCGTCTCCACGTCGCACGGCAGTCTGAACCGGTAGTTCCCGTCGACCAGGGCCGCGACGGGGCTGACAGATAGCGCCTCGATCGCCCGGCACATGGCCAGCCCCGTGGCATGCAGGATATTCAGCGCGTCGATCTCCTCGACCGAGGCGAAGCCGACGCCCCAGGCCACGGCCCGGGCCTTGATCTCGATCTCCAGCGCCTCGCGTCGCGCGGCCGTCAGCGCCTTGGAGTCGTCGATGCCGACGGGCAGGTCGTCGGCGTTCAGGATCACGGCCGCCGCCGAGACCGGACCCGCCCACGGCCCGCGCCCGGCCTCGTCCACGCCGCAGACCCGCCCACCGACGCGGCTCGCCAGCAGGGTCTCCAGCGCCATCGTCGGGAAGGCGCGCGCGGGTTTGGGGGCAGGGGACTTCACGACCCGGTCCTAACCCGGACCTCGGCGTGGCGGAAGCATTCCACCCCGTGATCGTTCACCATGCCGGTGGCCTGCATGAAGGCATAGGCGATCACGGGCCCGCAAAACCCGAACCCGCGCGCCTTCAGGGCCTTGGCCATCGCCAACGACTGCTCCGTCTGGGTCGGCCGCGCGGCGCTGTCCGCCCAGGCGTTCTGGACCGGCTTCCCGTCCACGAACGACCACAGCCAGGCGGAGAAGTCCTCGCCCCGGTCGCGCATCTCGACGAAGACTCGGGCCCCCCGGATGGTCGCGTCGATCTTGGCCCCGGACCGCACGATGCCCGCATCGGCCATCAGCCGCGCCCGGTCGGCCGCGCCATAGGCCGCGACCCGGTCGGGATCGAACCCGTCGAACGCCGCCCGGAACGCCTCGCGCTTCTTCAGGATGGTGATCCAGGCCAGCCCCGCCTGGAACCCGTCCAGCACCAGCTTCTCCCACAGCGCCCGGGCGTCGTACTCCGGCACGCCCCATTCGGTGTCGTGATAGGCGACGTACAGCGGGTCGGTCCCGCACCAGGCGCAGCGTGTCGGTGATTCGCGCATGGGCCGAGCTTAAGCGACGCATGCGCTCGCGCCCGAATAAAGTCCCATTGACCCGCGCCAATAGGTGGATCTGCGACGCCGGTTCAACCAGGGATCCACCATGCTGAGTGCCCGCGCGCCAGGTGCGATGTGACGCCGCGCGGCCGACAGATCCTCGCCGGCACCGGCGCGTTGGCGCTCAACGGTCTGGTCTTGAGCATGCTCAGCCTCGGCAGCGACTTCGGGTCCGACACGCCGCGCGCCGTCAGTCCGCCCGATCCGGCCATCTGGCTGTCGCTGGACCCTTGGCCCGTCACCCGCGCCGGGGCCTGGGCCAGGGCGGCCCGACCCGATGGTGCCGCGCCGATCGCCAATCCGTCCGTGTCCTCGCCAACCGCGCGGTTGCCGACCCTGGCGGACACCGCCGAGGGACGGGCGGTTGTCGCCGCCGCTCCCACGTCCCCGTCCGCCGCCGGCGCGCTGGATCTCCGGGACCGGATCGCCCGGAGTCTGCGCGCGCGTCTCGACTGCTCGCCCACGCGTGATGGCCTGTCCGGCGTTGAAGGTGAGGCGTGCGCCAGCCGCATGATCCGGGACGCCACGCCGATCCACGGCTCGGGCGACGCGCGCCGCGACCGGCGCCTCGAGCGGCAGGGGGCCCGGCAGCTTGAGGCCGACGTGGCCCGTCGCCAGCGGCCGGGTGGAGCGGTCAGGCCCGCGTGCGAGGACGCCGGCCCGGTGTCCGACTGCGGGGTCGACGTCAGCATCGAGATCTTCTCGAGCATCGACGGTTTCTTTCCCGGTTTGCGTCGGGACGAGGACGATTGAGGCAGCGAAAAACCCGCCGGCCCTTTCGAGCCGGCGGGTTGATTGCCTTGCAGCAGGTCGCTTGCGGTCAGGTGGTGATGAACCCGGTCGGGCCGTTCAGGCCGTTGGGGAAGAAGCCGCCGCGATTGATGCCGGCGCCCGGCGTCAGATAGACGATGTTCAGGCCCTGCTGGACGGAGCGGCTGTAGGCCAGCCCGTTCGAATCCGTCGGGACGATGTTGGAGGCGGCGGCGTTGCCCGTGCCCGTGGCGGTGATGCCCTGATCGAGGTCGGATGTGCCGTCCAGCGAGTCACGCGCATTGGAAATCGCCAGGGTCGGCATTTCCAGCCCCTTGGCGGTGAGCACCGTGCGCACCAGACCGGCATGGTAGGCCTCGACAGCCAGCAGTCCGGCCGCGGCTTCGAGGAAGACCTTGCTGGTGACCAGGGGCGAGGCGCCCTTGTAGAGCGACACACCGACGTCTTCGAAGATGAAGGCGCCGAGCAGGAAGCTGTTGTCGTCTGCGTAGGGGTTGAAGGCCTGGCCGGGACCCACCAGACCTGCGGCCCGCGCGGCCTGCGAGAAGGCACCGTTCGGGTTCGTGCCGCCGACGTCGATGACAGGCTGGGCCACCGCTGCGTTGCCCAGGGCGGTCCGCAGGAAGTTGACGTGGGCGACTTCGTCGGCCGCGATTTCGTTGGCGTATCGGCGGACCAGCGGGTCGCTGAAGTTCACCTGCGTTCCGCCGATGACAGCGCCCTGGGTTCCCGTCCCGCTCAACGAGCTTTGCGGCAGGCCGGTGCCGAAGGCGGCATAGGAATAGAACTGGGCCTCCAGATACTCGAGCTGGAGCGCGAAGTTCAGGATTTCGACGTCGAGGTTGGCGGCACCGGCGGGCGGCGCTTGCGCGATCGCTGTGTCGCTGTTGCTGGAGCAAGCCCCCAGGACGGCACCGGCTGTGGCACCGACGGCAAAGCCACCGGCGGTCTTGAAAAATTTGCGCCGCTCGTTGCGCGTCTCAACCCGCTTATCGAGCTGGTTCATGATGAGATCGGTCTTGGACATGGGTGTTCCTCCGGGCGATGCCGCTTCCGGGGACAGGTACTCTTGAGACCGCCGCCGGCTTCAGCTTGACCGTTGAAAACGCAAAACTTCACAGTTCAGCCAAGGCTGCGGAATTCAGCCTTGGCTGAGCGGCGTCATCCATTCGGGGTACAGAACCGCCACGGGCCGTCCCTCGACCATCAGCGGCCCGTCCAGACGGTCCAGCCGCACCAGCGCCATGGCCGCGCCGTCCCGGCCAGTCAGGACCTCGCCGGCCCGCAACGCGCCGTTCAGCACCTCGGTGCCGGCCGCCGGCGCCGCACCGTCGAAGGTCAGGGGCAGCATCCGCTTCTTGATCTCGCCCCGCCGCTTCATGCGCGACGTGGTTTCCTGACCGACGAAACAGCCCTTCTGGAAGTCGATCCCGTTCAGCAGGTCGAAGTTGGCCTCGATCGGGTAGGTCCGGTCCGAGCCCGCGTCCGCCGCCGGATCGGGCACGCCGACCGACAGGCGATGCGCGTCATGGTCGGCCTCGGTCGCGTCGGGGACGTGATCTCCGATCGCCCGTCCGCCCATCGCCGACGTGCGCGGATCGACGACGAAGCCTGCCGCCACGCCCGGCCAGCTGGCCAGCGCGGGCCGCTCGTCCGCCGCGATCTCGACCTGGGCTCGCAGTTTGTACATCGACAGACGCTGGATCAGGGCCGCGCGCCGGTCCGCCGCGACATCCAGAACCACGCCGTCCGCCTCGCCCCACAGGAACAGGTCGAACAGCAACCGCCCCGGGGGCGACAGCATGGCCCCGAACCGGACCTCGCCGTCGGCGATCGTCTCCACGTCCTGGGTCAGCAGATTGTGCAGGAAGGGTTTCGCATCGGTCCCGCTCACCCGGATCAGGGCGCGGCTGGTCAGGTGGGCGATGTGATCGATCATGGGATATAGATAGGGGCTGCGGTGCCGTTCTACAGGCACGTGCCCCAAGTTGGTGTGCCGGGACGAGCGACCAAGGCATCTATACCTCGGCTCAACTCGACCGGATTTGTCTGACCCAGACTTTCGAACATCTGCAGCGCGTCACCTTGGCACAGCACCGCTTCCGGTGCGCCGACGTTGGCCTGCTCTGTTTTGAACCGTGCGATTTCCTCAGGCGTCAGCTTTGAGTTAGCCCGGACGTAGTCGTCCAGTCTTTGAACGGTGCGGCGCAGTTCCGTCTGGTTCTCCGGGAAGCGCTCTGGTGCACAGCGGCGGCCGACCTCCTCGATCAGACTGTAGATGGCCCAAGCGCAGATGACGCCCTCGCCGGGAGGCGCTTCTCGCGTAACTTGGGGCGCAGGGGCGGTGGATGCCGCGACTATCGGCAGGGAGAGGATGCTTGCCACCCAGACGGATCGAACCTTCACAGTATCCCCCGATCGTTCAGGGCGAACTTACGCAGATGTCGCAAGAATACGACCCCTGTGGCGCGGAGGAGCAGAGAATCCGTATACGGTCTACCCATGAGTGCCCGCTTTCCCATCCTGTACATCGCCGAGGCCGACGCAGAGGCCGCCGTCCTGTCGTCCGGCGTCCTCAGTTATCTGGTCGTCAGCCTGCCGGAGGCGGACTTCACCATCGTCGGATCGGCCGCGTCGGCCCCGCTGTTCGCCGACACGCCGCGCCTGAAACGGCTGATCGTGCTGGACCGGACCGGGCGATGGGACTGGCTGGGGCTGTGGAACCAGGTGCGCGACACGCGCTGGGGCCTGGTCGTCGACATGCGCGGCACCAAATTCTCGGAACGCCTGCGCCGCCTGAAGCGCGCCGTGCGCGGCCCGGACCAGCCCGGCCTGCATGCCGTCGAGGCGGCCGCCCGCGTGCTGCAGCTCGACGACGTGCCCGCGCCCCGTCTGTTCTTCGGCGCGGAAACGCGCGCCACGGCCGACGCCCTGATCGGACCCGACCCCGCGCCCATTCTGGCCGTCGGTCCCGGCACCGACTGGATCGGCACCCGCTGGCCCGCCGAGCGCTATGCCAAGGTCGCCGGACCGCTTCTGGCGGCGGACGGGCCCCTGGCCGGAGGGCGTCTGATGATCGTGGGCGAGGAGGCCGACCGCGACCTGGCCCACACCATCCGGCTGGCCGTGCCGCGCACCCGGGTGATCGAGCTGCAGGGCAAGCTGACGCGGCTCCAGACCGCCGCTGCCCTGTCGCGCGCCAGCCTCTACGTCGGGGCCGACTCCCTCTGGACCCAGCTGGCGGTGGCGGCCGGCGTGCCCTCCGTCGGCGTCTTCGGCCCGTCCGACGACGCCCGCGTCGGGCCTTGGAAGGGCGTCTCCCTGCGCGGCGAACGGTCGCTGGACGAGTTCAAGGCCATCGACCCGCGCCTGAACCAGCACATCCACCACATGCTGGGCCTGCCCGCCGACCGCGTCCTGCGCGCCGCGCGCGGGCTGCTGGCGCGGGAGACACAGGCGGGCTGACGGTCGCGGATGTGTCCGCTTCGGGCCCTGCTATTGGACACATCGACAACGACCCTCCCCCGCAACTTTGCGGGGGAGGGAGACCGCCCGAAGGGTGGTGGAGGGGGCGGAAACACGCGCTGTGTCTGGGGTTGCTCCCTCTACCCCTGCGCAAGCGCGCGGCGGTCCCCCTCCCCCGCTGCGCAGGGGAGGATCAATCTCCGGAAAAGTTTTCAGCCCTGTATTCCACCTCATCTATAATGGTCAGGACGACGCACCGGCTGACCCTCGCCCCGAACAGGTCGGACGGGTCGGACGGGTCGGACGGTGTTTTTCGTCCGCTCGAAATCAGACTATTCAGACCCTGCCCTTCCAGACCCGGACCCTGCGATGACCCAGACCTATGACCTGATCGTTCGTGGCGGCGAGGTGGTGAACCACGCGGGCCGGGGCATGGCCGACGTCGGCGTGCGGGACGGGCGGATCGCCTTCGTCGGCGACCTGTCCCAGGCCTCGGCCGGTGAGGTCGTCGATGCCTCGGGCCTGACCGTCCTGCCCGGCGTCATCGACACCCAGGTCCACTTCCGCGAACCGGGTCTGGAGTGGAAGGAAGACCTCGAGACGGGCTCCCGCGCCGCCGCGCTCGGCGGGGTCGTCGCCGTGTTCGAGATGCCCAACACCGAACCCAACACCACTGACGCCGACACCCTGGCCGACAAGCTGGCCCGCGCCCGCGACCGGATGTGGACCGACCATGCCTTCTACGTCGGCGGCACCCACGCCAACGCCGCGTTCCTGGGCGAGCTGGAGCGGCTGCCGGGCTGCTGCGGGATCAAGGTCTTCATGGGGGCCTCCACGGGCGATCTGCTGATCGCCGACGACGACGGGGTGCGAAAGGTGCTGAACGCCGTGTCGCGCCGCGCCACCTTCCATTCCGAGGACGAGTACCGCCTGGCCGAGCGCCGCCCCCTGGCCCGCACGGGCGACTGGACCAGCCACCCCGAGGTCCGCGACGCCGAAAGCGCGATCATGTCGACCCGCCGCCTGGTCCGGCTGGCGAAGGAAACCGGCAAGCGCATCCACGTCCTGCACGTCTCGACCGCCGAGGAGATCGAATTCCTCGCCCACCACAAGGACGTCGCCACCGTCGAGACCACGCCCCAGCACCTGACCCTGGACGGCGACGAGGCCTATGCGCGTCTCAAGGGCTATGCCCAGATGAACCCGCCGATCCGCAACGCACCGCACATCGCCGGCCTGTGGGGCGGCATCGACCAGGGCGTGGTGGACGTGCTCGGCTCGGATCACGCACCGCACACGAAGGAGGAGAAGGCCAAGCCCTATCCCGCCTCGCCGTCGGGCATGCCGGGCGTCCAGACCCTGGTGCCGGTCATGCTGACCCATGTGGCGAACGGCCGGATGACGCTGGAACGCTTCGTCGACCTGACCTCGGCCGGGGCCCAGCGCATCTTCAACATCGCCGGCAAGGGACGTCTCGCCGAGGGATACGACGCCGACCTGACGCTGGTGGATCTGAAGGCGAAGCGCACCATCACCCACGACCAGCAGGCCAGCCGCTGCGGCTGGACGCCCTTCGACGGCTTCGAGGCGACCGGCTGGCCGATGACCACGATCGTGCGCGGCCGCGTGGTCATGTCCGACGGCGACCTGGTCGGCACCGCCCACGGACGCCCGGTCAACTTCCAGGAGGCCCTGACCGCGTGAGCCGGCCGGCCGCACAGCGCCCCCGACTGGGCCTGATCGGCTATGGCGCGTTCGGCCGCCTGACCGCCCGGCACCTGTCGCCCTGGTTCGAGGTCCTGGCCCATGATCCGGCCGCTACTGCGGAAGAGGGCGACGCGGCCCGTCTGACCGACCTGGCCACGGCCGCCGCCTGCCCGGTGGTGATCCTCGCCGTCCCGGTGGAGGGGCTGGCGCAGACCCTGTCGGCCATCGCGCCCGACCTGCAGGAGGGCGCGCTGATCCTCGACGTCGGGTCGGTCAAGGTCGGCCCCGCCCGCCTGATGGCCGAACACCTGCCCGCCCACGTCCAGACCGTCGGGACCCACCCCCTGTTCGGGCCGCAGAGCGCGCGCGACGGCATCGCCGGGCTTCGCATCGCCGTCTGCCCGGTGCGGGGCGACCGGATCGCCCGCCGCGTCGCCGCCTTCTGCCGCCATGCCCTGAAGCTGAAGGTGTTCCTCGTCTCGCCGGAGGATCACGACCGCGAGGCGGCCGTCGTCCAGGGGCTGACGCACCTGATCTCGCGCGTCCTGCTGTCGATGGAGCCCCTGCCGACGCGGATGACCACCACCAGCTTCGAGCGGATCATGCAGGCGGTCGAGATGGTCCGCTACGACTCCCCCGCCGTCTTTCGCGCCATCGAACGCGAGAACCCCTATGCCGCCGGGGTCCGCGACCGCTTCTTCGACCTGGCCGCCCGCGCCCGGGCCGACCTCGACGACGGAGCCGCGGCTCAGGCCAGCTCCGGCCCGCCCGTGGGATCCCTTGGATCCAGCGGCAGCCCCGCCTCCTGACGGGCTTTCAGCACCCGCAGCCAGCCGTGCATGGCCTCGCAGTCCAGCCCGTGCATCATCAGCCGGAAGCCCGCCTGCAGCGTCGACAGGGTGACCAGCGGGTGGCCGTTCTTGACGAAATGCATGTGGTAGTCGGTCCCCAGGATCCGCCCGATATAGATGCCGACGATCTCGTCCAGCTGCAGCGAATGGCTGGCCCGCATGAAGTCGGCGCGGGGCAGCATCAGGGCATACAGCGGGGTGTAGAACTCCACCGCGGTCTGGATGTCGATCCGGTTCAGCGGGCCGGTCGGGAAGGTCTCGAAGTCCGGTTCGATGTCCGACAGCATGGAGAAGTCGACCCGCTCCGGCGGCGTGATCTCCTTGCCGGCGGCGCGCAGCGCCATGTTCAGCTCGATGATGAAGTTGAAGATGTTCAGGTCGTGCTGGAGGAAGACGTTGTCCTCCAGGTCCTTCAGCGTCAGCGGCTTCAGCGGCACCGTCTTCACCAGCGCCGGATCGACCCCCGCATTGGCCTTCAGAAAGGCCAGCAGCTCGGTCCCCACATGGAAGTGGCGCAGGATCAGGGTATTGCATTCGGGGCTGCCGAAGGTGCGCAGACCCCAGTGGATGGACTTGTGCAGCAGGCCGTTGAGGTTCGGATAGCGGGGCGAGATCGCCCGCAGGACCTTCACGATGCAGAAGAAGAGGAAGACCACCGGGCGGCTGACCGGAAACAGCCACCGCCGTGACCACGACCGTGCACCGAGCAGGAGCGCCCGCTTGGCCTGCGGATCGATCGGCAGGGAATGGTCGAGATACAGCGCCAGCCACGGGTCCGGGTCATTGGGGTCGTAGCGCCGCGCGTCGAACGGATCGGTCTTCCACTCGGCCGTGTCGCCGCCGTCGGACAGGCTCACGCGGCGATCTCCTCGATCTGAAGCGCATAGAGCCGGGCGGTGACCTTCGCGGTCATCACGATCCGTTCGGCGACGGCGGCGTCCGGCAGCACCATCCGCAGCATCTCCTCGAACTCCTGCATGTGCTCGGCGTCGTTCTCGCCGTGGTACAGCAGGAACCGCACGGCCTCGTCGGGCAGGTTCAGCCGTTCCTTGACCTGCCGGCCCCAGGGCGCGGCCTTGATCGATCCCAGGCCCTCGATGATGAACATGGCACCCAGCAGGCCGAAGGGATCGGGCTTCGACGCCTCATGGAACATCCAGGCGGAAATGGCCTCGGATCCGACGTTCTTGGGGGCCGAGCGGATCACCTCGACCTCGCCGCCGGAGCAGACGAAGTCGGCCTCGAGCAGGCGGAAGTCGCGGTGCTCGGTCACCGCGTGACGCATCAGGGTCGAGCGCAGCTCCAGATGGCTCTCGCCGACGTTCGACGCGGCGCGCGACATCCAAAGGGCCCCGTCCTTCACCTGCTGGCGCAGGTTGATCAGGAACAGCTGGTAGTCGGCCAGTTCGAACCGGCCGCGCGTCAGCTTGCGGATCAGGGGCGTCGCCTCCAGCCGCTGCTCGAAGTCGGCGAAGACCACCGCCAGCTTGCGCAGGGTGTCGGCGACCTGGTCGTCCACACGTGTTCCGTCCGCCATCACACCACCTCGCACATCATGAACCCCACCATGGCCCGTCCGCTTTCTGGAACGATCAGCAGGACCTTCTCGCCGCGCTTCGCCCGCCCCGACTTCATGAATTCGTCGAGCATGACCCAGATTGAGGCCGCCCCGATGTTGCCGACGGTCGGCAGGTTGGAGAACCACTTTTCCTCGGGGATCATGGCGGCGGTGCTCTTGAGCACCGAGACGATCTCCTCGCGCAGCGACCGCGCCGAATAGTGGCACAGCAGGTGGTCGACCTCATCCGGGACGATCCGCCCCTGATCCACCTTTTCCAGCCAGACCCCGATCCAGGCCCGGATGACGATCTTGAGCAGTTCGAAGTCCTGCACCAGCGCCACCGACCCCGAGGCGTGCGCCGCCACCGGTCCGGCATGGCTCCACGCGCTCTTCATGTCCGCGCGGTCGGCGAAGGTCGAGCCCGCCCACATGCAGGGGTCGAACCGGCCCGCCAGCGAGGTCAGGTCGATCCAGTCGACCTTCAGGGACAGGCCGTCGGGTCGCGGTTTCGGCTCCATGATGACTGAGCCCGCCCCGTCGGACAGGGTGAAGCGCAGGAAGTCTGCCTCGACCCGCGCCCGGCCCTTGGCGTCGACCAGGGCGGTGCCTTCGTAGAATTCCGGCCGGAACCAGCGGGACGAAAACTCTCCCGCCGCCGCCGCCGCGACCTCGGCCTCGCCGGCGCGGACCTGGAGCCAGGCCCCCTTGGCCGCCATCAGGGCGGAGGCGCAGACGGACTGGTAGCTGGCGATCTCGATCGGCCCCGCGCCCAGTTCCGCGTGCACCGCGCTGGCGTGGCCGGGCACGATATAGTCGCCCTGGGTCGTGGCCGTGGCGAGGTGGCCCAGCCGGCCGACCGACAGGCCCGCGTCGTCCAGTGCCGCCCTCGTCGCCGCCGCCGTCATCGAGGCGTTGGAGTGCAGCGGCCGGCCCTCGGGCGTGAGGGCATAATGGCGTGTCTCCACCCCGTTCCAGCGCAGCGCCCGACGACCCACCGCCGAGCTCCGCCCCCCGATGCGGCCGATGAAGTCCTCCATCGTGTCCACGCCGACGGGATCGCCGGGCAGGAAGGCGCCGGTCCCGGTGATGTAGACGTCGCGCAGCAGGCCTTCGGACATGATGCATCCCTGCCCCGATTGACCCCGTCGCCGCAAGCAGACCGATTCTGACGGCGACATCGGCGGAACGCGTCCGGCTTGCCGCACGCTTGAGAGGGCCACACAGGAACCGACCCATGCTGAAAGCCCGGAACTCTGCCGCCATCGTCGCGGTCAAGGACATCGCGCGTTCCCGCGCCTTCTACGGCGAGACGCTCGGTCTGAACCTGGCTCCCGACAGCGGGGACGACCCCACCGTCTTTCAGACGGGCGACACACGGCTGATCGTCTATGTCTCGGAGTTCGCCGGGACCAACAAGGCCAACGCTTTGGTCTGGGGCGTCGGCGAAGAGATCGAGAGCATCGTCAGGGATCTGGCAGCGAAGGGCGTGACGTTCGAACGCTATGACCTGCCCGAGGCGACCTACGCCGACGGCATCCATCGCATGGGCGATTTCCGCGCCGCCTGGTTCAAGGACCCGGACGGCAACATCCTGCACATCAACAGCGGCAGCTAGCCTTCCAGTGACACCACCGCGCCGGCCTCGATCGGTCGGCGCGACGTGCGGCGACGCGACAGCCGGGCCTTGATGGCGTTCTGGATCGGCTGGTCGATGGCGGTGTGGAAGGCGAAGGCGAACACGAACGCGGCCAGCACGCCGACACCCCACAGGCCCCACTGGACCGGCACCGACAGGGCGAACTTCGCGATCATCACATTGACCACGCCGAACCAGGCGATGCGCACCACCTCATTGGTGATGAACATCGAGAACGACACCACGCTGGCCCGTTCGATGAGCTTCGAGGGCCTCAGGACCGGGATCGCCCCCGCCGCCAGGATGATCAGCGAAATGAAGGTCAGCGAGATCAGGGCGTTCTTGTCGAAGGCCTGAACCACCGCCAGCCCGACCGCGGCCGACACACCCACGATGCGGGCCAGACGCGGTGCGATCCAGACCCGTTCTGTAAAGACGGCCAGTCCCATGCCCAGCACGAACAGGGGCAGGGCGCGCAGGAAGCCGAACTTCATCGGCATCTGGTAGACGGGGAATCCGAGCCAGGCCTGCGTCGCCGCATTGGCGATCAGGTAAAGCCCCACCACCACCAGCAGGGCCGACCAGGGCCCCAGCCGCTTCAGGCCGGTCAGGATGTAGGGGAACAGGACGTAGCAGCCGACCAGGGCCGAGATGGACCAGCTGGGTGCGTTCCATCCCAGGCCGCCGTGGAGCCCGAAAGCCTGGGTCAGCGTCAGCTGCGCCGGCAGCTGGTCCCAGGCGAACCATTCGGGATTGCGGGGTGCCACGCCCGCCATCGTGCCGATCAGCACCAGCGCCACCAGCGACAGGCCCATGATCAGATGGGCCGGATAGACCCGCAGGAAGCGCTTGATGAAGAAGTCGCCCGGCGACATCGCCCCCCGTCCGACGGCTCCGCCATAGACCCGCATCAGCACATAGCCGCTGTCGATCAGGAAGAAGTTGGTCAGCAGGAATCCGCCCCGCTCGAACACCGGATGCAGGCTCTCGGCCAGAGGCACGGGGCCCGCCGCCTGGAAGTGATGCAGGATGATCAGGGAGGCCACAATGAAACGCAGCGCGTCCAGCCATCCCCCTCTGGAGATGGCGGGTGTCTCGTTACGGGTCGAAATTGCGCTCCAGGCCATCGGATACCTCTCTTCTGGGGAGAAATCCGCAAGGAGCGGGCCAGCGGCCGACATTGCTAACGTCGCATTAACCACGCTCCCGGCAGTTTCTGCCCAGTTCCTGAAGGGTGTTGGGCGATGAGCGGCGCAGAAGTTCTGGATGTGGGCCGCGATGCCATCTGGCTGACCGTGCAGCTGTGCGCTCCGGTCCTGATCGTGGGACTGGTCGTCGGTGTGGGCATCGGCCTGTTTCAGGCCCTGACCCAGATCCAGGAACAGACCCTGGTCTATGCCCCCAAGATCATCGCCATCTTCGTCTCCCTGCTTCTGTTCCTGCCGCTGATGGGCGGGCTGCTCGGGGCCTTCATGCGCACGATCGCGGCGCGCATCTCGGGCATGTAGGGCTGGCGGGACGCCAAAAAGATGGATCCCTACGCGACCGCCGATCAGGTCTGGGCCGGCGGGCTGATCTTCGCCCGGATCGGCGCGATCCTGCTGAGCCTGCCCGGCATCGGCGAAAGCTATGTGCCGCCCCGCATCCGGCTGTCCCTGGCGCTGGTGGTGTCGCTGGCGCTCTGGCCGATCGTGTCGCCGTCGCTGCCGGCCCTGCCCGAGACGATCGGCGGCATGGTCGGCTGGATCATCCGCGAGGTGGTGACCGGCCTGATGATCGGCGCGATCCTGCGGGCCTTCACCGGGGCCCTCGCCACCGCCGGGGAGATCGTCTCGCTTCAGACGACGCTCAGCTTCGCCCAGACCGCCAATCCGCTGCAGGCCCAGCCCGGTGCCACGATCTCTGCCTTCCTGATGATCCTGGGCACGGTGCTGGTGTTCGCGACCAACACCCATCACCTGTTCATCGCCGGCCTGGTCGGGTCCTATGAGCTGATCGCGCCCGCACGGCCTCTGATCATGGCCGACTTCACCGAACTGGCCATCCGCACCATCGCCGACAGCTTCATGCTGGGGGTGCAGCTGGCGGCCCCGGTCATCGTCTTCGCCCTGATCTTCAACCTGGCGTCGGGGCTGGTGGCGCGGGTGATGCCGCAGTTTCAGGTCTTCTTCGCCGCCGCCCCGCTCAGCGTCATCCTCGGCCTGTCGATCTTCGCCCTGTCGCTGGGGGTGATGGGCACGGTCTTCATCGACCGCTACCGCGCCCTCGCCCGACTGTTCGTCCCGGGAGGCAGCATTGGCTGAAGACGCCGATCCCGAGTCCAAGACAGAAGAGGCGTCACCTCAGAAACTCGAGGAGGCGCGAAAGAAGGGCGACGTCGCGAAATCCGCCGACGTCGCCCCGGCCCTCAGCCTGCTGTGCGTCACCGGCGTCCTCATCATGGGCGGGGGCTATTTCGCGACCAATATGGCGCAGGGTTTCCTGCCCTTCATCGCCGCGCCCCACGCCATGCTGGGCGGGCTGGAGGCCGGCGGCGGAGTCGAGATCGGGGCCCGCGTCCTGTGGGTCGTCGCGCCTTTCCTCGGCGCCGTGATGCTGGCCGCGATCCTGGGCGGGGTCGGCGGAAACGTGGCCCAGTCGGGCCTCGTCATCTCGGCGGAGAAGATGAAGCCCAAATGGAGCAAGGTCAGCCCCATGGCCGGCTTCAAGCGCATCTTCGGGCCCGATGGCCTGATGCAGTTCGCGCAGACCCTTCTCAAACTGGTGGCCGTGGGCGTGATCTGCTGGATGGTGCTGAAGCCGCACGCCCGACAGTTCGAGACCATGGCCGCCATGTCTCCCCTGACGATCCTGCCGCTGGCACGCGATCTGATGATCGCGCTGATGAGCTCGGCCCTGGTCTTCCTGGCCCTGACCGCCGGGGGGGACTTCGTCTGGCAGAAGATGCGCTTCGCCAAGCGGATGCGGATGTCGAAGGAAGAGCTGAAGGAGGAGTACAAGCAGTCCGAGGGCGACCCGCACATCAAGGCCAAGCTGAAGCAGATCCGCATGCAGCGCAGCCGCCAGCGGATGATGCAGAACGTGCCCAAGGCCACCGTGATCGTGACCAACCCGACCCACTATTCCGTGGCCCTGCGCTACGAGGCCGGCGACGCCGCCCCCGTCTGCGTGGCCAAGGGCGTGGACGCGGTCGCCATGCGCATCCGCGAGGTCGCGCGCGAACATGACGTGCCGATCGTCGAGAACGTGCCGCTCGCCCGGGCGCTCTATGCCGCCGTCGACATCGACGAGACCATCCCGCGGGAGCATTTCGAGGCGGCGGCCCGGGTCATCGGCTTCGTGATGAAGAAGCGCCAGCCGGGCATGCGCCGCGCCGGGGGCTGATCCCCGTCGCCGACGATAAGATCCGCAGGCCGTCGGCCATCAGGGCGGCCGGCGCGCGTTCCCGGAACTTGAAGAAGCCCCGGGTCGCCAGCGGCCACAGTCGGTCGTCCCACGATCGGCGCACCCGGATCAGGGCGATCCCCTGTTCCGTCAGCTCGGCCTCCAGCCGCTCAAGAGCATCCGCCATGGGGCCCACCGGGGCCTCCAGCACGACCACCCGGTCCACCGCGGCCTCCCTTGCGGCATCCCGGATGGCGTCGTGTGAGGCCATCGGCATAACCCGGGCGGGTCTGTCGAACCGGGCCGCGCAGCGCATGGCCGCATCCTCGGCCGCCGCGGCCGCGAACCGGCCTGGGTCGCCACCCGCCATGACGACGATCGCCTCGGGTTGCCACGCGACCGAAAAGGCGCTCTCCGGGTTCAGGTCTTCGCCGGTCACCAGCAGAAGGCTCCGTCCGGCCGGCGGCGAGGCCTCCAGCATCGGGAGCGGTCGGGCCGCCGGCAGAGGGTCTTCGCTCAGCGGCAGGGCCCGCGTCGCCAGCCCCCTGGGCTTGAACCGGCCGTTGGTGAACCGCTGGATGTTCTCGGGCGTCGCCAGATAGGTCTTGCCCACGGTCTGCAGTCCCGCCACCCAGCGCCAGGACAGGGTGTTCGAGGCCGGGTCGCCGTCCAGCAGATGGCGCAGAAAGAAGTCCGCACCCAGCGCCCAGGGCAGGCCGAGGGTGAAGATCCAGATCGAGGCGAACCACATCCGCGCGTGGTTGTGCAGGTAGCCGGTCCGGACCAGCTCCCGCGCCCAGTCGTCAAAGCCTTCGATGCCCGTCGCCCCCGCCTCGGCCTGGGCGACCGCCCGCTCCAGGCCCGACGCGCGCGGCGCGTCCCGTTCGGCCTGGTATCGGGTCCAGACCTCGGGGTTCATCTGCAGCCAGCCCTTCCAGTAGGTGCGCCACAGCACCTCCTGGATGAAGCGCTGGGCCGCGCGCGGGTCGTGGCGCTCCAGCACGCCGGCGACGACCTCGCGTTCGGTCAGCAACCGGTGGCGCAGCCATGGCGAAAGCCCCGACACTGCCAGATGTCCCCCGGGTCCGGCATCGGTGTTGCGCCCCATGGCATAGGCCTCGCCCGCGTGCGGCACGAAGTCCGCCAGCCGTTGAAGGCCGGCGGCACGGGTGGGCGGAAAGCGATCGAGCGGTTCGGGCATGACTGATGGCCATAGCGCAGGCCCCGCGCGTCGGGGCTGCGGCCGATCGCGCGGGGGCGGCCTGTCCCGCATTTCGCCAGTCGGCCGGATCGCGCGTATGCTTCGTCCCTGCGATTCGCGGGAGCGACCCCATGACCACAACCGGATCGACCCGCCCCAGCCCGCCGGTCGACATCACCCTGATCCTGATGGTGGCGGGCTTCACCGTCGCCATTGCCGCCCTGGCCTGGCCGATGTTCCGCGCCGCCCCGCTCTCGACGCCGCACATGATGCTGATGATGGCGGTGACGGGTGTGGCCCTGGTGGGCCTGTTCGTCTTCGGCCGTCGCGAGGTCCACAAGCCCGCCCGGCCCGACGGCGACGTGGCGGTCGAGATTTTGGACGCCATGGCCGAACCGTCGGCTCTGGTCACCGGGTCAGGCCAGGTCCTGGCCTTCAACGGGGCATGGGTGTCGCAGAACGGCGCGACCGTCGCCCTGCCGCGAGCCCAGTCGGCCCAGGCGCTCTACATGGCCTTCGCCCAGGCGCGGTCCGGCCGGCAGGGCCGCGCCATCGTGACCATCGGCAGCCGCGAGATCGAGGTCCTGATCGGTCCGGCCGGGGAGGGGCGGTTCCTCGTCCGCGAGGCTCCCGAGGCGACCCTGACCACCCCGCCGCCGCCGGTGGCCGGAAATGCCTATGTCGCCCAGGCGGGCGAGGGGCGGGCGATGGCTGCGGGAGCCCCGTTCGGCTCGGCGGTGATCGGCGGCGAGGACCTGTTCGCGGGGCGGGCCGAGGACAGCAACCCGGCCTTGGCGGTCCTGACCGGTCCTGCGGCGGCGCGCGACGCCGCCTTCGGTCATCTGTTCGATCCGACCGGTGTCGTCGAGGCGCGCGAGCGGATGGCCGCCGGATCGACGGGGCCGATCGAGCTGGTCGCCCGCGCCCACCCCGACCGGATGCTGCACCTGTATGTGGCCCCGGAGGGCGACAAGCGCCGCGTCTGGCTGTTCGACGTCTCCGCCCAGAAATCGATGGAGCTGCAGCTGTCGCAGGCCCAGAAGATGCAGGCCGTGGGCCAGCTGGCCGGCGGCGTGGCACACGACTTCAACAACCTGCTGACCGCCATCCAGCTGCAGCTGTCCGAGCTGCTGGAGCGCCACCCGGTCGGCGATCCCTCCTATGACGGCCTCAACCAGATCCGCCAGACGGGGATCCGCGCCGCCGACCTGGTGCGCAAGCTGCTGGCCTTCTCGCGCAAGTCGACGGTGCGGCGCGAGCGTCTGGACCTGGGCGAGCTGGTCGGCGAGTTCGCGGTCCTGCTGCGTCGCCTGCTGCGCGAGGACGTGCGGCTGGAAACCGACTACGGCCGCGACCTGCCGATCGTGCTGGCCGACAAGTCCCAGCTGGAGACGGCGGTGATGAACCTGGCCGTCAACGCCCGCGACGCCATGCGCGGCGTGGTCGAGCCGGGCGCCGGGGTGGTCACCATCCGCACCCTGCGGCTGACCCAGGAGCAGGCCCGGACCCTCGGCTGGCGCGAGGCCCCGGCGGGCGACAGCGCCCTGATCGAGGTGTCCGACACCGGCCCCGGCGTTCCGCCCGAACTGCTGGACAAGATCTTCGAGCCCTTCTTCACCACCAAGGCGGTCAACGAGGGCACCGGCATGGGTCTGGCCACCGTCTACGGCATCGTCCAGCAGGCCGGCGGCCACATCGGCGTGACCAACCTCGACGGAGCGGGCGCGGCCTTCCGCATCTTCCTGCCCGCCGCGACCGAACAGGAGCTGACCGAGGTCGCCCCCATCGAGATCAAGATGAAGGCCGCGCCGCGCGACCTGTCCGGCAACGGCCGCATCCTGTTCGTCGAGGACGAGGCGGCGGTGCGCGGCATCGCCGCCAAGCTGCTGCGCCAGCGCGGCTATGAGGTCATCGAGGCGGCCGATGGCGAGGAGGCCCTGATCCTGGCCGAGGAATGGGCCGGTCAGATCGACATGCTGATCTCGGACGTCATCATGCCGGGCCTGGACGGGCCGTCCCTGCTCAAGAAGGCCCGGCCCTTCCTCGGCGACGCGCCGGTCATGTTCATCTCGGGCTACGCCGAAAGCGACTTTTCGGACCTGCTGCAGGACGAGGTCGGCGTGTCCTTCCTGCCCAAGCCGCTGGACATCAAGACCCTGGCCGAACGGGTCAAGCAGGAGCTGCGGGGGGGCTAGGCAAAGAAAAAGGCCCGGTGTCTCCACCGGGCCTTCCTCAGATCAGCGATGACCTGAACAGATCAGGCCGCTTCGGCTTCCGAATCCTCGTCGGCCACTTCGGCGACGGGGGCGTTGGCCTTCTTGGCGCTCAGCGACTTGGACAGCAGCTGGACGGCGGCGTCCTTGTCGATGCGGTTGGCGGCGGCGACTTCGCGGGCCATCCGGTCCAGAGCCGATTCGTACAGCTGGCGCTCCGAATACGACTGTTCCGGCTGGCTGTCGGCCCGGTGCAGGTCGCGGACGACCTCGGCGATGCAGACCAGATCGCCCGAGTTGATCTTGGCTTCGTATTCCTGCGCGCGACGGCTCCACATCGTGCGCTTGATGCGAGCGCGGCCCTTCAGCGTCGACAGGGCCTTGGTCACGACGTCTTCCGACGCCAGCGAGCGCAGGCCGGCGGTCTTGGCCTTCTTGGTCGGGACGCGCAGGGTCATCTTCTCGTGGTCGAAGGTCACGACGTAAACCTCCAGCGACATGCCGGCGACTTCCTGGACCTCGACGGCCGCGACCTTGCCGACCCCGTGGGCCGGATAGACGACCGCGTCGCCAACCTTGAATTCCAGAACGCTCTTGGTGGTCATGTCATTCCTTTCCCGGACGCAGGGGACGGGCGAGACGCAGGCACGAAAGACAATTGCTCCGCCGACCGGTGAACTCGAACCGGTCGGGCTGTCTCAATCGTCAAACGTGGATACGGATCACCGAACCTCTGGCCGACCTCGTCTCGATGGACGAGGGTCTGTCGCAAACGCGGGCGGCGCGTGAAAAACGCAATCCGCCCGACCCAATGTGAAGGAACCTATCACAAAACGAGGCAATTTCAAAACGTCGCATGCAGACAGGCCGACCCGTGCCGAATCCCGGACCCCGGATCGGCGTTCGTTCAGGAGCCCTTGCCCGGCTCGGGGCTGAAGTATTTCTCGAACTTGCCGGTCTCGCGTTCGTACTGTTCACGATCGGCCGGCGGCGTGCCCTTGACGGTGATGTTGGGCCAGACGCGCGCGTACTGGGCATTGATCTGCAGCCATTTGCCGTCCGGTTCATCCTCGGTGTCGGGCTTGATGGCGTCGACCGGGCATTCCGGCTCGCAGACGCCGCAGTCGATGCATTCGTCCGGCGCGATGGCCAGGAAGTTCTCCCCCTCATAGAAGCAGTCCACGGGACACACCTCGATGCAGTCCATGAACTTACATTTCACGCAGGCGTCGGTGACGATGTAGGTCATGGGCAGGAAAATCGGCGTTTTGAAAGGATGGACGAAAGGCCCGTTCGGGCGTTCGGACATGGCAGGCGCGCCTCGCCCCTGTCAACACATCCGGCGGGCATCGATCGACGCATAAACCTTGCCCTTCCCGATAGCTCGCCTATTTGCATCAGTGCTGATTGCAGTTAGCGCTGTTTTTCCCACTCCAGGAGTTTGCCCCATGCTGAACCGTCGCCTGCTCGTTCGATCCACCGTCGCCGGGGCGCTTGCCCTTGGACTCGTCGGAGGTGGGGCCGTCGTCGCCCAGTCCGCCCTGACCCAGAACCCCGCCGAAGTCCGCGCCGGTGCCTATGCGCTGGATTCCGGCCACGGCAAGATCACCTGGTCGGTCAACCACCTCGGCTTCTCGACCTATTACGGCCAGTTCGTGAACGTGAAGGCGGACCTGACCCTCGACCCGGCCAACCCCTCGGCCAGCACCCTGACCGCCACCATTCCCCTGACCGACGTCGCCCCCAATGACGACCGGCTGAAGGCCCACCTCCAGACCGCCGACTTCTTCGACACGGCCAACCACCCGACCGCCACCTTCGTGTCGCGCTCGGTGACCGTGGACGCGGACGACGCCAATGAGGCCACGGTGGTCGGCGACCTGACCCTGCGCGGCGTCACCCGGCCCGTCACCATCGAGGTCGAGTTCAACCAGGCCGGCACTGCCATGGGCGGCTACAAGGCCGGTTTCGACGGCGAGGCCACCATCAAGCGCTCGGAGTTCGGCATCAACTACGCCCTGCCGGCCGTGTCCGACGAGGTGAAGCTGCACATCGAGGGCGAGTTCAACATCGCCGAGTAAGGCTGCTCAAGAGAGCTTGATGCACGCTTTCGGTGACCCACGAGGTGGGCCACCTCAAACGATCAAGCTCTACTCGGGGTCATCCCCGATCGAGACATAGAGGGCGCGGGCCTCCGCCGGGGGTCCGCGCCGCTCGCCCAGGGCCTCAACCCGCACGACCGTGATCCGGCCGTCGCGGGCGAAGACGATCTCGTCGCCCGGGTGAACGACCCGGCTGGGCTTGTCCAGCCGGGTCTGCCGTCCCTGATGCGTCAGCCGCACCGCGCCGCGCTCGACCAGGGCCGCGGCCAGCGACCGCGTCTTGGCGAACCGCGCCCGCCACAGCCAGACATCGATCCGGACGCTCTCGGGGCTCAATCGGCCGCCTTCCTGCGCCGTGTCCGCTTGCGGCGCTGCGGGGCGGCCTTCGCCGTCAGTTCCGCCAGCTTGGCGAAGGGCGAATCCTTCACGACCACGGGGGCCTTGCCGTCCCGATCCGGCATCTGGGCCCGCACGACCTTCAACGCCGCCCAGATCGCCTTCGCGTCCGCGGCGGTCCAGCCCAGGGTCTGCAGCGCCTCGTCCGAAAGGACGCCCTTGTTGTCGCGCCGCAGCATCTCGGCGCGTTCAAGGTCCTCGACGGGCACGGCCCAGCGCCCAGCGGCGCGCAGGCCGAAGGCCGCCAGCGCACGGGCGGACGGGGCGGGGCTCGGCAACAGGGTCAGGCCCTCCGGCCTGGCCCGGAACGGCTCGTCCGCGACGAAGGCCTGGGCCATCGCCCGGGCCCGGGGCTTCAATACGCCCGGCAGCCACACCGAATGGGTGCCCACCCGGATGGCAAAGGTCTTGATCGTGCGCCGCTCGACCTGACTGAGGGCGGCCAGGTCCCGCTCCACGTCGCGGCGGTCGATGACCCCGCCCGCCTCCAGCAGCCGGAAGGCGATGCCGCGCGGCAGGCCTTTCAACGCGCCGCTCTCGATCGCCGTCTTCAGGCGTCGCAGGTCGCGCAGCGCCCGTCCGGCCTCGGCCGCCAGCCAGGCCTCGATGCGCCGCTGGGCCCGGTCGCGGGCGGCCTGGGGCCCCAGATCCCCGATCAGGCGCACGCGGGGGCTGAACGGTTCGGTGTTGATGATCCGGGCGGCCAGGGCCCCCGACCACAGCACGTCCCCCTCGGGCGTGACCGAGAAGGCCTCGTCGCCATCGCCGGCCAGTCTGCCCAGCCGCCGCGCGATCTCGGGCCCCACCGCGCGCAGGGCCGCGGTCTTCAGCGTCCGGTCGGCCAGGGCCGAGCCGCCGGCCGCCACAGCGAACCGCACGCCCTCCAGATGCCCCACCGCCTCGCCGTCGACACTGACCACGCCGTCGTCAGCGACCTCGGCCATCGTGCCCTCGCGGTCGTGGAGGGATCGCATCAGGGCGGTGGTCTTGCGGTCCACGAACCGCGCGGTCAGCCGTTCGTGCAGCACATCCGACAGCCGGTCCTCCAGCGCCCGCGTCCGTTCGCGCCAGCCCTTCATACCGTCCAGCCAGTCCGGTCGGTTGGCGATATAGCTCAGCGTCCGCACCCCCGCGAGCCGCGCGGACAGTTGGTCGATCTGGCCGTCGTCGCGATCGACCTCGGCGAAGCGCGGCGCGAACCAGTCGTCGGTCAGCCGGCCGTGCTTGCCGGTCAGGGCGTGGAAGACGTCGCGCGACAGTCGGACGTGCTCCTCCAGCGTGGTCTTCTGGAAGTCGGGCAGCTGGCAGGCTTCCCACAGCCGCATGATGGTCCCGCGCGATCGGCCGATCCGCTTGACCTCGTCGTCCTGCAGGGCCCGGCGCAACAGGGTCTCGTCCAGCGCCTGTCCGGTCAGCTTCAGGCCCGGGACGCCGGGCGTCTGGACCAGCGAGCGCAGCAGGTCGGGCAGGGTGTCGAAATCCAGCCGGGCGTTGCGCCACTCGATCGCCTGGATCGGGTCGAAGCGGTGCTCGACCACCTGTTCGACCAAGTCCTCGTCCAGCTCCTCGGCCTCGCCCGTCACCCCGAAGGTGCCGTCGCGGATGTGGCGACCGGCCCGGCCGGCGATCTGGGCGATCTCGTGGGCGTGCAGCCAGCGGGTCCGCCGGCCGTCGAACTTGCGCATCCCGGCGAAGGCGACATGGTCGACGTCCATGTTCAACCCCATGCCGATGGCGTCGGTGGCGACCAGGAAGTCGACCTCGCCGGACTGGAACAGGGCCACCTGGGCGTTGCGGGTGCGGGGGCTGAGCGAGCCCATCACCACGGCGGCCCCGCCGCGCTGGCGCCGGATCAGTTCGGCGATGGCATAGACCTGCTCGGTGCTGAACGCGACGATGGCGCTCCGTCTCGGCAGACGGGTCAGCTTCTTGGACCCGGCATAGGTCAGCTGGGACAACCGCTCGCGGGTGACGATCTCGACGTCCGGGATCAGCCGGCGCATCAGGGGAGCCATGGTGGCGGCCCCCAGGAACATGGTCTCGAACCGGCCGCGCGCGTGCAGGAGGCGCGAGGTGAAGACGTGGCCGCGCTCGGGGTCGGCGGCCAGCTGGATCTCGTCGATGGCCAGGAACTCGACCTCGCGCTCCAGCGGCATGGCCTCGACGGTGCAGACCCAGAAATGGGGCCGGGACGGGATGATCTTCTCCTCGCCCGTGATCAGGGCGACGGCATTAGCCCCTCGCTGCCTGACGATCCGCTCGTAGATCTCGCGCGCCAGCAGGCGCAGCGGCAGGCCGATCATGCCCGAGGCGTGACCCAGCATCCGCTCGACCGCCAGATGGGTCTTCCCGGTATTGGTCGGCCCCAGCACCGCGACGACGCGGGAGGGCGGCAGGCCTGTCGAGCGGTCGCTCATGATTTCAATAAGGTGGCGATTCGCCCGGGGTTCCTCAACCCGCGTCGTGGACCGATCGACGCGCCAGACCCGCCCGAACCGCCATATAGGTCAGAAGCCCGACCGGGCCCGCCATCAGGGTCAGGAACAGGACCGGGATCATGGCCCAGTGCGGCACGCCCCGCTTGCCGGCATCCTCGATCGCCCAGGACCCGACCCACAGGTCGAAGGCCAGGTAGTGGACCCAGCCGACCAGCACGGCCTCCGGCTTGCTGAATCCCTCGGTCAGGCCCGACAGGGTGGTCAGGTCGCCGCCCAGCCCGCCATTCGCGACCGCCTGGACCAGAAGCACGCTGTAGGTGACGGCGAGGGCGACGGCGATGCAGCGCGCCGCCGCGATCACCAGGCCGCGCAGTAAGGGGGCCAGCGCCAGGACGATCCACCCGACCAGGGCCACGGTGTTGGCGACGTTGAACAGGGTGTCGAGGGTCATCGGCGTCTCCTGGGCAGCGGAGCTTAACAGGCTGATGCGGCTCACCGGAACAGGGGCGAAACGAATCAGGACCGAATCAGTGACACCGGCCGATTCGGGATTTGTTCACCCCAACATAGTGTAGCTTAAGGGCGATTAACCACAAGGGCGGACCGGTTCGCGCGAGCGTTCCAGACCGGGTGTGGCGCTCGAATTCGCCGGGCCATCTTCCCCGTCGGGGCGTGACCCGCTAGGACGCGGCCAACGGCTCCGTAGCTCAGCTGCATAGAGCAAGGCTTTCCTAAAGCCGAGGTCGGGGGTTGGAGTCCCTCCGGGGCCGCCACGTCCTCTGTGAGCCACAGCGAGGCAACCCGGACTCCGGGCCGACCATCCCGCTCCAGGGGTCGGCACAGACGGTGCCGTGCCCGCTCAACCGCCTCGAGGCTCAGGCCGCGTCGAACGCGAACCGATCGACGAGCGCCCACGGCCCGCCGAGATAGCGCCAGAGCAGCAGGCCTTCGGCGAAGATGGGGAAGGGCTCGAACTCCAGTTGCAGCTGCTCGAGCAGCCGGCGGGCCTCATCCGGCTCCGCCTTGTTCTGGACGGTGATGTGCGGCCGGTACCGGGCCTGATCCTGGCGGGTGAGCCACGGTGCGAACGCGCCCGCCAGTTCGGCCCGCAGCTGTTCGAGGTCGGTCGAAGCGAGCCGGTAGGCGACGCCGTTCCCCAGGAACCACGGGCCCCGCACGTCCACCTGCACAGGACGGCGGCGCGCGCACGCCGCCCGCAGCGTCTCCACGACCGCGTCCTCGTGTTCGCCGGGCAGGGCGTGAAAGAGCGTCACATGCGCCGGGACCTTGTTGCGGTGGCGCGGGAAGTGCGACTGGCGCAGATCCTCGAACCAGGCGAACGCCCCGTCGTCGAGGGCCGCCGTGACGATGAGGGGCGAAGGGTCGGCCATGGCTCAGACGACCGGTCGGGCCAGGCCGCGGCGCCAGGCGTCGGCGGCCGCGCGGTGAAGGATGGCGTGGCGTCGCGCCAGGCGGTCGATGTCGTCGTCATAGCCGCCGCCGATGACGCCGACGACGGGCGCGGCGGGCAGGCAGGTTTCGAGTACATAGGCGTCACGCGCGGACAGCCCTTCGTTGCTCAGCCCCAGCCGGCCGAGCCGGTCCTCCCCGTGCGGATCGACGCCGGCGAGGTAGAAGACGAGGTCGGGCTCGACGCGGTCCAGCAGCCCGGGAAGGACCGAACGCAGGGCGGCCAGGTAGGCGTCGTCGCCGGTGCAGTCCGGCAGGTCGATGTCGAGGTCGCTGGGCCCCCGCCGGACGGGATAGTTCTTCTCGCCGTGCATGGAGAAGGTGAAGACCCGCGGCTCATGCTCGAAGATCGAGGCGGTGCCGTCGCCCTGGTGGACGTCCAGATCGACGACCAGGGCCTGCCGGATCTCGCCCGCGTCGATCATCGCGCGGCCGGCCACGGCGATGTCGTTGAAGACGCAGAAGCCTGCGCCGCCCTTGGGCCCCGCATGGTGGCTGCCGCCGGCGGTGTTGCAGGCCAGCCCATGGCGCAGCGCCAGGCGTGCGGCCATCAGCGTTCCGCCGACCGCCGCCTGGACGCGATCCGAGACCTCGCGGGTCACCGGCAGCCCGATCACCCGCTCGACCTCGGGCGGAACAGCGGCGTCCAGCACCTGGCGCACATAGCCGGGGTCGTGCACGGCGGCGAGCATGTCGAAGCTGGCGGGCTCGGGCGTGTAGAGCCCCTCCGGCCCGACGAGACCCTCGTCCTCGAGCACCTGGGCCAGCCGGGCGTATTTGAGCATGGGGAAACGGTGACCGGGCGGAAGCGCCATACTGTAGGCCGGGTGGTAGACGACCGGAGGAAGGGGGCGCGCCGTGCTCATGCCGCCTGAGTAGCAGCCCGGGGGCGTCGGGGAAGCGGCGTCGAGGCCGCAGCCGTGTTCGGAGCGATGGTTCTGAGAGGGGCTCATCCATCCCCGACCCCGGCTGAAGGGGCCCCGACCGGCGACCCCTAACGGGATCCGTCCCCTACTGTGTGTCCAGCCGGGGTCGGAAGCCGGGATCGATCAGGCAGGCCTCGGCCGAGCGCTCGACGAACGTCGCGCAAAGGGCGGAGACGTCCGAAGCGGACGGTCGCTGTCCCGTGTCCAGCCAGTGCGTCAGGGCGGCCAGGATCGCGAGGTATTGCGGGGCGCTCAGACGGCTGTGCAGGGCTTCGGTCGTGAACACCTGGCTGAGCAGGTCGGATCGACCGGCCAGGCCCACCGTCCGGGCATAGATGGCTTCGTGGGTCACCGACACGGTTGGATCGTAGCGCGCATGCAGCGTCACGGTCGGCAGGACGATGTGGCCGGTCAGGTCGGCGTCATAGGCCAGGGCCGCGACGGCGCGAGGGTCCGCCTCGAACCGCTCGACGCCCTGGTTTAGGGCGACGTCGTCGTCCGCCCCGACATAGGTCGTGCCGGCGTTGGAAAAGGGATTGGCACCGCCCAGCCGCTGCCGGACCATGTCCTGAAACAGGGTGGTGGACCAGGCCAGATGCGCCACCAGGGTGTCGGCCGTGACCCCGGTCACCGACAGGATGTTGCGCAGGGCCGTCGCCTGGGCCGGTGTGCGGGTCTCGGGCGACAGGCTGAGACCGGTGCATTCCTCGACCCGGGCCGCCAGGTCCGCGCGGGGCATGGACGCGCCCTCGGGGAGTCCCTGCCACAACGGATAACGGGTCTCCGAGGGGCGCGGATGGTTGTGGCAGTAGAATTGGTAGACCGCGCGCAGGTCGGCGCGGAAGGTGTAGCCCCGCGTGCCGCCCGCCAGCAGGCCGCTGGTCAGGATGACGCCGTCGTAGTTGCGGCTGCCGTCGGCTGCGACGGCGTAGAGCTCCGCCGCCTTGGCCGCGACATTGCCGCCCCAGGACTGGCCGTGCAGGATCGTGCGCCGGGGTTTGCCGAACTGATCCCAGACGATCTGGCGCAGATCGTCGGTGTCCCGCGCCGCCATGCGGACGCCATAGCCGCCCCGGCGATAGGTGGATCCGGCCCAGGCATAGCCTTCGCGCACCATCATCGAAAACCGGTCCAGGTCCTCGACCGGATCGTCGCGCCGGGGCTCGCCCGTGCGCGGCCCCCCGTGGGCATGCACGACCAGGGTCCCGTTCCAGTCGCGCGGATAGGCGACCCAGTACCAGGCGCCGTCGACCGACCGGCCGGAGGAACAGCGGGTGCCCTCCGGCAGGCTGGCCGGACAGGTCGCGGGCTCGGGATCGACCGCCTGGGCCGAGGCGGGCGTCGGGACACCCACCCCGGTCAGGCCCGCGAAGGCGAGGATCGACAGGACTGCACGCATCGTTCCCGGCCGTCGCGACATGGGCTCAGAACTCCTTGGCCAGGCTGGCGTACCAGTAGCGGCCATAGGGGCGATAGAGGGAGCCGAGATAGCCGGACGAGGCGAGGGGCGGGGCCTCGTTGGTGATGTTGCGCACGCCCAGCCGGATGCGGCTGTTGGAGGCGAGGCCGGCATCGTCCTCCCACTCGTACTGGCCATAGAGGTTGCCGGTGATCTGGCTCTCGACCTCCCAGGCGTTGCCGGCCGCGTCGAGGAAGCCCGTCTCGTCCACCGCCGAGATGTACTGGGTGAAGGCCCCGAACTGCCACGGTCCCTGGCTCCAGGTCAGGGAGCCCGACAGGCGCCATTCCGGGCGACCGTTCTGGGCCAGCAGGTCGCTCGAGTCGGGCAGGGGCGTCGCGGCGTTGATCACGCCGGCGGTTCGGGCGGCATACAGTTCGTCCACGGCCGGGCCGGCCTCGCGGCCGAACTTGATCAGCTTGGCGGCGTCGACATTGACCCGGAAGTCGCCCCAGGGCGTGCCGCGCAGACGCCAGTTGAAGCCGATGTCGAGGCCCTCGACGTCCTGCGGCAGCAGGTTCACGAACCGGTCGCTGATCGAGATGATCTGACCGGCGGGCGCGATGCCGGTCCCGGCGAACAGGGCGATGTCGTCGGCGTTGACCGGCGCGCGCGTGACCAGCGGATTGGACCGTCCCTGCACCCGCTCGGCATAGTCCAGCACGACCGCGTTCGGGCCGCCGAACAGACCGACGATCTTCTCCTGCTGGATCCGCCAGCGGTCGACGGTGAAGGTGAAGCTGCCCCATTCGGCGGGCAGGAACTGCGGCTGGAAGACGACGCCGTAGGACTGGTTCTTGCTCTCTTCCGGCTCAAGATCCGGGTTGCCCGAGACCAGCAGCGACGCGCCGATCGACCGCGAGCAGGCCCCGAAGGTGGCGATGCGCCCGGCCCGCAGATCCGCCTCGCAGCGGATGTAGTCGGGGTTGGTGGACAGGCGGCCGTAGGTGGCGGTGTTGACCTGTTCCAGGTTCGGAGCCCGGAAGCCCTCGGAATACGAGCCGCGCAGGCGCAGGCCGTCGAAGAGGTCCCAGGCGGCCGCGATCTTGGGCTTGGCCACGTCGCCGAAGTCCGAATAGTGCTCGGCGCGACCGGCGATCTGGACTTCCAGATTGTGGACCAGAGGGATGTTCATCTCCGGCGACACCAGCGGCACGGCGAACTCGATATAGGCCGAGGTCACGGTGCGTTCGCCGTGCGTGTCCGGGTTCTGGCTGACGGCGATGGCGTTCGACTGCTGGACCGCTCCGGTCACGGAGTCCCGGAAGACATTGGTGCCGTCCAGATTGGCGTCGCGGTCGTCGTTCTGGTTCTCCTTGCGGGCCTCGAAGCCGAAGGCCACGCCGACGTCGCCGGCGGGCAGGCTGAACAGGTCCGCCCGCGAGACCTTGAAGTCGTACATCGTCAGGGTCGTGCGCGATTCCCGCTTCAGGCGGAAGGTGATGGCATCGAGCGCCGTCTGGGAGCTGGGCGAACAGTCGCCGAAGCTGGGCTGGCCCACGCAGCCGCCGCTGAACGGGTTGTACGCGTCCGGGGTCGACAGGGCGAGCGAGGCCTGCAGCGCCGTCGTGTTGACCGCGTCGGATTCATCGACGGCCTCGGCCTCCGAATAGACCAGCGCCGTCTCCCAGTCGAAGCCGCGCCATTCGCCGCGCAGACCCGCGAGGGCCCGGGCCTGGTAGTTGCTGACGTCGACCTGCTGATAGCCGGCGTCGACGAACCGGTACTGGTTCAGGGTGATGGCCAGCCCCTGCACGGGGACGTTGGTCAGGCCCGCGATGCGGTTGGGGTTCGCGCGGCCGTCGGCGAAGGTCACCGGCCCGAAGGGGTTCCAGTAGTTGGTCGAGGGGATGGTCAGGGTGTTCAGGTTGATCACCGGCGGCTGGATCCGCTGGGTGTCGGCCGTGTAGTAGCCCAGCTCGCCGAAGGCGGTGATGCTGTCCGTCAGGTCGTAGTGGCCGGTCAGGAACAGGTTCAGCCGCTGGGTGTCGGGCTGGATGGTGGTGCCCGGCGCCGTGTCGAAGCGCAGGTTGCGCTGGGCCCCGTTGAAATTCAGGGCTCCCGAGCCCAGGCAGATGTCGCCGTTGGGCACCAGGCAACCGGTCAGGGTCGTGGGCTGGATGTGGAAGGCGCCGGCTGCCGTGGTCAGCGCCGTCGTCCCGCGCCGGATCGCCGTCGTCGCGCCGACCACCGCCAGGTTGGCCCAGGCCCCGCGCGTATTGCGGCCGTCGGGGGTCAGGCTGGACCCGAAGGCGGGATCATTGGCGAACAGGAAACGCAGATCGTCGGTGGCCGTGTACTGCTGGTCCTCCGCGCGCAGGGCCGTGCGGTCGGTGTAGTCGATGAAGGCCGAGACATTGCCGCGCTCGAAATCCTTGCCCGCGAAGACCCCGATGTTGAACTCGCGCAGGTGGGTCCCCTCCGCTCCGCCGTACTGGGTGTTGATCTTCAGCCCGTCGAAGTCGTCCTGCAGCACGGTGTTGACCACGCCGGCCACGGCGTCCGCGCCGTAGATCGCGGCCGCCCCGTCGAGCAGGACTTCCAGCCGCTCCAGACCCGTCACGGGAATGGCGTTGGAGTTGTAGGACAGCACCGGCACCGTGCCGGTATCGGAGGTGCCCTGGCTGGTCGGGTGCTGGACGATCCGGCGACCGTTCAGCAGCACCAGGGTGTTGCCGACGCCGAGCGAGCGCAGGTTGACCGAGTTCACGTCGCCCCGCGCCGCGTTGGAGGTCTGGGGGTTGTTCGCCGCGCTGAACAGCACGTCGCCCATCTGGGGGATGGAGCGCAGCAGGTCGTCGCCGTTGACCGCGCCGGTGGCCAGGATCTGCTCTTCGCTCAGCACCGTCACCGGCAGGGCGGCCGTGACGTCGGCCCCCCGGATCTGAGAACCGACGACCACGATGTCGTCGACGGACGAGGCGTCCTGACCGTCGTCTTCGGCCTGGTCGGCGATGGCCTGGGACGCCTGCGACAGCTGGGTCGTCGAGGGCACGGGGGCCGGCGTCTGTTGCGGGGTCTGCGTCTGGGCCCAGGCGGCGGGCGCGAGGCTCAGCAGGGCGGCTGCGGCGGTGGTCGCCAGCATCGCGGTCTTGTTGGTGTTCATGTTCATCCTCCCAAAGTCTTTTTTGTTTTCAGGCACGTGAAGCGGTTTCAGTCTTTCGCCACCACCAGATCGTCTCCCGGACCGGCGGCCGGATCGGGCGCGGCGGCCAGGGCGCGGGGTTTTCCGTCGAGGGCCTCGCGCAGGGCGTCGCGGTCCAGCTCGCCCTCCCAGCGGGCCACGACCAGAGTGGCCACCGCATTGCCGATGAAGTTGGTCAGGGCCCGGCATTCGCTCATGAACCGGTCGATGCCGAGGATCAGCGCCATGCCCGCGATCGGCACCGAGGGGACCACCGCCAGCGTAGCCGCCAGGGTGATGAAGCCCGCGCCGGTGATGCCCGCCGCGCCCTTGGAGCTCAGCATCGCCACCAGCAGCAGCAGGATCTGGTCCTGCAGGCTCAGGTCGATGTTCAGCGCCTGGGCGATGAACAGGGCCGCCATGGTCATGTAGATGTTGGTGCCGTCCAGATTGAACGAATAGCCGGTCGGCACGACCAGCCCGACCACCGACTTGGACGCCCCGGCCCGCTCCATCTTCTGCAGCAGACTGGGCAGGGCGGCTTCCGACGACGAGGTGCCGAGCACCAGCAGCAGCTCCTCCTTGAGGTAGCGGATCAGCTTGAAGATGGAGAAGCCGTTGGCGACCCCGACCAGGCCCAGCACCCCGATCACGAAGATGGCGGCGGTCAGATAGAAGGTGGCGACCAGGGCGATCAGATTGGCGACCGTGGCGATCCCGTAGGCCCCGATGGTGAAGGCGAAGGCCCCGAACGCCCCGATCGGCGCGGCCTTCATGACGATGGCAACCAGCTTGAAGAAGGCGCTGGAGACGGCCTCGAGGAAGGTCAGGACCGGCTTGCCCGCGTCGCCGACGCCGGCCAGGGCGATGCCGAACAGCACCGAGACGAACAGCACCTGCAGGATGTTGCCGGTCGAGAAGGCGCTGACGAAGGTGTCGGGGATGACGCCCAGCAGGAAACCGATGATCGTCGTCTCGTGGGCGGCGGTCGAATACTGGGCCACGGCGGCCGGATCCAGGCTGGCCGGATCGATGTTCAGGCCCCGGCCCGGCTGGACCAGATTGCCGACCTCCAGCCCCACGATCAGGGCCAGGGTCGAGAACACCAGGAAATAGCCGAAGGCCTTGGCCGCCACCCGGCCGACCCGGCCGAGGTCCCGCATGCCGGCGATGCCTGTGACGATGGTCAGGAAGATCACCGGGGCGATCACCATCTTGACCAGCTTGATGAAGCCATCGCCCAGCGGCTTCAGGCTCTCGCCGAACGCCGGGAAGAAATGGCCGATCAGACCCCCCAGCAGGATCGCGCCCAGAACCTGAACATACAGGTGGCGGTACCAGGCGCGCTTGACGCCCGTCTCGTGCACTCGATCGCTGGCGTGGATCACCCGAACTCCCTTGCGACCATGGCCGCCGTTTCCTTCACGGTCTGCGCCGTGTCTTGCGGTCGAGTGTGGCCGCAATTCCGCCCCGCACAAGCGCGCGGCCTTGGCCGTTCAAGTCTCTGTAAAGGCTGATGTTAGACTCGCCGGGAGTGCGAAGCGTGCAGTTTTTCACACCCGTATCTGGCCAGTTTGTGCGGAAAACCGCATACATCGCGTATGGCAAGCGGGGGCACAGCGTTGAGGGGGTTTGCGGGCCTCGCCCGGTTGTCCCCCGTCTGGATCGGGCTGATCCTGATGTGGCTGATCGCCACCGGCCTGGCGATGACGGTGGCCGGAGAGGTCGCGCGCCGGGGTGCCCAGGCCGATCTGGCGCGTCAGGCCGAGGCCGGCGCCGCTCTCCATGCCGCCGTGCTGCGCAGCGAACTGGAGAAGCATCGATCCTTTCCCCTGGTCCTGTCCCAGGACCCCGCCGTGATCGCCATGCTGGGCAGCCGCGATCCGGAGCGGGCGGATGCGGTCAGCGCGAAACTGCAGACCCTGTCCGAACAGGCACGCGCCGCCGCCATCTATGTGCTGGACGGTCGCGGCGTCGCCCGGGCCGCCAGCAACTGGCGCGAGCCCACCAGCTTCGTGGGGTCCGACTACAGTTTCCGGCCGTACTTCAGCGGGGCGATGCGCGACGGCGCGGCGGAGTTCTTCGCGCTGGGCACCGTCAGCGGTCGGCCCGGCCTCTATCTGGCGCGCCGCATCGGCCCCGCCTCGGCGCCGCTGGGCGTCGTGGTGGTCAAGGTCGAGTTCGACGCGCTGGAGGCCGAATGGCGGGGGTCGGGGGAACCCGCCTATGTCACGGATGGGCGGGGCGTCGTCCTCGTGACCAGCATCCCCGAATGGCGCTTCCGCCGCAGCCGACCGCTGACGGAGGCCGAGCGGCAGTCGATCATGGCGGACCAGACCCTGAGCGGACAGTCGCTGGCGCCCCTGCCGTTCGACCCGCCCGTGGTGGACGACCGCACCATGGTTCGCGCGGCCGTCGACGGTCCCGCAGAGGACTGGATGACCGCGCGGGCCGCCACCGACACCCCCGGCTGGACCCTGCATCTTCTCAGCCCCGTGGGCGGGGCCATCGTCGCCAACGTCGCCAGCGCCCGGGCCGTCGCCGGTCTTCTGGTGACCCTGCTGGCGGTCGGCGCGGGCGTCCTGCTGCGCCGCCGCCAGCAGGCGATGGCGAAGGCCCTGGCCGAGGAGGCGGCCCGCGCGGAACTCGAAAGCCGGATCGACGAGCGCACCATCGAGTTGCGGGCCGCGAACGCGCGGCTGAGCGAGGAGATCGACGAGCGGCAACGCGCCGAGGCCAGCCGCGAGATCCTGCGCGAGGAACTGGTCCAGGCCAACAAGCTGGCCACGCTTGGCCAGATCGCCGCCGGTGTCGCTCACGAGATCAACCAGCCCGTGGCGGCGATCCGCACCCATGCGGAAACCGCGGTCGCCTATTCGGACCGGGGCGATGTCGAGGGGGTCCGGCGCAACCTCGGACGCGTGACCGATCTCACGGAGCGGATCGGCACGATCACGGACGAACTGCGCGCCTTCTCGCGCAAGTCCAGCCAGGGCGTGTCGCCGGTCAATCCGTGCGAGGCGATCGACGGCGCCATGCTCCTGATGGGGGCCGGTCTCCGCGCCGGCATGGTCGATCTGGTCCGGACCGGGCTGCGTGACGTCCGCGTCCTGGCCGAGCCGATCCGGCTGGAGCAGGTCATCGTCAACCTGGTGCAGAATGCCTTCGAGGCCATGGTCGACCACGCCGTGCAGAGCCCGCAGGTCGTGATCGACGTGGCGCGCCGTGATCAATGGGTCGAGATCTCGATTTCCGACAACGGCCCGGGTGTCGATCCGTCGGTCGCCGACGCCCTGTTCACCCCCTTTGTGACGACCAAGACCAAGGGGCTGGGCCTGGGTCTGGTGATCTGTCGCGATATCATCGCCGGGTTCGGCGGCGAGCTGAACCTGCAGCCCGGCAGGACCGGCGCGGATTTCGTCATCGCCCTGAGGCCGGCCTGATGAAATTCTGCCGCCCCCGCGCCGTCGCCCTGATCGATGACGACGACGATTTTCGTGAAGCCCTGCACGAGCGCCTCGCGCTCGAAGCTTACGAGGTCCAGGCCTTCGGCTCGGCCGAGGCCGCGCTGAAACGGATCGGCCCGGACTTTCCCGGCGTCGTCGTCACCGACCTGCGCATGCCGGGCATCGATGGCCGGGCCCTGCTGTCGCGCCTGCAGGCGATCGACGACGGCCTGCCGGTCGTGATGATCACGGGTCATGGCGACATCGCCGAGGCCGTCGACGCCCTGACGCAGGGGGCCTACGACTTCGTCGCCAAGCCCTTCGCGTTCGAACGCCTCGCCACCAGCCTGAACCGCGCGCTCGAAAAGCGCGGCCTCGTCCTCGACAACCGGGCGCTCGCGGCCGCGCTGCCGCCTCCGGAAGCCTCGCTGGCCCTGCTCGGCGAGAGTCCGTCGATCGTGCGGTTGCGCGGGGTCATCGACCAGATCGCCGACGCGGGCATGGACGTCCTGATCGAGGGCGAAACCGGCGTGGGCAAGGAGGTCGTCGCCCGCGCCCTGCACAACAGCGGCCGGCGTCGGGTCCATCCGTTCGTCGCCGTCAACTGCGGCGCCCTGCCGGAGGGTCTGATCGAGACCGAACTGTTCGGTCATGAGCCCGGGGCCTTTCCGGGGGCCCTGCGCCGGCGGATCGGGCTGGTCGAACAGAGCCATCGCGGGACGCTGTTCCTCGACGAGATCGAGAGCATGCCGGAACAGGCGCAGATCAAGCTTCTGCGTGTCGTCGAGCAGCGCGAGATCCAGCCCCTGGGGGCCGAGCGACCCCGGCCGCTGGACCTGCGGATTCTGGCCTCTTCAAAGACGGACCTCGAGGACGCCGTGGCCCGCGGGGCGTTTCGCGACGACCTGTTCTACCGCCTGAACGTCCTGAAGCTGGTCGTCCCGCCGCTGCGCGAGCGCCGCGAGGATGTCAGCCTGCTGTTTTCCCACTTTCTGTCGCGGGCCGCCGCGACCCGGCAGCTCACGCCCCCCGCGATGACGCCCCGCGTGCGCCGCATCCTCATGGATCACGACTGGCCCGGCAACGTCCGCGAACTGGCCCACTTCGCCGAGCGGGTCTGTCTCGGACTGGAGGGGATCGCGAACGACACGGTGGCCGTGGACGACGGCAGCCTCGCCGACCGCATGGACCGGTTCGAACGCGAGCTGATCGAAGAAGCGCTGCGGCACCATCAGGGCGACGTGGGCGCGATCACCCAGGCGCTCCGGATCCCTCGCAAGACGCTCTACGACAAGTTCCGACGCCACGGCCTGCGACCCGCCGCGTTTCGATAGGGCCTGCGCTCGGCCGCCGGGCCCCGATGCCGGGCTGCGACTGATGGCCCGGTCGGTGCGGTTTTGACTTCGGTCAAGGCGCGCGACCGGCCTTCCCGGCATCAAGGTTGCAGCCACAGAACCCAAGGGGAAGATCATGACCGATTTCCAGCATATCCGGCTCGCCCTGGCGCGCGAACCCGGGCACCCGAACGGCGATCCGGGCAACGGCTGGGACATCGTCGCCCCGCTCGACGCCGGAGGACGGCTTGACCTCCGGGCTTGCCGGGCAGAGCCGGAGCGGTGCCACGTCCGCCGCTTCGTCGACGGCGAGACCCTGGCGACCGGGCGTCTGCATCACGGCGTGGGCGACCGGTGGCGGCTGGACCTGGACGGACGCGACGACCTCGACGCGCGGGGCTTCCGGCTGGGCGAGGAGCGGTTCGTGGTCGGGGAATACGTCTCGATCCTCTCGGCCGACGACAGCGCCCACACCTATGTCGTGGAACGGGTCGGTCCCGTCGCCGGCGGGCCGGAGCGGGCGGGCGCCTCATGACCCGGGTCCTGATCCTGGACGGCCATCCGGACAGCAACCCCGCGCGCTTCTGTCATGCCTTGGCCGAGTCCTATGCCGCGGGGGCGACGGGGGCGGGGCATGAGGTGCGCCGGGTCCGTCTGTGCGATCTCGACTTCTCCGATCTGACGCGGCGCGACGACTGGCAGACCCCGTCCACCCCCGCCGCCGTCGTGGCCGTGCAGCAGGACATCACCTGGGCCCAGCATCTCGTCATCATCTATCTCCTGTGGCTCGGCAGCATGCCCGCGCGTCTGAAGGCCCTGTTCGAACAGGCCTTCCGTCCGGGCTATGCCTTCGGCCAGGGCGAGCGGTCGATCGGCGACGGCCGGCTGAAGGGCCGGACCGCCCGGGTCATCGTCACCATGGGCATGCCCGCATCGATCTATCGCGGCTTCTACCTGTCGCATTCGCTGAAGGCGCTGAAGCGCAACATCCTGGCCTTCGTCGGCATCGGCCCGACGCGTGCGACCCTGGTGGGCAATGTCGAGGGGATCGACGAGGCGCGACTGCGGCGCTGGCTGGGCGAGGTCTCGGCTCTCGGAGCCCGGGCGAGGTAGCCGGCAGCGGCACCAGCCCGACCGCTTTGACGCAGGTCAAGGCGGGGGCGGTGCCAGGCCTTCATCGTGGTCCCCTGGAGGGACCACCGTCATGCGCCTGCCCACGACCGCTGCCGCCAGCCTGTTGGCCGGAATCCTGATCCTCGGCTGCGCCCCCGCGCCGACCCCGCCCCGGCCGGCCGCCCAGGCGGCCTCCGTCCCGATCTTATTGGGGGCGTCCGCCCGCGATCGCGAGGCGACCGCCAGAGGGGCCCGGATCGCCAACGGGGTCTGCGCCGGCTGCCATGCGGTGGGAACTTCTGGAGACAGTCCCCATGCCGCCGCGCCACCCCTTCGTGACGTCGTGAGGCGTCGCTCGCTGGAGGACCTCGAGACCGCCATGGCCGAGGGCCTTCTGACGCCGCATCCCGAGATGCCGGCCTTCGCCTTCCGGGCCGGCGAAATCGACGATCTGATCGCCTATCTGGAGACGCTTCGTCAGGACGGACGGCGCTAGCGCCACTTCGTCCCGTCGCCGTGGCCGCCGGTGCTTTCCCATTCGGGCGGCGCGGCCTTGTGGACGTACTGTTCCGACACAAGCCAGCCCTTGAACGGCCGCAGGACCAGCAGACACGCCGCCGCGATCAGCGGGAAGGTGACCGCGAAATGCACCCAGATCGGCGGGTGGACGGTGAACTCGAACCCCATGAAGGCCATCATGCCCAGGATGCCGATCGCGGACATGGCGAAGAAGGCCGGGCCGTCGGCGGGCTCGGCGAAACTGTAGTCCAGACCGCAGGCGGGGCAGGCCGGGCGGATGGTCAGATAGCCCTGCAGCAGCGGTCCCTTGCCACAGCGCGGACAGCGGCACCGCAGGCCGGTCGAGAGCGTGGACAGTCTGGGATATTCGGGGGCGGCGGGGGATGACATTCTGAACTCCTGACCGGCATCACGTCGGCCTTATTGGACAACGCTTCAAGGGCCGATCGGTCACAAGCCGTTAACCGCGTCGAAAGGGCGTTCGCGCGAGTGTGCGCGCGTATGGCCGCTGCCCGCTCCAGGACCGCGTTAGGACGAACCACGGTGGCGCTCGGCGCCGCCGGGACGATCGCGTTCGCCCCGATCGCCGGGGCCGTTCCCGCGATCGCGCAGGAAGTCACCGCCGCCCTCGACCCCATCACCATCCGGATCGGGGCCAACCAGGGCTTCACCCGGGTCGAGTTCGCCGGCGTCGTCGGCTCCCGGGCGCGCATCCGCCGCGACGGACAGAGCGTCATCGTGCGCATCGGCTCGACCGCCGCGCCGGACGTCACCCGCCTGAAGGTCGACCCGCCCCCCGGCGTCGAGAAGGTCGAGACCCGCGCGGCCCTGGACGCGACCGAACTCGTCCTGACCCTGGCCGAGGGGGCCGAGGCCCGCTCCGGCACGGCCGACGGGGCCGTGTGGCTGAACCTCTATCCTACCGGATCGGCCGCAGCGACCGCGGCTCCGGCCAGCGCGGTCCCTTCGGGCGGTGTCGTGCCGGTCACGGCGACGAAGACCGACCAGCAGGTGGCCCTGAAGTTCGGCTGGGCGGCCCCCGTGGGCGCGGCGGTCTTCCGGCGCGGCGCGGCCGTCTGGGTCGTGTTCGACACCGCCGCCCGCATGGACCTGTCGAAGGCGACCGACCTGGGCCCGGGGCGCGAGGCGCGCTGGGCGGTCGGGCCGGACTATACGGCCATGCGGATCTCGGTGCCCGAGGGTCAGGCCGTCACCGCCGTGGGCGAGGGCGCGACCTGGACCGTCGTCATCGGCGGTACGCAGGGGGCCGCGAGGGGGGTGGAGGTCACGCGCGACGACACCACCGACGCCGCCATCATCGCTCGTATGGCGGGCGCGACCAAGGCCATCTGGCTGACCGATCCGATGGTCGGCGACCGGTTCGCCGCCGTCACGGCCCTGGCCCCCGGCAAGGGGTTCGGCGACCGGCGCCAGAGCGTCGACCTGACCTTGCTGCCCACCGCCCAGGGTCTGGCGGTCGAGACCCCCACCGACGACCTGTCGATCCGGGCCGAAGGCGATCTGGTCACCCTCACCCGACCCGGCGGCCTGTTGCTGTCGGCCCCCTCCGATGCGCTCGACGCGGCCGCGCCCGCCGAGGACACGGGCCCGCGCAAGGCTCCGTTCCCGGGCCTGATCCTGTCCGACTGGGCCAACCCCGGCGCGGAGGGCTTCGCCGCCCGCTATCGCAAGCTTCAGGACGCGGCGGCGCAGGAGACCATCGCCGCCACCGACAACCCCCGCGCCCCTATCGAGGCGCGGATGGCCCTGACCCGCTTCCTGGTCGGCTCCGGCCTGGGGTACGAGGCCATCGGCGTCGTCAACGCCCTGATCGCCGAGACGCCCGCCATGCAGGGCGAGCCCGAGGTTCGCGGCCTGCGCGGCGCGGCGCGGGCCGCGATCGGCCGGCTGGAGGAGGCGACCCTCGATTTCTCCGCCGGCTCCCTCGCCAACGATCCCGCCACCAAGGTCTGGCAGGGCTACCTGGCCGCGGAACAGGGCGACTGGCTGGCGGCGCGCGCGGCCTTCGCCGGCGGGGCCTCGGTGATCGACCAGTTCCCGACCGAATGGCGCGCCCGCTTCGGGGCCGCCCATGCCATGGCGGCGCTGGAGACCGGCGATCTGGCCGCGGCGCGCGCCCTGCTGGAATACAGCTTTTCCCAGAACGCCCCGGCCGCCGACCAGCTGACCGCCCGCCTGGTCCAGTCGCGGCTGTTCGAGCTCGATGGTCAGACCGACCGGGCCCTGGCCGTCTACAAGGCCGTGGCGCGCGCCCCGCTGGACGGGATCGCCACGCCCGCCAAGCTGGGCGTCATCAAGATCGAGCTGGCCAAGGGCACGATGACGCCCGTCGAGGCGGCGGCCCAGCTGGAACAGCTCAAGTGGCGCTGGCGCGGCGACGCGACCGAACTGGCCGTGATCCGCACGCTGGGCGGCCTCTATCTGACCCAGGGTCGCTATCGCGAGGCCCTCGATGCCCTGCGCGGCGCGGGCAAGCGGCTGGGCGACCTGCCGGGCGCGGTCGAGCTCCAGGCCGATCTGCAGAACGCCTTCCGGGCCCTGTTCCTCGATGGCGCGGCCGACGGGCTTCAGCCGGTCCAGGCGCTGGCGCTGTTCTATGACTTCCGCGACCTGACGCCGGTCGGGGCCGACGGCGACGAGATGGTCCGGCGTCTGGCGCGACGGCTGATCGACGTCGATCTGCTGGACCAGGCGGCCGAGCTGCTGAAGCACCAGGTCGACAACCGGCTGGAGGGCGTGGCCAAGGCCCAGGTCGCCACCGACCTGGCCACCGTCTATCTGATGGACCACCAGCCCGAACCGGCGCTGCAGGCCATCTGGGCCTCGCGCACCACCCTGCTGCCCACCGCCCTGAACGCCGAGCGCCGGGCCCTGGAAGCGCGCGCCCTGATGGATCTGGGCCGGTTCGACCACGCGCTCGAGACGCTCGCCGACGACCAGAGCCCCGCCTCGCGCGATGTCCGGGCCGAGATCTTCTGGAAACAGGAAAACTGGGCCGGCGCGGCCGCCCTGTACGAGGCCCGGCTGGGCGACCGGTTCAAGGACACGGCCACGGCCCTGACGCCGGACGAGGAAAGCCGGGTGATCCGGGCAGGCGTGGGCTATTCCCTGGCCCGCGACGCGGCCTCGCTGGCCCGCCTGTCGCGCAACTATGCGCCATTCGAGGCCGGGGCCCGGTCGGGTCCGGCGCTCCGGATCGCGCTCGATGGTCTGGACGGGATGGCGGGCGCCGCCAGCGCCCAGGACTTTGCCGGGCTGACCGCCTCGGCCGATACCTTCACCGGCTGGGTCGCCCAGATGAAGACCCAGCTCAGAGAAAGAACGGGCGGGAATCGTGCTGCCACGACGCCCGCCCGTCCTGCACCTCAAGCCGCCGCGAGACCCGCGGGCGGCTAGGCTTTCAGTCCTACTTGTTGACCGCGTCCTTGAGCGGCTTGGACACGCGGAAGCGCACGGCCTTCGACGCGGCGATCTTGATGGTCGCGCCCGTGGCCGGGTTGCGGCCTTCGCGGGCGGCGCGGGCGGCGGTGTCGAAGACGCCCAGGTTCGAGATGCGAACGTCGCCACCGGCGATCAGCGAGGAATGGATGTTCTTGACGAAGGCTTCCAGCACGCGACCGGCGTCGGCCTGCGAGACACCAGCGTCCTTGGCGACGGCGGCGATGAGTTCAGCTTGGGTGGTCATAAGGGTCGTTTCCCGAAAAGCTCGCTCGATTCCCGAGCGATGACGGGGGGATCAACACGCCTTTTGGTCGGCTTGGCAAGCGCCACGGCGCGGAAAGCCTTTGAGGGTGGGGATTCACCCCGCCCCGGAGGCCTGTCGGAAGCTCTCGACCAGGCTTCCGGCCACCAGTCTCCAGCCGTCCACCAGGACGAAGAAGATCAGCTTGAACGGCAGGGAAATCACCACCGGCGGCAGCATCATCATGCCCATGGACATGAGCACGCTGGCGACCACCAGATCGATCACAAGGAACGGAACGAAAAGAAGAAATCCGATCTCGAAGGCCTTCTTCAGCTCGCTGATCATGAAGGCCGGCGTGACCACCCGCAGGGGCAGGTCGACGGTCTGGGTCGGGGCCTCGATCCGGCTCAACCGGGTGAACAGCGCCAGGTCCCCCTGGTCCACCTGGGCCAGCATGAAAGTCTTCACAGGTTCCGACGCCAGATCGAACGCCTGGGGCAGTTCCATCTGCTGATCCATCAGCGGCCGGATGCCCGAATCATAGGCGTCCTGCCACGTCGGGGCCATGACGATGGCGCTCAGGAACAGGGCCAGCGACACCAGAACCGCGTTCGGTGGCGACTGCTGCATGCCCAGGGCGGTCCGCAGCAGCGACAGGACGACGATGATCCGCACGAAGCTGGTGGTCATGATGACGATCGACGGGGCCAGCGACAGGACGGTCATCAGGCCGACCAGCTGCACCACCCGCTCGGTCAGCCCGGCCCCGGTGCCGAGGTCCAGATTGATCGCCGCCCCCGACTGCGCCGCCGCCGCCGCGTCCTGGGCGAAGGCCGCGATGGGCCAGGCCAGGCAGATCAGCGTGGTCAGCACGGACAGCTTGAGCGCGTTCTTCAGCTCCGCGCGGCTGGGGATCTGGAACCACGTCTCCTCCCCGCGCCGAAGGCGTGGGGAGGTGTCACGGCGCCACTTCGCGCCGTGACGGAGGGGTTCTTGACGCGAGGAAGAACCCCTCCGTCTCTTCGCCTCGCTGCGAGACACCTCCCCATCGCCAAGCGGCGACGGGGAGGAGACGATATCGCCGCCCCTCATTTCCCGTCCCCCCGCGGCTCGATCAGCTCGCGCCCCTCGCCCAGCAGGATCAGCCGCTCCTCGTCGTCGATCTTGACCAGGACCAGACGCCGGGCGGGATCCAGCACCAGGGTCTCGACGACCGTCATCCGTCGTTCGCCGCGCTCGGCGCTCAGCCTGGCCATGATCTGGGGCGCGTAGCGACGCGCCGCCCAGGCGGCCAGGCCGATCAGGCCCAGGGTGAAGGCGAGGCCGAAGATGGCCCGCGCGAGATCGAGGAAGTTCATGCTGTGGCGGCCCCGGAAAGCCCGCCGAGACTTAACGATCAGGGTTAACGCCGCGTTTAGATAACCCCCTGTTAACCACGCAGACGGCATTTTCTGCCTATCACGGGCGTGGTCGGCTGAGGCGTTCGCGCCGACGCCGGGAATCAGGCCCGAACAGACCTGCGAGGACGATCCAGATGGGCGTCGCCGACATCCCGCTGCTGGGCCAGATCAAGGGCCGCCTGTCCTGGCTGGACGAGCGCCAGCGGGTCGTCGCCCAGAACGTCGCCAACGCCGACACGCCGGGCTACGTGGCCAGGGACCTGAAGGCCCCGACGGATTTCGCCGCGGCCATGCGCCAGGGCGGGGGTCTGGGCATGGCGCGCACCAATGCCGCCCACCTGACGACCGGAGCGCCCGTAGCCCGCTTCACCTCTTCGGCGTCCCCGGATTCGGAGACGACGCTCGACGGCAACTCGGTGGTCGTCGAGGAGCAGATGCTGAAGATGGCCGAGAGCCGCATGGCCTACGACGCCGCCATCGGCCTGTACCAGAAGTCGATGTCGATGCTGCGCATGGCCGCCAAGGCGCCGGGCCGGTGAGGGGGCACGCTGAATGACCGATCCCGTCAACGGCCGGAACGGGGCACCCCGCAACAGCGCCATGGCGGTCGCGGCCTCGGCCCTGACCGCCCAGCAGTCGCGCATGCGGATCATCGCCGAGAACATCGCCAACGCCGAATCCACCGCCCGTACCGCCGGCGGCCAGCCCTATCGCCGCCAGATCCCCGTGTTCGAGGCGCGCCAGATCGACGGCGCGACCGGTGTGTCCCTGGCCGAGGTCCGGCCCGACCAGAGCGACTTCCGTCGCGAATACGACCCCTCGCACCCGGCCGCGGACGCCGACGGCTATGTGCTTCGGCCCAATGTTGACAGCCTGATCGAGTCGATGGACATGCGCGAGGCGCAGCGCGCCTACGAGGCCAATCTGAACGTCATCGAGACCGCGCGGACGATGGAAAGCCGCACCCTCGATATCCTGAAACGCTAGGACGTAACTGATGAACCCCTTGATGGCGGCACGGGCCTATGCGGCCACGCAGGGCACCGGCGGGGCCAGCGCCGGCGCGGCCGTGGCGGGCGGGCCCGACTTCTCGCAGATGCTCCAGGGCGTCATGGGCAACATGACGCAGCAGACCCGTGCGGCGGAGACCCAGATGACCCAGGCGGTCCAGGGGCAGGGTTCCATGATCGACATGGTCACCGCCGTTTCCAGCGCCGAAGCCTCGCTGGAAACCGTCATCGCCGTCCGCGACCAAGTGATTCAGGCCTACCAGGAAATCATGCGGATGCCGGTGTAGCGGCAGAAAACCGTCTCCCTCCCCGATCGGGGAGGGGGGTCGGAGCGCAGCGGAGACCGGGTGGGGCGGGCAAGGCGAGCCAGACTCAGGTCGGTGCGGCCTTGCCTAGCCGTCCCCACCCGGTCGCTGCGCGACCTGCCCTCCCCCGAGGGGGAGGGAGACGGTTTGTGTCTGCTCCCTACCGTCGAGTTGTCCGCGCTGGCCCCGAATTCCCCAATCCGATCAATGCCAGATCCTCACAGGCAGCGTCCGGACGCGCCTGCATCGGAAACGCGTTTATCCTTTTGCCGTCCCGTTGCGAGGGGAAGGCGTCCTGGGCCCAGGACCCGGACGCGCGGCGGGGTCGATCGCAGGGCATGCCGGGGCGAAACCCCGGGTCCGGCGGCGCACTGGGCGTCGTCGCCTGTCGTGGGCTAAGACTCGGAAAGGGACAAATCGGGACAGCACCAAGGCGTCGGGGAAGAGGCCCCCGGCGTTGCCCGACACAAGACATCCCGCCCCCGAACGCTTGCGAAAACCGGTCGAGCGGAGCCACGGCGACCACGCCGAAACTCTTCTACAGGCGGCCGTCGGCGACGGCGGTCGTCACGGTCCCGGGCGAGATCGCCCTGGCTCCGCCGCTTCCCCGACCCGTTCACAGCGGAAGAGCGATGATGCGTGCCCGCGGTCTCCTCCCCATCGCCGAAGGGCGATGGGGAGGTGGCACGGAGCGTAGCGAAGTGACGGAGGGGGCGACCGGGTCTCGCCAGGCGAGCACCCGAAGCCCTCACCCCAGACACCGTCTCGCCCCCTCCGTCACGGCGCGAAGCCGCGCCGCGACGGAGGACGGCTCGCATACGAGCCGCCCGCAGCCCCATCCTTCGGACGGGGAGGAGAGGTCTAGATCGAGAAACTGACCCCGCAGCCGCAGCTGGTCGCCGCGTTCGGGTTGCGGATGACGAACTGGGCCCCGGCCAGCTCATCGACCCAGGCGATCTCGGATCCCTTCAGGAAGGGAACGGACACCGGATCCACCAGCGCCGCCTGGCCGGCCGTCTCGATGCGGAGATCGTCCGCCTCGCCGGTCTCGACCAGATCCAGCCGGTACTGGAAGCCCGAACAGCCGCCGCCCTCGACGGCCACGCGCAGCAGGACGGGATGACCCTCGATCTCGGCCAGTTTCGCCAGGCGCTTCGCCGCGCTGTCGGCCAGCACGATCCCCTCGGGCGCGCGGGTCGACAGGGTGAAGGTCGGGGCCTCGGATTGGACGCTGGTCATGGTGCCCTATATGAGACCGCAAAGGCCGGTTCGCAAAGGCCGGACGGATGAAGCCTTACATCGTGAGACACTCAACGCCGCACAGTCCCTATGCCGAGACGCCCGACGCCTCGCGCGGACGCCTGATCCCCGAGGCGCCCAGCCGGACGCGCAGCGCCTTCGCCCGCGATCGGGACCGCATCATCCACTGCACCGCCTTCCGCCGTCTGAAGGAGAAGACCCAGGTCTTCGTGGCGCACGAGGGCGACCACTACCGCACCCGCCTGACCCACAGTCTGGAGGTCAGCCAGATCGCCCGGTCGCTGGCGCACGCGCTGGGGCTCGATCAGGATCTGGCCGAGACCATCGCCCTGGCCCACGACCTGGGGCATCCGCCGTTCGGTCATGCCGGCGAGGACGAGCTGCAGGCCCAGATGGTCGCCTGGGGCGGGTTCGATCACAACGTCCAGACCTTCCGCGTCGTGACCGACCTGGAGGTCCGCTATCCGGCCTGGCGCGGCCTGAACCTGACGTGGGAGACGCTGGAAGGCGTCATCAAGCACAATGGCCCGGTCACGCACCGGCTGGACGATCCGGCCTGGAAGGCGATCGCCGACTATGGCCGGGGCTGGGATCTGTCGCTGGACGGGTTCGCCTCTCTGGAGGCCCAGTGCGCCGCCATCGCCGACGACATCGCCTACAACAACCACGACGTCGACGACGGGGTTCAGGCCGGTCTGTTCACCCTCGCCGATCTGGCCGGGGTGCCGCTGATCGGGCCGGTGCTCGAGGCGACGCGCCGCGACTGGCCTGATGTCGACGAACGAATGATCCGGCTGGAGGCGGTCCGGCGCATGATCGGCGTCATGGTCGACGACGTCCTGGCCGAGACGACCCGCCTGCTGGCCGAACACCGCGTCGACTCGGTCCAGGCCGTGCGCACCGCCCCCCGCGCCCTGGTCCAGTTCTCGCCCGGCATGCTGGCTGATCTGGGGGTGCTGCGACGGTTCCTGTACGAGCGGATGTATCGCCACTACCGCGTCAACCGAACCCGCAGCCAGGCCCGGCGCATCCTCGCCGAGATGTTCCAGCTGTTCATGGCCGAACCCGAGGTTCTGCCGACCGAGTGGGCCTTCGCCGCCGAGGGTACCGAGGCCCGTCGGGCGCGGGCCGTCTGCGACTACATCGCCGGTATGACCGACCGCTTTGCGATCGAGGAGCACTCCAAGCTGTTCAACCTCGACATCGGCCTCGATCTCTGATTCTACGAAGGGGTCGGGACGGGCTAGACTGGGCGGCCGCCGCATCGATTCGCGCCCGGTCCGATGGAGACGAAACGCCATGTCCCACGACGACGATCATCGCCCCCGGGAACGCGGGGCCTATACGCCCCCGACCGACGACGATCTGCCCTTCAACCGGGGTGGGTTCGACGCGCGTCGCGGCCCGCCGGCCAAGGCTCCGCCGGTCACCCTGATCGTCAGCGCCGGCGTGCTGCTGGTGCTGATCATCGCCGTGGTCCTGTTCTACCGTTCCGGCCTGCGGTCCTCCAACGACGCGCCCCCCGCGATCGGTACGCCGGTGCCCCAGATCCGGGTCGAGCCGACCGAGGACGCCCAGCCCGTCAATCCCGAATCCGGCGTCGGCCTGTACGACGAGGCCGAGGACACGGCCACCGCGCCCCAGTTCACGGCACCGCCCGAAACGCCCCAGCCCCGGCCCCTGCCGCGCCCGGTTGATGCCGCTCCCGTGACGCCGCCCGTGACCCGGCCCGCACCGGCACCGGCACCCGCGCCGACGCGCCCCGCCGCGACGACACCTCCTCCCACGGCCGCCAACGGCGCGGGCGGATCGGCCGCCGTCCAGATCGGTGCCTTCTCCTCGACCGCCATCGCCGATCGGGAGTACGCCGCCATGGCCGCGCGCTTCCCGCAGTTCGCGCGTAACGCCACCAAGCGGGTGCAGGAGGTGACGGCGTCCAACGGCTCGACCGTCTATCGCACCACCTTCACCGGCCTGAGCGCCGAGGATGCCCGCAGCTTCTGCTCGGCGATCAAGGCGGGCGGCGGCGACTGCCTGGTGCGGTAGGGATTTGACCACCGCCGCCATCTACGGCTGCTCGGGGCTGGTGCTGACGGAAGAGGAACGCGCCTTCTTCGCCGACGCCCGGCCGTGGGGCTTCATCCTGTTCCGGCGCAATGTCGACAGCCCGGAACAGGTCCTGCGCCTGACCGACGCGCTTCGCCACAGCGTCGGCTGGGACGCGCCGGTTCTGGTCGATCAGGAGGGCGGACGGGTCCAGCGCCTGGGCCCGCCGCACTGGCCGAAATACCCGCCGGGCGACGCCTATCTGAAGGCCACGAACGATCCGCTGACGGCCCGCGAACTGGCCCGGCTGGGCGGACGGCTCATGGCCCATGACCTGAAGTCGGTCGGCATCAACATCGACTGCGCCCCTGTCCTGGACGTCCCGACGGCCGGCGCTCACGATATCATCGGCGACCGGGCCTATGCCCAGGATCCGGCGACGGTCACGCAGCTGGGCCGGGCCGTGGCCGAGGGCCTGCTGGCCGGGGGCGTCCTGCCGGTCATCAAGCACATGCCCGGCCACGGCCGAGCCTTCGCCGACAGCCACAAGGAACTGCCGACCGTCCACGCCGGGCTGGAGGCGCTGGACGCCTGGGACTTCGCGCCGTTCAAGGCCATGTCGGACATGCCGATCGGCATGACGGCCCACATCGTCTTCACCGCCATCGACCGGAAGCGTCCCGCGACCCAGTCCCGGAAGGCCATCCGGATGATCCGGGACCACCTCGGTTTTGGCGGGCTGCTGCTGTCCGACGACCTGGTCATGAATGCCCTGTCCGGCACCCTGACCGAGCGGGCCGAGAAATCGCTGAAGGCCGGATGCGATCTGGTGATCCACTGGAACGGCGAGATGGACCAGATGCGTCAGGTCGCCGAGGGCGTCGGCCGGCTGAAGGGTGGGGCGGCGCGCCGCGCGCAAGCTGCCCTGGCCCGGATCGTCCATACGCCCGAGCCTCTGGACGTGTTCGAGGCCCGGGGCCGGTTCGACGCGATGCTGGCCGGTCGCCTGGAGGCCTCGAAAGGGCCGGACGTCGGCGAGGCGCAGGCGTGAGCCCGCCTCAAGCAGCGCGACCGCGCGGTAGGCCAGCGGAATGAGCCAGACCTTCCAGCCCAACCTGGATTTCACGGCGGTGGCCGAGGTCGACGACCGCGACGCCTTCGTGGTCGATCTGGACGGCTACGAAGGCCCGCTGCACGTCCTCTTGGCCCTGGCGCGGAACCAGAAGGTCGACCTGCTGAAGCTGTCGATCACCCGGCTGGCCGAGCAGTATCTGGCCTTCGTGCACGAGGCGCGGCGGCGCAATTTCTCGCTGGCGGCCGACTATCTCGTGATGGCGTCGTGGCTGGCCTATCTGAAGTCCCGACTGCTTCTGCCGCGCACCGACAAGGGCAAGGGCGACGAACCGCCGGCCGAGGAGATGGCGGCCACCCTGGCCTTCCGGCTGCAGAAGCTGGAGGCGATGCGCAAGGCCTCGGACGCCCTGCAGGCCCGGCCCCAGCTGAAGCGCGACGTCTTCATGCGGGGCGACCCGCAGGCGACGGTGATCGTCCCGTCCGACCGGATCGACGCCAGCCTGTACGAACTGATGGCCGCCTATGTCGGCCAGCGCCGCCGCGAACAGGCCCGCCACTACAATCCCGGCCAGCGGGTCGAGGCCTATCCGCTGGAGGAGGCCCGCGACTGGCTGCGCGACATCCTGCCCCGGCTGTCCGACTGGACCCCGCTGGAGCGGGTGGCACCCGTCCGCGACGGGGAGGGGCCCTCGCAGGCCTCCCTGACCGCCTCCACCCTCTCCGCCGGCCTCGAACTGGTGAAGGAGGGGGCCATGGATGTCCGCCAGGAGAAGGCGTTCGATGAAGTCTGGCTGAAGCGGCGTGGTCTGGGACAGCCACTGGAGCTGACGCCGTGAGCGGCCTGACCTTCGCCCCCGACGAGGCCGAGATCGAGCGGCGGGTCGAGGCCCTGCTGTTCGCCGCCGTCGGCCCGCTGTCCGCGGCCGACATCGCGCGCCGCCTGCCAGAGGGGGCCGACGCCGGCCGGGCCATCGCCGCCTTGCGGGCCCGGTATGAGGGGCGGGGGGTCGAACTGGCCTGCGTCGCCGATCGCTGGGCCTTCCGCACTGCGGCGGACCTGTCGTTCCTGATGACCGAGGAGCGCGAGGAGCCGCGCCGCCTGTCCAAGGCCGCGCTCGAGACCCTGGCCATCATCGCCTACCATCAGCCCGTCACCCGGGCCGAGATCGAGAGCGTGCGGGGCGTGTCGATCTCGCGGGGGACGCTCGATCTGCTGCTCGAGATGGGGTTCGTGCGACTGCGGGGACGCCGGCGGACGCCCGGCCGCCCGGTCACCTATGCGACCGCCGACCGCTTCCTCGAGCATTTCGGTCTGGCCAGCCTGTACGACCTGCCGGGCGCGGCCGAGATGAAGGCCGCCGGCCTGCTCGACCTGTCGCTGCCGACAGGGTTCGAGGTGCCGGACCCGTCGCGGTCCGGGCCGGACGACGAGGATCCGATCGAGGACGGAGACGCTCCGGAGTTCGCCCAGGATTTCGTCGGCGACTGACCGCCGCAGGGCGGGGAACGCAACCCTTCGTCGGGCTTGGCCGTTTGTCATCGAACGCCGATCCATTCGAGGAGACCGACCATGCGTATCACGTCCGCATCGCTTGCCGCCCTGACCGCCCTGGCCCTGGCGGCCTGCCAGCCCGCTGCCGAGGAGCCCGCCACGGCCGCTCCGCAACAGCCGATCGAATCGACGACGGCTCCGTCCGTCGGAGGCCCGACCGAACTGCCCACGGACGGCGGCGTGACTCCCGCGCCCGACGCCATGGCCGACGCCACGGCCGAGGAGGTCGCCGCCCCGGCGTCGCCGGCCGAAGCCGCCGTGCTGTCGGGCGGCGAGCAGAACAAGCAGTAGGCCACGCGGCTTGACGCAGGCAGGGGGCGTGGCTATACGCACGCCTCCGCCGCTGGGGCTTCCTTGCGGCTTTTCTGTTTTCGTTTTGCCTCCAGCCCGCGCTGAAGCCGCAAGCCGCCGAGCGGCGAGCGTTCAGCGCCACCAAGGATTTCCGACCATGAAGGTCCGCAGCTCGCTCAAGTCGCTCAAGACCCGTCACCGCGACTGCAAGGTCGTGCGCCGCAAGGGCGTCGTCTTCGTGATCAACAAGACCGACCCGCGCTTCAAGGCGAAGCAGGGCTGACTGGCGCGCGCCCGACGGGCGCGCTTCCAACGATCCACAGGCTGCGGACCTTGTCCGCGGCCTTTTTCGTGTCCGGCGTTGAGCCGGGGGCCGGGACATGGTTAGCGTCCCCGCTCGATTTTCCGGAGACTTCCCCATGGCCGACGACGCTTCCTTCGACGCTTCGCCCGACGTTCTGAACTCGGCGGCCCAGGGCCGGTTGAGGACCATCATCGAGCGGATCGAGCGTCTGGAAGAAGACAAGGCCGCCGTCATGGAAGACATGAAGGAGGTCTTCGCCGAGGCCAAGGGCGAGGGCTACGACGTCAAGATCCTGAGGAAGGTCATCCGCATCCGCAAGCAGGACAAGGCCAAGCGCCAGGAAGAGGACGCGATCCTGGACTTGTATCTGTCGGCGCTCGGCGAGATCTGATCCTGAAGCGGACGCCCATCACGGGCGGTCCGAAGACCCAACCCCGGGACAAGGGGGGCGGGTCCCTCAAGCGCTCGTCCGGGTTCAAGCCCGGCTTGGGGTTCCAGAAGAAGGACAAGCCCGCGCCCAGCCCGTTCGAGGCCGAGCGCGAGGCCGCGCGCCGCAAGGCCCTGAATGCGCTCAAACGCGCGAAGCGCGCGGCCGACAAGGCCGGGATCGCCCTGTCCGAATGGGAGGGCGAGTTCATCGAGGGCGTCACGGACCGCATCAAGACCTATGGCCGGGCCTTCGGCGATCCGGAGAAGGGCGCGCCGGGCCAGGCCCTGTCGTCGATGCAGGGCCGCAAGCTGAAGGAGATCACCCTGAAGGCGAACGGCGAAGAGCCGAAGCGCCGCTGGGGGCGTAGGGGGCCGGGGGCGTCGGAGGGCTAGGTCGCCGAGACGGACGGGCCGAATGACGGACAGGGGTGGAATGAGGACGTCTGCGATGGGCCTGTCTGCGCCCCATCGCGTCGATGGATGCGCGGCGTCCTCCGCTTTCCGTGGGCTTTGGAGCGGTCTGCGCGGCACCGTTTCGGCAGCGGCCGGGGAATTGGAAAGACAAGCGCTCGCCCGGGTGGAACACCGACGCCGTCAGAACTCGTCACATTGACTGTCGCTGCCACGCGCCGTTTCTTCCGCCACGCGATCAGGGGGAAAACATGCTGAACCGACGAGGACTGGTGGGAGCGGCCCTTGCGGGGATAGGCCTTGCAGGCTGTGGACCGGATGCAGTGTCGGAACCGCAGCCGGACGTCGCGGGCGATGGATCCCCGCCGCCCTTGCCTGAAACCGTGGCCGAGACCCTCGGCGCGCTCGTGAGCGGCTCCGGCAGCGTGGGCGGGGTGGTGGTGGCCGCCCGCCACGGCGAGCCCGCCGGGGTCTTTGCCTGGGGCGACGCCCGACGCTCCCCGCGCCGACCGGTAACGCCGGAAACGCTGTTCCACATCGGCTCGAACGGCAAATTCGTCACGGGCCTGGCGGTGCTTCAACTTCTGCAGGCGGGCCGGATCGCCCTGAACGATCGACTTGGCGCCCATGTGACCGGTCTGCCCCCTGTGCTGGCCCGGACGTCGATCGCAAACCTGCTGCACCAGACCTCGGGCTTGCCGGACTATCTGGATCAGGTCGAGGACTGGTCCGAACCGGTCAGCCGACGGATGGTCTTCGATGCGGTGTCAGAGGGCCGCGACTTCGAGCCCGGCGAGTCCTGGGCCTATTCCAACACGAACTATCTCGTCCTCGGCTGGCTGATCGAGGCAGTCAGCGGAATGACCTATGCCGACTATCTGCGCGAGCGAGTCTTCGCCCCCGCCGGCCTTCCCTTCGCGCGCCCGGACGCGACCGCGACTGACATCGCCGCCCGCGCGCAGGGCTTCACCTTGAGCGGCGACAAGCTGTCCAAGGCTGACCAGATGGAGGACGAGATGAGCCGCGCCGCCGACGGCGGTGTCCTGTTCAGCGCTCTGGACTGGGCGCCCTGGTGCAAGGCCGTCGCCGCCTCGACCCTGATGTCACCGGAGACCGCAGCCCTGGCCTGGCAGCCGGGGAGCCTCCGCACCGGCCGCGCTGCGCCTTACGGAGCCGGGGTCTTTCTGGAGCGGTGTCGCGGTCAGTCGCTCTATCACCATACCGGGGCCGTGCCCGGGTTCGTTTCCCAGACGATGGCGTTCGGCGGATCGGGCATCCAGGTCCTGGCTGTCTGCAATACCGACGAGGACGGTGAGCCGCCGCTGGAGGACCTGGCCCTCGCCATCGCCGAGGGGCTTGCCCCGGGCTCGACCTATCTGACCCAGCCCGTGATGGCCGAGGACGCCCGGACCGCACGCTTGCGCCGCGCCTTTCGCCGCGCCGACGCTGATCTGCCGGATAGCCTGCTGGCGTCCGAGATCATCGCCGCGGGCGGGGAGACGGCCCCGTCATGGGGCGTCCGACCCGAACACGTCTTCGCACCGGTCGAGCAGTGGTCAGTCACGGGAGGCGAGATGGTCCGGTATCGGTGGATCGGAGACGACGAGGAACAAGGCCACATTGTTGTCGGCTGGACCGAGAACGACGAGGTGTTCTGGATCTACTGATCCGCTTGGGCGGCACCGCGGCAATGCAGTCGGTTCAAGCCCTGCGCCATGTCGGGGAATGGGCTGAGGCGTGGCGATGAGGCCAGGGTCCGCCTGGATCGAACGCCGTCGGTTCTTCCCCGCCCCAAAGGTGAACGAGCCGGCAGGCGCCGGGCCGCTTTTGGGGTTCGGCCTCAAAGGCATCGACCGCGCCTCGGCTGTCGAAGGCGATGGCCGGCGGGGAGCCGTCACGGGCTGTGAGAGGGGTGGCATGCCAGAAAAACAGGGTGCCAGCGTGCCAATCGCCGGGACCGCTTTAAGGAAATCAGAGGCTTGCGGACGCGCGGGTGGCACCCCGGCCATGATTATCGGAAATGTCGGGCGTCCTTCGTCGGGTGCGCCACCGGGTTCGGATGTCAAAGACCGCTCCGCAAATGGTCGGCGTTGCGGTGCCTTCAAGGGGCAGTAAGGAATTTATTCCTGTTCAATGCGATGCTATCCCTGCGGGGGCCACACCTGCATCGCCTGTGCCGCCACGCGCAGCAGCTTTTCGCGGGAGGCCCCGTCGCGGGCCAGGGTCGACAGGCCCTGGGTCATCGCCATCATGTGGCCGGCCAGGGCGTCGGCGTCGGTGTCGGCCGGCAGGGCTCCGCGGTCGATGTCTTTCTGGATCCGCGCGCGCAGGGCCCCCTCGATGCCGTGGCGGATCGCGGCGATCTCGGCCTGGACGTCGGCGGCGGCGGTCGAGCAGCTGAGCGCCGAGGTGGCCAGCAGGCAGCCCGTGGGGGTGTTGTCGCCCGTCACGCCCTCGGCCGAGGCGGTCAGCAGACGCTCGGCGGCCGCGCGGGCGGACGGGGCCGCCGCGATCGTGGCCTCGGGCGGTTCGCCGGACAGGTAGAGCGCCACGGTTTCCCGGAACAGCCGCTTCTTGTCGCCGAACGCCGCATAGAGGCTGGGGGGCGTGATGCCCATGGCGGCGGTCAGGTCCGCGACCGAGGTCGACTCATAGCCATGCCGCCAGAAGGTCAGCATGGCCGCATGCAGGGCGGCGTCGCGGTCGAACGACAGCGGCCGTCCGGTCTTCTTTCGAGGCTGCGTCATCGTTTCCATAACGATCAATATGAAACTCTTGACGCGGAACGGCAAGGGCGACTACGGGTTCTGTAGCAATCACTAGGAAACGCCGTATGCCGCTCTCCGATTATCGCACCCTGGGTCGTTCGGGCCTGGTCGTCAGCCCTCTGGCGCTGGGCACCATGACCTTCGGCATGGCGCGGTGGGGCCTGGGCGAGGAGGGGTCGCAGGCGGTGTTCGACGCCTATGTCGAGGCGGGCGGCAACTTCGTCGACACCGCCGACGTCTATTCCAGCGGCCGAAGCGAGGAGATGGTGGGCGAATTCATCGCCGCGCGCGGCCTGCGCGACCAGATGGTGGTGGCGACCAAGGCCGGGTTCGCGGCCGGGGCGGGGGCGCACAGCGGCGGTGCCGGTGCGCGGCATCTGCACGCGGCGCTGGACGGGTCCCTGAAGCGATTGAAGACCGACCATGTCGACCTGTACTGGCTGCACGTCTGGGACGGGGTGACCCCGGCCGAGGAACTGCTGGAGACGATGTCCGGCCTCGTTCGCTCGGGCAAGGTTCGCTACTGGGGCCTGTCCAACACGCCGGCCTGGTACGTGGCCCAGCTGGCCACCCTGGCCCGGGCCCACGGGATGCCGGGGCCGATCGCGCTGCAGTATTTCTATTCCCTCGCCAACCGGGACGTGGAGGACGAGCACGTCCCGCTGGCGGCCGAGTTCGGTCTGGGTCTGCAGCCCTGGAGTCCCCTGGCCTATGGCCTGCTGACCGGGAAGTACGACCGGGCGACGGTCGAGGCCGGGGCCCCGCGCGCCGGTGGCCTGCCGCGCGAGGCGGCGACGGGCACCGGGCAGCGGCCCGAGGACGACAAGCGGCTGGACGGCGCCAATCCCTTCGGCGACAGCCTGTTCACGGAGCGGAACTGGCGCATCGTCGATGAACTGCGCCGCGTGGCGGACGAGGCCGGCGAGAGCCCGGCACGGATCGCCCTGGCCTGGGTGATCGGCCGTCCCGGCGTCGCCTCGACCCTGATGGGCGTCAGCAAGGCGGCCCAGGTGGCGGACAATGTCGCGGCGCTGGACGTGGTCCTGTCGCCGGAGCACCGGGCGGCGCTGGACGCCGTCAGCGCGCCGGAACCCCGGCTGATCTATGGGCTGCAGTCGCGCGAGATGCGCCGCCAGGTCGTGTTCGGCGGGGCATCGGTGCGGGGCTGGGGCGAGAGCTAGCGCCGCCGCCCGGTGGGCTGAGCCTGCCGCTGATCCTTCCGGCGAGGTGCCGGGGCAAGAAGGTTCATCACAAAGGGCACCAAGGCAGCCACGAAGGACACGGAGGGCGCGGAGTCGCTTTTGAGATCGATCTCTTCTTTCAAGGTGCATCGTTCGCGGCGTACGCCGCATTGATCCAAGGGCGAAGACAGGACTGGTGCGGGCAACGTCACAGGACTCGTCGTGCCCTTTGTGGCTCTCTTCGTGTCCTTTGTGATGAACCGCTTGCCGCCCGGGACGAACCCGGACGGCGCATCGATGGACGATCTAGAACAGGATCTTGCGGAAGGTCAGGGTGACGACCCGGCCCTGGGGGTCGAGGAAGTCAGGCTGGTAGTTGAAGCCGACGTCGCCGGTGGACGAGCGGACGTCCTGACGGCTGTCGAACAGGTTCTGGATCCCCAGGTTGATGCGCGACCCCTTCAGCCAGGGGTATTTGGCAACCCAGGTCGGGCGAGACGACAGGTCGGCGAAGACGTTCAGGTTCACGGTCGTCTGCGACCCGAAGGTCAGGTCCGATCCGCCGAGGCCGCCGTCGACCTCGGTCCCCTCAAGCCAGTTGGCGTTGACGAAGGCGCCCAGGCCGCTCTTGAACACGCCGCCCTGGACCTGGACTTCGTTGCGGGGCGTGCCGCCACGCGATCCGGTCGCGGCGCCGTCCAGCAGGTCGAGGACCGGCAGGCCGTCGGCGATCACGATCCGGTCGGTGAAACGGTAGGTGTGATAGACCGACAGGTTGAAGCGCCCCTGGCCCGGCTGTCCGCCGCCGAAGCCGCCGCGTCCACCACCGCCGAACATCATGGTGCCGCCGCCCGGACGTCCCTGGCCGCCCCCGGCACCCGCAGGCGGGCCGCCCGCGCCACCCGGACGGCCGCCGCCCAGACCGGGCATGCCGCCCGCGCCGGGCGCGCCGGCGGCCGGAGGCGTCGGCGTTCCGAAGGCACGCGAGAAGTTGAATCCGGTCCGCAGCTCCTCGCGGCGCGTCTCCGAATAGTTCAGCGGGCGGGCGTCGATCGAGATCAGCTGACCCGAGGAATCGCGGGTGAACCGCGACGGCAGGGCGGCCTCCAGATCGGCCGTGATGGTCGGGAAGGCGCTGATCGCGTTCTCGATGGTGGTGCTGGTGTAGTTGGTGCTGACGCTGAAGTCCCGGGCCGACCACGGCTTGAAGTTCAGGCCGACCTTCCAGACGTTCCGGTTATCGGAGTCCAGGCCGGCGTTGCCGCCGTCGATGCGGTTGACCAGAACCGTCTGGCCGGTGCGGAAATCGAACACGGCAGCGTTGGGCGTAGTGATGACCGGGTCGTTCAGCTGCTGGATCGTCGGCGCGCCCTCTTCGTCCGTATAGCTGACGATGACGCTGAGCGGATCGGCGGGAACCCAGTTGAATCCGGCCCCCAGGGTCATCAGGCCACCGAAGTCCGACGCGTGGTCGTAGCCGGCGTTGAAGTTGACCGACAGGTCACCGAGGAAGCCCAGGATCTCGCGGCTGGGGTCCGAAACGGGCAGGGTGAAGTTGGCCAGACCATAGGCGCGGTCGCGCCCGATCGAGCGGGCGCTGAAGAGGCCGGCCCGGGTGCTTTCCGAATCCAGCGTGCGGGTGTCGCCCCCCAGCTTCAGCGTCATGTTCAGACCGCCGGCGGGGGCCTCGAACAGGTCGCCGCTCACGACGGCCTCGAGGTTTCCGCCACTGGCGACCGAGTTGGCGGTGTCGACCAGACGGGTGAAACTGGACGGGCTCAGGGCCCCGAAGGGGTTCAGCGTCCCGGCGGTCACGGCCGCCTGCGCCGCCGTGGCGTCGAGCCCGCGGCCCGTCGTCGTGTCCGTCTCGACCCGGTCGTAAGCCCCGGACACCGACCAGCGATAGTCGCCCAGATAGCCGTCCAGCAGCAGGCCCAGATTGCCGCTCAGGGTCTCGCTGTCGCGCGTCACGGCACCGGGATCGGCGATGTAGCGATAGACGGCCACGTCGCGCGAGAAGGGCGAACCGTTCCGGCCGGCCGGGGCCTGCAGCGTCACGCCCGGCAAGCCCAGGTAGCTGAAGCTGGCGGTGTCGTTGAGGCTCAGGCTGACCGTGCCCTTGATCGTCTCGTTCAGGTCGCGGGCCCACGAGGCCGTCAGCCGGGTGGTGTCGCCGCGCGGCAGCAGGGTGCGATAGGCCCCCAGGTCACCCGTGCGCGGGGCGTTCGCGCCGGCCGCGAACTGGGCCAGGGTCGGGTTGGAAACACCGGGGTTGGCGGCGACCGTGACGGGCGTGCCTGCCAGAGTCGTCAGGGCCGGATCGATCTGGCTGCCGTAGGGAATGCCCGCGACATTGCCGATCAGGTCGAACGGCTGGGAGCCCGGCGAGCGGTTGATGTCGCGCTCGTCCTCGAACAGGGCGGTATTGTGGGTCTGCTCCAGCTCGAAGTTCCAGCGGTCGCGGACGTTGACCTGGAAGGCGCTGATCTGGGCGCCCGTGGTCGTGCGACCCCCCTGCGACGGTCCGCTGACGCGTCCCTGCAGCGAGCCCTGGCGGAAATCGGCCTTCAGGATGATGTTGACCACCCGCTGGTCGGCCGCGAAGCCATAGGTCAGGGCGACCTCTTCCGGCAGGATCTCGAACCGCTCGATCGCCTCGAACGGAATGCCGCGGATTTCCTGGAAGCCGGAGGTGCGACGTCCGTTCAGCAGCACCACCGGTCCGCCGTCGCCGCGCCCGCGACCGCTGCGGGTCAGGGGTTCGACCGCCGCCAGCAGTTCGGCGACGTTGGTGGCGCCATAGGCCGCCAGCTGCTCGGAGGTCAGGGTGATGTCGGGTTCGATGTCGCCGCGGACGCTGCCGCGCGCCCTGGCGCCCGTGACCAGGACGTCCTCGACGACGTCCGCGTCTTCGTCATCCGTCGTCGCGGGCGCGCCGGACGGCTGTTGATCCTGCTCGTCCTCGGCCGTGGGAACGGGGGGCGTCTGGGGGGCGGTCTGCACGGGCGCAGTCTGAAGGGCGCCCGAGGCGAGGGCGTAGAGCAGGGCTGCGGCGATGGTCATGAAACGGTCCGGACAGAACGAGGAAAAGGCCCGGCGATTTCAGGCCTGCGCGCATGCGGCCCTGTCCGACGGTCGTTGTTATACGGCCCTGCTATCGGTATCCGTCGCGGCGTCAATGAGGCCAATTGTGTCGCGGACACGTCCGGGTTGCAACCTGCGTCCCTGCGGCCACAGTGCGCTCAGGAGGCTTCCTTCAGCACGCCTTCCAGACCCTGTTCGCGAACCTTGCGGTACAGGGTCGACCGACCGATGCCGAGGCGGCGCGCGATCTCCGACATGTGACCGGCATAGACCTCGATGGCGTGCTGGATCAGGTCGCGCTCGATGTCCTCGAGCGTGCGCAGGTGACCGCGTTCGTCGAGGATGCGGATGGGCTGCTCGGGGAGGGGCGGCAGGTCGGCATAGCTGACGATCGCGGCCGAGGGCCGGTCGTGCGGTTCCAGCGGCATGGCGATCCCCGAGATGGCCGGGAAGTCGTGCGATTGCAGGAACGGCGCGTCGGCCAGGACGATGGCGCGATAGATGGTGTTCTCCAGCTGGCGGACGTTGCCGGGCCAGTCGAAGGCGGTCAGCAGGGCCAGGGTGTCGGGCGCGGCCCCGGCGATCCGCTTGCCTTCCTCGACGTTGAAGCGGCCGATGAAGTGGTCGATCAGGGCCGGAATGTCCTCGCGGCGCTCGCGCAGGGACGGAGCCTCGATCGGGAAGACGTTCAGGCGATAGAACAGGTCCTCGCGGAACCGGCCCTCGGCCACGGCGCTCGACAGGTCGCGGTTGGTGGCGGAGACGATGCGGACGTCGACCTTGACCGCGCGCTTGGCGCCGACCGGGTCGATCTCGCCCTCCTGCAGGGCGCGCAGCAGCTTGACCTGCATGTCCAGCGGCAGTTCGCCGATCTCGTCCAGGAACAGGGTGCCGCCGTTGGCCTCCATGAACTTGCCGAGGTGCTTGTCGGAGGCGCCGGTGAAGCTGCCCTTCTCGTGGCCGAACAGGATGGATTCGACCAGGTTGGCGGGCAGGGCCCCGCAGTTGACGGCGACGAAGGGCTTGCCGGCGCGGTCGCTGGCCCCGTGCAGGGCGCGGGCGATCACTTCCTTGCCGACGCCGCTCTCGCCGGTGATCAGGACCGGGATGGTGGAGCGGGCGGCGCGCGTGCCGAGCTGCTTGACCATCTGCATGGGGCGGCTGTCGCCGACCAGATCAGCGAAGGTGACGCGACCGGCCACATGCTTCTTCAGGCGGCCGACCTCGGCGGTCAGCTGGGTCAGCTGCAGGGCGTTGCGGATGCCGACGAGGATGCGTTCCGGGCTGGCGGGCTTGATGAAGAAGTCCTGGGCCCCGGCCTGCATGGCCTTGACCACGGTCTCGATGCCGCCGTTCGCGGTCAGGACGATGACGGGGGTGGTGACGCCGGCGGTGCGGATCTCGGCCAGGGCCTCCATGCCGCTCATGCCGGGCATGACGAGGTCCAGCAGGACGACGTCGGCGCCGCCGCCCTTGGTCAGGCGATCGATGGCCTCGCCGCCGCTCTCGGCATGGACGACGACATAGCCCTCACGGTCCAGCACGGCCTGAACCAGGCGGCGCTGGGTCGGATCGTCGTCGACCACCAGAACGGTCTTGGCCATAGGGCACCCTCATCACCGGATCGGCCGTCGCGCGACGAAGCGTGACTGGCTCGTTTCGGGACGCTTTTAGGGCCGGCGCGGTGAAGATCGGGTGAGAGGGCGTGGTGTCCGGTCGGTTAACAGGGCGGCGGCGGGGTCGGGAAGGCGCTGGTCGAGAGGGTGGACGACCCGCGGCCCTCGACCGCCAGATCCTTCCAGCCCCCCGGGGCGACAGGGACCAGCTTGCCGTCCCGCAGCAGTTGCCGGGCATCGCCGGGCCGTGCGCCGTCGCAGGTGGGGATGGCATAGTCGCCGACCGGGACGAAGGCCTCGGCGTCCTGGCGCGCGAACAGGGTGATGCGGTCTTCCTGCACGAGCAGGATTTCCAGCGGCGGCTGTCCATTCATGTCGCGCTGGACGGCGAGGCAACGTCCGGGAAGGGTGCAGTTGCGCCGCGGGTCCTCCAGCGGCGGCGTCGCCAGGAAGGCGACGGGCAGACCGGCCTCGCCCGGCAGGGTCTCGATGGACGCGGCGAAGGTCTCGGTCGCCGGATCGTCGGAGACCGCGCCGTCCTTCGCCGCCTGGGCGCGCTTGGCGACGTCGGGATCCGGCGAGGCGATCAGCCGGTCCAGCGCCGCTGTACCCACACGGCCGCTGTCGAAGGCCAGGAACCGGTAGTCGAAGGTCTGCGGCGTGACCTTGCCGCTTTCCAGCCGCGCGACCTGATCGGCGACCGACAGGCGCGCCGGGTCCGCCAGGGGGCTGAACAGAGCCAGGATGACGACCACCTCGAGCACGGCGGTGGCGATATTGGTGCGCTCCAGCGGCTGCATCCAGTCACCCTTCGACCAGAAGGTCCGGAGCGCCGCGAAGCCGTAGCCGCCGGCATAGGCGGCACCGACGAGGGCGCAGGCCACGGCGATGATCCGGTCGGGCGTCAGGCCGTGCTGGCCGATCCGCAGGCTGAGGCCCCACGCGGCGATCAGGATCAGGGGCGTCAGCAGGACCGAGGCGACGCGGACGGCCAGCCGGAGCACGGCGGGCGGCAGGTTGTCGGCCCGGCCGTCCTGATAGGCGGCGTTGATGAGGACGATCAGGGCCCCGGCGGCGGACAGGACCAGGGCGGTCGCGCTGCCCGTCTCCCACAGGCCATCCAGCCCGGTGAAGGGCAGGGCGGCGAGAAAGCCTCCGACCAGCACGGTCAGGACCAGCAGCAGCCAGGACAGCAGCATCAGGGCCACGGTGCGCACGCCCCGGATCAGGCCGTCGCGGACATCGGTCAGCTGGACGGCGGTGGCGAAGGCCAGGCCGGTCAGGGGCAGCGAGAACCAGGCCTCCTCCAGCAGATCGCCCAGGAAGCTCAGGCCGATGATGTTGAACAGCGCCGCGCCCAGCCACAGCAGCAGCCAGAAGGCCCCGGCAAAGGCGATCGACAGGGCCAGCTGGACCCCGGCCATCCAGGCGACGTCGAAATAGGTGGCGTAGTTGGCGATCGGGCGTCGCTCGCGGTCGGCCGGGACGATCAGATGGTGGGCGATGAACAGGGCGGTGGCCCCGAAGGCCATCAGGCCAAAGGTCAGCTGGGTGTTTTCGCCGGCGGTCTGACGGGCGATGTCGTGCCAGGCCAGCAGGGCCAGAACGACGGCGGCGATGCCGGTCCAGATGGCCAGGGTCAGCAGCCGCAACCGACCCACGCCGGCCAGCAGGACCAGCGGCAAATAAAGGGACACGATCAGCAGGGGGCCGAACAGGGCCGGCTCCGTCGCGGGCCAGGTACGCGGGCCGCCCTCGGTCGACTGGACCAGCCAGTAGAGCAACACGCCCTGCACCAGCCCGATGGCCAGCCGCGCCAGACCGATGGCCCGGCGATCGCCGGTCTGGCCCAGGGTGTCGCGGCCCGCGCCGGATTGATCGGTGGTTTCTGTCGTCATGGTCCGCCCCTTGCGCCTCACGGCCACCCACATGACCTCAAGCGCGGCCGTCAGGAAAGCGATGGTTCCTGACGAACAGCCCGGGCGAGGTAGCAGCCGCGAGGCGCGAAGTGGATGTGGACTTGCTGCGTCGATGGATGGTCGAACCATTCGGCCAGGCGCGCGTCGAGGTCGGTGCCGTCGATCACGAGACCGTCCAGCATCATGTTCCGGCGATCGTAGATGCGCAGCGACAGCGGGCGTTTGCGCAACATGTCCGGTGCCGCGCCCTCGACAGGGGCGGCCTGCTCGGCGGCCTCGCGGACGAAGATGGGCCCAGACGCGCGATAGGGCGAGGTCGGGTCGGTCATATGGACGTGGTTGACCAGGACCAGCCTTTCGCCGGCCTCGGCGTCGCGAAGGCTGACGCGGCAGGGAGCGCGGCCGGGCGCGTCGGCGACCCAGCGCCGCGCGCCGACGGCGGCCAGCTCGGCGTCGGTCATGGCGAAATAGGGCGCGAACGGCGCGACGGGCAGGGCTTCGATTCGATAGGTCACGGGGTGATCTCCTGTGTGAGTGGCCCAGCGTGCGACGATCCATGCCGGTCGTCTGGCGGCTTTCGGCCGTTGCGCCGCGCCGCCCGCGACCCCACAACGAGGGGCATGAACGCGCCCTTCAAAGCCCCGCCCCATTCCGATCCCGCCGAGCCGCCGCTGTGGGACCTGTCCGACCTCTATGGCTCGCGCACGGATGCGAGGATCGCGGCCGATCTGGAGACCGCGCGGCAGGGCGTGGCCGAGATGAATGCGCTCAAGGGGCGGTTCGTCGCGCAACGCGGCGATGCGCCGGCGCTGGGGGCGACGCTGAACCGGGCGATCACCCTGTACGAACAGGCCAGCGAGCGCCTCGGCGCCCTGGGGGCCTATGCGTTTCTGGCCGCCTCGACGGCGCGTGACGATGCGGGAGCGCAAGGGTTCGAGGCCGACCTGCGCGAGAAGATCACGACCATCGCCACCCCGACGGTCTGGCTGACGCTGGAGATCAACCAGCTGGACGAGGCGGAGATCGAGGCCGCGCTGTCGGCCGATGCTGACGCGGCGAAATGGCGACCCTGGCTGCGACGCGTGCGGGCCATGAAGCCGCATGAGCTGTCGAGCGAGCTGGAGACCTTCATCGCCGAGCGGATGCCGATCGCGGCCCAGTGGCCCCGGCTGTTCGACGAGACCCTGGCGGCGCTGCGGGTCGAGAGCGGCAAGGAGAGCCTGACGCTGTCGGAGGCGCTGAACCAGCTGTCCGATCCCAAGGAAGCCAAGCGTCGCGGCGCGGCCGAGGGGCTGAACGCCGCCCTGGCGGCGCGAACCTCGACCCTGGCCCTGGTGCTGAACACCGTCGCCGCCGACAAGGCGATGGAGGACCGCTGGCGCGGCTTCAAGCGGCCGGCCGACAGCCGCCACCTGGCCAACGAGGTCGACGGCGAGGCGGTCGACGCCATGGCCGATGCGGTCGCTGCCGCCTATCCGAAACTGTCGCACCGCTACTATGCGCTGAAGGCGAAAGCCCTGGGCAAGGCAAAGCTGGACCAGTGGGATCGCAATGCACCGCTGGAGACGACGGCCCCGCGCGGGTTCGACTGGACGCAGGGCCGCGCGCTGGTGCTGGAGAGCTTCGGCGACCTGGGGTCCGAATTCTCGGACCGCGCCGGACGGTTCTTCGACAAGCCCTGGATCGACGGACGCGCGCGGGCGGGCAAGCAGTCAGGAGCCTATGCCCACCCGGTCACGGCCGACCGGCACCCCTATGTCTTCCTGAACTGGATGGGCGAGCGGCGCGACGTCCTGACCCTGGCGCATGAGCTGGGTCACGGCGTGCACCAGACCCTGGCGGCGGAAAGGGGCACTTTGCTGGCCGACACGCCCCTGACCCTGGCCGAGACGGCGTCGATCTTCGCCGAGGGGCTGACGTTCGACCGGCTGCTGGCCACGGCTCCCAAGGCCGAGCAGCGCGGCCTGCTGGCCGGGCGGATCGAGGACGGGCTGAACACGGTGGTGCGTCAGATCGCCTTCCACCGCTTCGAGACCCGCTTCCACGACGAGCGGGCGAAGGGCGAGGTCTCGGCCGACCGCCTTGGCGACCTGTTCATCGAAGAGATGGGCGCGTCTCTGGGACCCGCGGTGACGCTGAATCCCGGCTACGAGACGTGGTGGAGCTATGTCAGCCACTTCGTCCACTCGCCCTTCTACGTCTATGCCTATGCGTTCGGCGACCTGCTGGTCGCGGCCCTGATGGAGACGCGGCGAAAGGACCCGGACGGGTTCGCGCCGCTGTACCGGGAACTGCTCGCGGCCGGTGGAACGAAGACCTACGTCGAGGCGCTGGAGCCTTTCGGGCTGAATCCGCGCGACCCGGCGTTCTGGACCATCGGGACCCGGCGGCTGGAACGGCTGGTCGATCAGTTCGAGGCGCTGGGCTGAAAGCCTTGAGCCTGACGCCCCTGTCGCTATAAGACCCGCCACAACGCTTTCACGACCGGACCCCTCCCATGGCCGACCATCAGCACGACACCCTGCACGACGCCGCCGACCACGATGCGGAGGCCTATGTGCACGGCACGATGACGATCGAGGAGCAGTCGGCGACCTGGGCCCTGTTCCAGGACCTGGCCAAGTGGGGCTCGCTGATCATCGCCTGCGCCCTGCTGTTCCTGACCCTGGCTTTCCAGCCGGGCGGCAGCATGATCAGCGGCCTGATCGCGGCCGTGGTCGTGGGCGTGGCCGGCTACTTCTTCCTGAAGGGCGGCAAGAAGACCGCGCACTAAGCGATCGGCGCTACCGCTCGACGCGCGGCGTCTGGCTGCTTGAGCGCATTCTTCTGGAGACGCTACCGCTCGGCTCGCGGAGCCTCCCTGCTTGAGCGGGGGTTTGTCGGAAGATCGGTGCGCCGTATCTCGCTGTTTCTGCGCGTGAGTCGCAGCGTTCGCCTTTGACGCCGTCGCCTTCCAACGCCTAACGTCGATCGATCCGCTTCGGATGGGGAGATTCGCTTGGCCGTTGCCATCGCCGTGACCCGGGAACGTCGTGAAGGCGAGACGCGCTGCGCCGTCACGCCCGAGACCGTCAAGAAATTGATCGCGCTCGGCGCGTCCGTGACGGTCGAGGCCGGCACCGGCGTGGGGGCCGCCATTCCCGACAGCGAATACACCGACGCCGGAGCCTCGGTGAAGCCGGACACCCGCGCCGTGCTGGAAGGGGCCGATCTGGTCCTGAAGGTCCGCGGCCCGACGGCGCAGGAAGTCAGCGCCATGAAGCCGGGCGCGGTGGTCGTGGCCATGCTGGATGCGTACCGCGAGAAGGACACCGTCGCGGCCATGGCCGGGGCCAATGTCACCGCCTTCGCCATGGAGTTCGTGCCCCGGATCACGCGCGCCCAGGTCATGGACGCCCTGTCGTCCCAGGCGAACCTGGCCGGATACCGGGCCGTGATCGAGGGGGCCTATGCCTATGGCAAGGGCTTCCCGATGATGATGACGGCGGCGGGCACGGTCGCCCCGGCCAAGGTCTTCATCATGGGCGTGGGCGTCGCGGGACTGCAGGCCATCGCCACGGCGAGGCGTCTCGGCGCGGTGGTCACCGCCACGGACGTCCGTCCCGCGACCAAGGAACAGGTCGAGTCGCTGGGCGCCAAGTTCCTGGCCGTCGAGGACGACGAGTTCAGGAACGCACAGACCGCCGGCGGCTATGCCAAGCCAATGTCGGAGGAATACCAGGCCAAGCAGGCGGCCCTGACCGGCGAACACATCAAGAAGCAGGACATCGTCATCACCACCGCCCTGATCCCCGGCCGCGCTGCGCCCGTGCTGGTCAGCGCCGAACAGGTGGCCTCGATGAAGCCGGGCAGCGTGCTGATCGACCTGGCGGTCGAGGCCGGCGGCAATGTCGCGGGATCGAAGGCGGGCGAGGTCGTGACGACGGCGAACGGCGTGTCGATCGTCGGCTACACCAACCTGCCGGGCCGGATCGCCTCGGATGCTTCGGCGCTCTACGCGAAGAACCTGGTGGCCTTCACAGGGCTGCTGATCAAGGACGGCGCGCTGGCGGTCGACCTGGAGGATGAGATCCTGAAGGCGTCGGTCGTGACCCATGGCGGGGCCGTGGTGCACGAGGGGGTCAGAGGATGAGCGCCGACGATCTGGGTGGATTTGCCAGTCCGCGACAGCTCCGTGCATGGAAAGTGCTCGATCGGGACGACGTCACCGGCCTCCGTGTCGCGAGGCTGGTCGCCTTCGGTGTGTCCGCCTTCGTGGTCTTGATGAAATTCGCATTCGTGTTCCAGCAGCGCGAGATGGACGCCTCACTCGAGGGCCAGGCCAATCTGTGGGGGATCGGCGGCATCGCCCTGGGCGTGGTTCTCGGCGAGGTGATCAGGCTGAAACTGCGGGTCATCGAACTCGAGAGGCGCTCGCTTCCAACGCAGACCGGAGCCAACTAATGGAACACGTCGATCCCACCGTCTTTCGCCTGGCTATCTTCGTGCTGGCGATCTTCGTCGGCTACTACGTCGTCTGGTCAGTGACACCGGCGCTGCACACGCCGCTGATGGCCGTGACCAATGCGATCTCCAGCGTCATCATCGTCGGCGGCCTGATCGCGGCGGCGGCGGTATCGGGCGATGTCGCCGGGCCGAACGCCTGGATCGCCAAGGGGGCGGGTGTGGCGGCCGTGACCCTGGCCAGCGTGAACATCTTCGGCGGCTTCATGGTCACGCGGCGGATGCTGGCCATGTACAAGAAGAAGGAACGGCCGGCCAAGGTCGAGGCCAAGGCCTGACCCCATGTTTCTGATGATCTTTTTTTCGGTCGCAGCGATCCTGGCCCTTGCGGGGGTTCTGGTGTTCGTCGCCACCAGCGGACGATTGAGCGCCGATACGCGACGCAAGATCGAACTAGGATTGATCGTCGTCTTTTATCCCATCTGCGTGTTTTTCATGAGTTGGCGCGCGTTCGATAGTTTCGTCCAGCAACACTGGGTGACAGCGGTCCTCTCCGCAGGCTTGGCCGTATTCCTCGGGGCTGACGGCTACCAGAAGCTTCGCAGTCGCCTGCTTTCCGACAGGGTCGCAACGTGATTCACGACGCCTTCAACCTGTCACCCGGCTCCATCGCCTGGACGGCGTCGTGGATCGCCACGGGCGTCGGGCTGGGCATGTGGCTGTGGAGCTGGCTGGGCGAGAAGAACGCGATCCAGAAACTGCGCTGGCGCGACTGCGGCGTGGTGATGCTGTTCTCGGGCATTCTGACCCGGGTGGTGATTCAGGACCGCCCGATGATGGCGTGGGACTGGGCCATGGTGCTGCTGGGCCCGCTGTTCATCGCCGCCGCCCTGTGGCGGCTGGCGCGGACGGCGCAGGGCGCCGCGGAAGGACTTTGAGGGGAATGGAATGAACGCATCGATCGCGGCCCTGGCCTATCTGGCGGCGGGCGTCCTGTTCATCCTCAGCCTGCGCGGGCTGTCCAGCCCGGAGACGAGCCGTCAGGGCAATACGTTCGGCATGATCGGCATGGCCATCGCCGTGGGCGTGACCCTGCTGACGCTGGGCACGACCGGCGCCCTGGATCCCGTGACCCTCGCCTTGCTGGCCGGCGGCGTGATCGTGGGCGGCGGGGGCGGGGCCTTCATCGCGTCCAAGGTCAAGATGACCGACATGCCCCAGCTGGTCGCGGCCTTCCACTCGCTGGTCGGGATGTCGGCCTGTCTGGTAGCGGTCGGAGCCGTCTATGCGCCCGACGCCTTCGGGATCGCCGACGGCTCGGGCGGCATCAAGGTGCAGTCGATCGTCGAACTGGCGCTGGGCGTCGCCATCGGGGCCATCACCTTCACCGGCTCGGTCATCGCCTTCGCCAAGCTCAACGGCAACATGAGCGGCGCGCCGATCATCCTGCCGGCGCGGCACCTGATCAACATCGGCCTGGCGCTGGCCCTGATCTTCCTGATTGGGATCATGATCGGATCGGGCGGCACGGCGGTCTGGGCCTTCTGGGGCATCTTCCTGTTGGCGCTGATCCTGGGCGCGACCCTGATCATCCCCATCGGCGGGGCCGACATGCCGGTCGTGGTGTCGATGCTGAACAGCTATTCCGGCTGGGCGGCGGCGGCGCTGGGGTTCACGCTCGAGAACATCGCCCTGATCATCACCGGGGCCCTGGTCGGGTCGTCGGGCGCGATCCTCAGCTACATCATGTGCAAGGCGATGAACCGCAGCTTCATCAGCGTGATCCTGGGCGGGTTCGGCGGCGACAGCGGTCCGGCGGGCGAGGCCAGGGTCGAGACCCGGCCGGTCAAGCAGGGCAGCGCCGACGACGCCGCCTTCATCATGAAGAACGCCTCCAAGGTCATCATCGTCCCCGGCTACGGCATGGCCGTGGCCCAGGCCCAGCATGCCCTGCGCGAAATGGCCGACAAGCTGAAGGAGGAGGGGGTCGAGGTGAAATACGCCATCCACCCCGTCGCCGGCCGCATGCCGGGCCACATGAACGTCCTGCTGGCCGAGGCCAACGTCCCCTATGACGAGGTGTTCGAGCTGGAGGACATCAACGCCGAGTTCGCCACCGCCGACGTCGCCTTCGTCATCGGGGCCAATGACGTCACCAACCCGGCCGCCAAGACCGATCCGACCAGCGCCATCTACGGCATGCCGATCCTGGACGTGGAGAAGGCCGGGACCGTGCTGTTCATCAAGCGCGGCATGGCGGCGGGCTATGCCGGGGTCGAGAACGAGCTGTTCTTCCGCGACAACACGATGATGCTGTTCGCCGACGCCAAGAAGATGGTCGAGGGGATCGTCAAGGCGCTGTGACCCTGCCGGACGGCAAGACCTGGCGGCAGCCCGTCGAACCTGCACCGGAGCCGGTCTCGAAACGGGGAATGGTGTTCCTGGTGATCCTGGGCACGATCCTGATCGGCTCGAGCGTCTGGTCGCTCTGGAGCACCATCTACTGGCGTGCGCCGCCATCGCGGATCGCCACGACGCTCGCGAGCCAGAGTGGCGTGCTCTACTACGCGCCGGCGTTGAAGGGCGACTATCAATACACGTTGGAAACGGCCTCCGGAGACGCGATCCCGCTGTCCTGCGCGCCGGTCTGGACGGCGTACGCCTTCAACGGCTGCCTCGAGCCCCTGGCCGCCGCCGGGCTGGCGCGGTGGCGACCGGACCGGAGGACAGCCGTCCCCCCGGGGCCCGTCGTCGAGGTACGCTATGTGACGTCGCTCACGGATGAGCGGTTCAACAACGTCGTCTACTCGGTCAGGCGCGGGGACGAGGCGTATCTCGACCCCGACCTTCGGCTGGCCGAGGCGGGCATCGATCCGACGGGGCGGTCCTATTCGGCCGCGCGTCGCAAGGCCTTTCTGCAGGCCCGCCGACAGCGCGCGGTCGGCTAGGGCGTCTGGCCGGCGAACGGCCCCTACGGCTTGCCGATCCCGACATACTCCATGCCGTCGGCGACCACCTCGCCCGCGCGGTAGACGTTGCGCAGGTCGATGAGGAGGGGGCGGCTCATGGTGCCGGCGATGCGGGTCAGGTCGAGGGCGCGGAACTGGTCCCACTCGGTCAGGATGACCAGGGCGTCGGCACCGTCGGCGGCGTCATAGGGGCCGTTCACGAAAGTGGTGCCGGCCAGCATGTGGCGGGCCTCCTTCATGCCTTCGGGATCGAACGCCCTGACGGTCGCGCCCATGGCCTGCAGCGCGGGGATGATGGCCAGGCTGGGGCTGTCGCGCATGTCGTCGGTGTTCGGCTTGAACGTCAGGCCCAGCACGCCGACGGTCTTGCCGGCGATGTCGCCGCCGGCACCGGCCATGGCGGTCCGGATCTTCTCGGCCATGGCGAGCTTGCGCGCATCGTTGACCTCGACCGTGGTCTCGATCAGGCGGATCGGCGCGCCGTACTGCTGGGCCGTGCGGACCAGGGCGATGGTGTCCTTGGGGAAGCACGATCCGCCGTAGCCGGGGCCGGGGTTCAGGAATTTGGAGCCGATGCGGCCGTCCAGCCCGATGCCCTTGGCGACCTGCTGCACGTCGGCCCCGACCTTTTCGCACAGGTCGGCGATCTCGTTGATGAAGGTGATCTTCATCGCCAGGAAGGCGTTGCCCGCGTATTTGATCAGCTCGGACGTCCGGCGCTGGGTGTAGACGACGGGGAATTCGTTGAGGCTCAGCGGGCGGTACAGCTCGGCCATGACCGCCTTGGCGCGCTCGTCCTCGACGCCGATGACCACACGGTCCGGGCGTTTGAAGTCCTCGATCGCGGCCCCCTCGCGCAGGAACTCGGGGTTCGAGACGACGGCGAACTGGGCGTCCGGATTGGCGCGGCGCATGATGGCCTCGACCTCGTCGCCGGTGCCGACCGGCACGGTCGACTTGGTGACCACGACGGTGAAGTCCTGAATCAGGCCGGCGATCTCTTCGGCCGCGGCATAGACGTAGGACAGGTCGGCATGGCCGTCGCCGCGCCGGGTGGGCGTGCCCACGGCGATGAAGACGATCTCGGCGTCGCGGATGGCATCCGATCCGTCGACGGTGAAGGACAGACGGCCCGCCTTGACGTTATCGGCGACGAGCTGGTCCAGACCCGGCTCGAAGATCGGGATCTCGCCCCGGTTCAGCCGCTCGATCTTGGAAGGGTCCTTGTCGACGCAGACGACCGTATGGCCGAAGTCCGCGAAACAGGCTCCAGACACCAGGCCTACATAGCCGGTGCCGATCATGGTCACGCGCATCGTCCGAGAACCCCATTCCGCCCGACTTACAGATCGCCGTCATGCTGCGGCGCAGCATGTCCTGTCAATGCGGGAGTGCCGCAGGGTCAACGCGCCCCGCCCCGTATGTCCGTCCGGCCAGTCCGGACGTCAGCCGCCGAAGCCGCGTCCCCCGCCACCGAACCCGCCGCGCGACACGACGGTCGTGCGGCTCTGGACCCGTGACGGCGCCTGGCGCGCGACGTCGTTGCCGAAGTCGCGGCCGTTGGCGACCTGGCGGCCGCTCCGGTAGTCGCGGCTGAGATAGCCGCCGCCGTAGCCGTTCTGATAGTTGCCGTTGCGGTCGCGATACAGCGCGCCACCGCCGCGATAGCCGCCGCCGTTCAGCAACTGGCCGATCACGAAGCCGGTCAGCAGGGGGGTGAAGAACGACCCGCCCGAGCCGTTCTGCCGGCACTGGTCCGGTCCCCACTCGCCTTCGCATTCCGACTGGGTGGCGTAGCGGGGCGCGGTGGTCTCGGCCTGTTTGGCCGCGTTGGCGTAGCCCGCGTCGCACTCGGTGTCGGAGATGTCGTTGGCGGCCTTGCATTCGTCCAGCGACGTATAGGCCAGGGCTGGTTCGGGCGGCGGCGCGGCGACCTGGGGCGCGCCGCAGGCGGCCAGCGAGAAGCTGGCCGTGGCCATCAGGCTGGTGACCTGAAGCGTGCGCGATCGCTTCAGGCGACGCATGGTGGTGGTTTCGGGCGCGGTCGTGACGGGGGACTCGGTCATGGTCTCACTCACGTCGTCATGCAGGCGGCGTTCAGCAAGCCGACGCAGATGGAAATGGAGGCCAGATAGACGCCCGCGGACATCTCTCCCGCCTCGATCCGGCTGGCCAGCGCCTTGTAGAGCACCCGGCTGACCACGAGGAAGGCGAGGATCTGGATCACGCCGGCCAGCAGGGCCCAGGCCGCGAACTCCGGCAGGCTGACGGTGTGGGACAGGGCCGAGGCCAGGGGCAGGACGTAGCCGACCAGGGCGCCGCCCAGGCCGACGGCGGCGGCCGTGTTGCCCTGCCGGATCAGGTCGCGCTCATGATAGGGCGTGACGATCTGGTAGATGAATTTAAAGGCCGAGAAGAAGGCGATCGCCGCCACGAAGGCGATGACGAAGGCCGTGGCCCCGGTCTGGAAGGCGAACCAGTCGAACATGCTGTTGTCTTTCCTAGGCGGTGAATTCGGCCATTTCGAGCGGGATGCCGACCATGATCTCGTGGCTGATGTCGGCGGATTTTCCGGTCGCCTTCTCGGGCTCCATCTCCAGCGCCAGCATCAGCTCGCGTCCGCCGGCCAGGTCGCGCGCATACAGCATGCAGGTCTGGAAGATGCGCGAGAAGGGCGTCGTCGCCGTGCGGTCGTCCCAGATGGTTTCCCACAGCGTCACGGGCGGCTGGCGCGCATCGCTCTCGGAGAACCAGAAGCGGGGATAGGCGGGAAGCTCCTCGGGCGCGCCGTCGAACACGGGCTCGCTGAGCCGGTCGCGCCAGATCCGGCGCTCCGTCTCGCCCGGCGGATAGGCGCTGGTCCAGGGGATGAACAGGCTGAAGTCATAGGCCTCGGCCCCCGAAGGGTCGTCGCTCATGGCCTGCAGCATCACGTGGTCGTCGGTGTAGAACCGGTGCACATGCTGGCCGCTGTCCAGGGCGATCGTCCCCTGGGCGGTGATCTCCAGCGCGTCGGTCTCCAGATTGAACACGGTCTCGGGCTGAAGCCGTCGCCAGGCCAGAGGGTCCAGGGAGACCGTCCGGCCGACCGTGATGTTGCGCACGACGGCCAGCCGGTTGACCGGCTCCGGGGTCGTGGGTCCACCGAAGAGACGCTTGAACATGAAGGTGTCTTTACGCGAGATCGCGGAAGCCATGAACGGAATTCGCACTCCGCTTGCCGAACGTCAAGTGTTCATGTTACGCGTTACATGAAACATGACCGATGCCGCGCACATGACCCCGAACCCCGGCACGGATCGCATCCGCGCCTGGCGACAGGCGCGTCGCGACGCCGGCATGGTCAAGCTGGAGTTCTGGGTCCCCCAGGGCTGCAGGGACGACGTCCGCGCCGCCGTGCACGCCATCGTCACGGATTCCACCCGGGGCCCGGCGCTTGCGCCGCGTCGCCCACGCCCCACCTCTTCCCCATCAACCGGAGCCGACCCCCATATGGACGCCGTGATCGAAACCGCCTGGACCGTGCCCGCCATCAAGCGGGCGCTGGAGGAGTCCTCCCTGGTGCGCGAGGGCGAAATGACCCTGCGCGTGCTGGAGGGGGCCGACCCCGTGCTGCTGGCCACCATGAACGAGTACGGCGATCTGCCCATCTATCTGTCGGTCGGTGGCGAACAGATCGTGGTGTCGGTCCTGCTGTGGCCCGTCTCGGAACAGGCCGACGCCGCCCGTTTCAACGAGTTCCTGCTCAAGGCCCAGCGGGTCGTGCCGCTGTCGAACTTCGCCATCACTTCGGTCGGCGATCAGGACGTGTATGAGCTGATGGGCGAACTGTCGTCCAAGACCACGCTGCAGACCATCCTGATCGAGCTGCGGACCCTGGCCGAGAACGCCATCGATGCGACCGCCCTGCGCGAAACCTTCGGCGCCGAAGCCGCCTGAACCGGAGACCAGACCCATGTCCATGCTCAGCAAACTCTCCGCCCTGTTCCGCGGCACCGCCCATGAGGCCGGCCAGTCGGTGGTCGACGCCAACGCCCTGAAGATTCTCGATCAGGAAATCCGCGACGCCGACACCGCCCAGGGCAAGGCGCGCGACGACCTCGCCGGTCTTGTCGCCCGCCGCCGCATGGCCGAGAGCGAGATGGCCTCGTTCCGCGACCAGATCGGCAAGTACGAAAGCTCGACGCGCGCGGCGCTGGGGCAGGGCAAGACCGATCTGGCGCGCGAGGTCGCCGGGCGGATCGCGGAGCTGGAATCCCAGATCAGCGAGCGCGAGCCCGTCATCGAGAACATGAAGGCCGCCGAGGCCCGGCTGCGCACGGCCATCGCCTCGACCGACCAGAAGATCGAGACCCTGCGTCGCGAGATCGACATCGTGAAGGTCAATGAGTCCGTCCAGCGGGCCCAGACCTCGGTCGCCCTGCAGTCGGCGGGCGCCCACTCGCGCATCGGCTCCGCGGCCGACAGCCTGCAGCGCATCAAGCAGCGCCAGGCGGTCCAGGAAGAGCGTCTGCGGGTCGGCCAGGAGTTCGAGGACAAGCGCACCGGGGCCGACCTCGACGCCAAGTTGAAGGAGGCCGGAATCCTGCCCGGCCATTCGTCGGCCGACGACGTCCTGGCGCGCCTGACGGCCCAGGATGTGACGGTGGTGACGCCGCGCATCGGCCAGTCGACCCCAGGCGAGAAAGAGCCGGGCTAAACCGGACTCTCCTCCCTGTTCGCCGCTTGGCGAATGGGGAGGTGGCGCGGCGCTCTTCGCGCCGTGACGGAGGGGTTCTTCAACCGGCCAGGATCGGTGGGGCGCCAAGAACCCCTCCACCGCTTCGCGGTCCCCCTCCCCATCGCGAAGCCGCGACGGGGAGGATACGGAGTCGTCTAATGCAACGCATCACGCTTCCCGAACGCCCCGACTGGCAGACCAGGGCCGAGGGGCTGGGGTTCACCTGGCACCACGATTCCGGCGAGGCCTACTGGGACGACGCCACGGCCTACGAGTTCTCGCTGGTCGAGATCGAGGAGGGGCTGGAGGCCCCGACGGCCGAACTGCATCAGATGTGCCTGGACCTCGTCGACGAGACGGTGAAGTCCGAGCGGCTGATGGGCCTTCTGGAGATCCCGGAAGGCTTGCGGGACTATGTCGCCGACAGCTGGAAGCGGGGCGACCCGTCGTTGTACGGCCGGTTCGACTTCGCCTACGACGGGACCGGCCCGGCCAGGCTGTACGAGTACAACGCCGACACGCCGACGTCGGTGTACGAGAGCGCCGTGTTCCAGTGGCTCTGGCTGGAGGAGCGGATCGCGGACGGGTCTATCCCGGCCGGTGCCGATCAGTTCAACAGCCTGCACGAGGCGCTGATCGCGCGGTTCCGCACGATCTTCCCCATGGGCGGGTTCGTGCATTTCGCCTCCGATCCCGATTTCGTCGAGGACCGCCAGACGGTGCGCTTCCTGGAGGACCTGGCCAGACAGGCCGGGCTCGATCCCAAATTCGTGGCCATCGGCGACATCGGCCTGAATGAGGATGGCCGGTTCGTGGACGAACAGAACTGGCTGATCCAGGCGATGTTCAAGCTCTATCCCTGGGAGCAGATGCTGCGCGACGACTATGCCGAGCCCCTGCCGACGGCGGAGATCACGGTGCTGGAGCCGGCATGGAAGTCGATCCTGTCCAACAAGGGGATCCTGCCGCTGCTGTGGGAACGCCACGCGGGCCATCCCAACCTGCTGGAAGCGTATTTCGAGGACGATGCGAAAGCCTCGGCCCTGTCATCGGCGCATGTGCGCAAGCCGCTGTTCTCGCGCGAGGGGGCCAACATCGACATCGTCGAGGCGGGTCGCACCGAGAGCGGTCTGGACGGCGGTTATACCGGCCGGGCGATCCTGCAGGCCGTGCATGACGCGCCGCTGTTCGATGGCCGCCACGTGATCGTCGGTTCCTGGGTCGTGGGCGACCAGCCCGCCGGCATCGGTCTGCGCGAGGATGCGGGGCGTATCACCAGCAACCGCTCGCGTTTCGTCCCGCACCTGATCCGGGACTGAGACCCACCCGCGGCCACCAAGGGCCGCGGGTGGTCCCGGTCGTCAGCCCGCGCGGCGCTGGAAGATGCCGTTCAGGGCTGCCAGGCGGGCCTTGTCCGCAGCGGCCGTCGGCTCGGTGACCGCCGACAGGGCCGTCACGATCTCCGCTCCGCCGGTGTTGCCGCCCGCGCGCCACGCATCGATGCCGGCCCGGATCCTGGCCTCGACCTCATCGCTGATCGCCTCGGAGCGTGCCAGCTGGTCGACATAGGCGGCGGCCACGTCCGGGGTGTCGGCCCACTCGACCTTCTCCTGGGTCTGCGGGTTGATGACGTCGTCGCGGACGGCTTCGGCGGCGGCGATCTCCGCGGCCGACAGGTATTCGCTCGGCACCAGTTTCAGCACGTCCAGACCGCGGGCGATCTCGCTGCCGTAGATCCGGCCGTTCATCCAGTAGGCCGACCAATCACCGCCGACGACCAGTCGTTCGGCCTCGATCGGCCCCCGGTCGAAATAGGCGATCTCGATGGGCTTCAGCGGATCGGTGAAGTCCATGATCGAGATGCCGCCCTGGTACCAGGCCTGGACCATCAGGTCGCGGCCGGGGACGGGGATCAGCGAGCCGTTGTGGGCGACGCAGTTTTCGGTCGTGCCCTGGGGCGCGGGCAGCTTGTGGAAGGCCTGACCCTTCAGCTTGTCGTCCTCGATCGTCGAGATCAGGTTGGCGCCCCAGTTGGCGGGGTCCGAGGCGGTGCAGCGCGCGCCGATGCCGCCGCCCCACTCGTCGGTGAAGACCACCTTGTCGCCCGCGTTGTTGAAGGTCGCGGAATGCCAGTAGGCCATGTCCGGATCGAACATGTCCGAGAGGCGGGTCGGGTTCTGGGGGTCCGAGATATCCAGCAGGATGCCGTTGCCGCTGCAGGCGCCGGCCGCCCGGTTGATCGCCGGATAGACGGTGATGTCATGGCAGTGGTTGGTCTGGGCGGTGCGCTGGCTGGCCACGCCGGACGGCCCGCCCGACCACAGGCCGGCGACCGCGCCGGTCTCGCGATCGGCGAAGATGCGGGGCCGGTTCACGATCGCGGCGGCCTCGGGGTTGTCCAGCGGCACCTTGATCACGTCGATCGAATAGAGGGCCGTGTCGGCATTGGCGCTCGGCTCGCCGGCGCTGCAGATGGACAGCTCGCCGGTCGGACGGACGCCGCTGGTGGCCGAGTTGTAGATATAGAGGACGTTGCGGTCGCTCGGGTCCGGCACCAGGGTGTGGGTGTGCGACCCCCGGCAGGTCTGGACGGCTGCGACCTGGCGCGGATTGGCGATGTCGCTGATGTCGAAGATGCGGATGCCGCGGAAGCGCTCGGCGTTGATATCGCCCTCGGCGTCCGTCGTGCCGCAGTCCAGTCGGGCGCGGTTCTGCTCGACCGACATGAACAGCAGGTTGCCGTGGATCGACAGGTCGCCCTGTCCGCCCGGGCAGACGACCGAGAGGATGAGCTTGGGCGCACCTTCGCCCGACACGTCATAGGCGTTGAAGCCGTGGAAGTTGCCGACGAACAGCCGGCCGTTCGACAGGGCCATGTCGCTGTTGGCCAGGGCCAGCGGGCTGAACCTCGGCCGGACGGGCGGGCCGTCGTTCGCGGGCGGACGCGCGGCCCCGGGTGCCGGGCGCGGCGGCGGGGCAAACAGGGCCTCCGGATCGAAGAAGCCGGGCGGCGGGGCCACGGTGTACTCCAGCTCCATGTTGGAGGCCGCCTCGCCTGCGTCGTGCAGGCCCGCCGACAGGGTGGTGCGCGCGTCGGGCGTCAGGGTCTGGACCTGGGCCGCCGCCGGAACCGCGGCCAGCAGAAGGCTGAGCGCCGCGACGGAGGAAAGAAGGGGTCTACGCAGGGTCATGGCCGGTCCTTCGGGTATCGGGTTCAGAGTTCAGACAGAATGGACTGCATACGCAGGATTTCGGCGGACTGGTCCGCGACGACCGACGTGGCGAAATCCGAAAGCATCGGATCCTGGGCCGCGTTGGGCTGGGCCATCAGGGTGTCGACCATGTCGAGCGCGCCCTGATGGTGCTGGATCATGCCCTGGAGGAACAGGCGGTCGAAGGCGGGACCTCGGGCAGCGGCCAGGGCCTGCATCTGGTTGGGCGTGAGCATGCCGGGCATGACGGCGGTGTCGCCCGGGGCCGTCATCGGCATGGCGTGGTTCATGCCCGCCATGTGGCCGGCGTGCATGTCGGCCATGGCCAGCGGCTGGCCGCGGTCGGTCAGCCAGTTCTGCATCAGCTCCATCTCGGCCTGCTGGCTCAGCGCGATGCGGCGGCCCAGCAGCTTGACCTGCGGGCTGGAGCCCTGCGCGTCCAGCAGCGCCACCATCTCGACCGCCTGGGCGTGGTGGACCAGCATGTGCTGCATGAACTGCGCGTCGCCGGGCGTGAAGCTGGTCCGGCTGAGGTCCACGGCCTGCGCGGCCGTGATCGTGCGCGAGGCGGTCCCGGGCGCGCCGGGATGGAAGATCGGCGGCGACTGGACGGCCTGAGGCGCGCCGATAAGCGCCGCCAGAACAACCCCGAAAAGCGGGTTCAAGATAATGACACTCCCGTCGTCCGGGCTGCCCGGAGCCGGGTCAGACTAGGAGGGCGGAGGCGCAACGGGCAAGCCGCAATTTCGTCATCACATGACGGCGCCGATGCGCCAGGGCTGAATCTCGTCCTCGCCGAAGCCCAGGGCCTCGCTGCGGGAGGGTTCGCCCGAGGCGGTGCGGATCATCAGGTCGAGGATGCGCTCGCCCATCGCCGGGATCGACACGCCCGCCGACAGGATCTCCCCGCAGTCCAGGTCCATGTCGTCGGCCATGCGCCGGTACATGGCCGTGTTGGTGGCCAGCTTCAGGCTGGGGGCGGGCTTGGCCCCGAAGACGGACCCGCGCCCCGTGGTGAAGCAGATCAGATTGGCCCCGCCCGCGATCTGGCCCGTGGCCGAGACCGGGTCGTATCCGGGCGTGTCCATGAACACCAGGCCGGCCTCCGTCACCGGCTCCGCATAGCCGTAGACGGCGCTCAGGGGCGATGCGCCCGCCTTGGCCACCGCGCCCAGCGATTTCTCGAGAATGGTCGTCAGGCCCCCGGCCTTGTTTCCGGCGGAAGGGTTGTTGTCCATGGACCCGCCGGTCGCCGCGACATGGCGCTCCCACCAGGCGATCCGCCCCATCAGCCGCTCCGTCACCGACGGATCGGCGGCGCGGCGCGTCAGCAGATGCTCGGCCCCGTAGATCTCGGGCGTCTCGCTCAGGATCGCGGTGCCGCCCTCGGCGACCAGCCGGTCGACGGCATGCCCCAGGGCCGGATTGGCCGTCACGCCGGAATAGCCGTCCGACCCTCCGCACTGCAGACCGACGACCAGGCCGGACAGCGGCTGGGGCGTGCGGGTCAGGGCATTGGCGGCCTCCGCCATCGCCATCATGCGCGCGATCCCGGCCGCGATCGTCGCCGAGGTGCCGCCCTCGCCCTGGATGGTCATGGCGGACAGGGTGTCGCCGGAGGCCAGGTTCTCGGCGTCCGTCAGACCGGACAGCTGGTTGGTCTCGCACCCCAGGCCCAGCATCAGGACGCCCGCGACATTGGGGTGCCGCGCATAGCCCGCGAGGGTGCGGCGCAGGACATCCATCGCCTCGCCCGAGGACTCCATCGCACAGCCCGAGCCATGGGTGACGGCCACCACGCCGTCGATATTGGGATAGTCGTCGCCCAGCCGCGCCTCGACCTCGCGCGCGATCCTGCGGGCGACCATGGCCGAACAGTTCACCGAGGTGACGACCGCCAGATAGTTGCGCGTGCCGACCCGGCCGTCGGCACGGAGATAGCCCTGAAAGGTCCGCCCGGCTTGCGTTGCCAGCGGGGAAGGCGTCGGGGCGTCGGCCGCGACGCGGGACGTCACGTCGCCCATGCCGAGGTTGTGGACGTGGACCCAGTCGCCCGCTCGCACGGCCGCCGTCGTCGCGCCGATGACCTGACCGTACTTCCGGACCGGGCTGCCGGTGGCGAGGTCGCGCAGCGCCAGCTTGTGTCCGGCCGGGATGGCCTCGCGGACCACGACGCCGTCCAGCACCGTCTCGCCCGTCTCCAGCGCGCGGACGCAGACGGCGACGTCGTCGTCCGGATGCAGGCGAAGGGCGGCGAGAGGCGCAGGCTCGGGCAAGGGCATGAATCACGATACCGCCCCGCGTCCGTCGGGGCGATCCCTCAGTGAAAGTCGCGCGAGGCGGGCAGGACGCGCACGTCGCGCGGATGGCTGCCCGTGGGGTGGCGGGGCGGCTGGGGACGGAGGATTTCGTCGGCGCGCGACAGCTGGATGTCCACCGCGTGATCCTCGGACAGGCGGGCCAGCTCAGGGGACCGGTCGATGACGCGCCGGGCCACGACGTGCACCACCCCTTCCGGGCTTTTCTCCACGACGCCCTCGACCTCCATCAGGCGCGCCCCCATGACCTCACGGCGGTACTGTTCGAACATCCGGGCCCACAGGACGACGTTCGAGACTCCGGTCTCGTCTTCCAGGGTGACGAAGATGGCATTGCCCTTGCCCGGCCGCTGACGCACCAGAACGACGCCCGCGACCCGCACCGTTGATCCGCCGCGTCGGGCCAGGGTCTCGGCGCAGGTCACGACCCGCTCGGCGGCGAAGACGGGACGCAGGATGGCCATGGGGTGGGCCTTCAGCGACAGGCGGAAGGTCTGGTAGTCGGCGGCGACGTGCTCGCCCAGTCGCATCGACGGCAGTTGTGCGTCAGGCTCGACCCCCAGTTCGCGGGCCCCGCGCTCGCGCGCCTCGGCGGCGGCGAACAGGGGCAGGGCGTCGTCGTCGGGCAGGCGCCGCGCCGCCCACAGCGCCTCGCGCCGATCCATCCTCATCGACCGGAAGGCATCGGCATCGGCCAGTTTCCGGATCGCCGCCCCCGGCAGGCCCGCGCGTCGCGCCAGGGTCTCCAGATCGGTGATGGCCGGGTCCCGTGCCGCGACCAGGGCCGTCGCCCAGTCCTCGCGAAAGCCGTCGATCTGGCGAAAGCCCAGACGCAGGGCCAGACGGTCGGCCGGTCCCTCCAGGCCGTTGTTCCAGCCGCTGCAGGCGACGTCGATGGGCCGGGTCTCGACGCCGTGTTCCTGGGCGTCGCGCACGATCTGGGCCGGGGCATAGAAACCCATCGGCTGGCTGTTCAGCAGGGCGCAGGCGAAGGCCGCCGGGTGGTGGCGCTTGATCCAGGACGAGATGTAGACCAGCAGGGCGAAGGACGCGGCGTGGCTCTCGGGAAAGCCGTAGGACCCGAAGCCCTTGATCTGATCGAAGCAGCGCTGGGCGAAGGCCGGGTCGTAGCCCCGCTCGATCATCCGGCCGACCATCCGGTGTTCATAGGTATGCAGGGTGCCGTCGCCCCGGAAGGTGCCCATGGCCTTGCGCAGGCCGTTGGCCTCCCGGTCGGTGAACTCGGCCGCGACCATGGCGACCTTCATCGCCTGTTCCTGGAACAGGGGCACGCCCAGGGTCTTTTCCAGGACGACCTTGAGCTCGTCCGACGGATAGGCCGGGCCCGGCTGTGAATAGTCCGGTTCCTCCAGCCCGCTGCGCCGTCGCAGATAGGGATGGACCATGTCGCCCTGGATCGGCCCGGGCCGGACGATGGCCACCTGGATCACCAGGTCGTAGAGCTTTCGCGGCTTCAGGCGCGGCAACATGTTGATCTGGGCGCGGCTCTCGACCTGGAAGACGCCGATCGAGTCGCCCTGGCACAGCATCTCGTAGACGGCCGGATCGTCCTGGGGGACGGAGGCCAGGTCGTGATCGACGCCGCTGTGTTCGCGCATCAGGTCGAAGGCCTTGCGGATGCAGGTCAGCATGCCGAGTGCCAGCACATCGACCTTCATCAGGCGCAGTTCGTCGATGTCGTCCTTGTCCCATTCGATGAAGGTGCGGTCCGGCATGGCCGCGTTGCCGATGGGCACCATCTCGTCCAGCCGGTCCTGGGTCAGGATGAAGCCGCCGACGTGCTGGGACAGATGCCGCGGATGGTTCAGCAGCCGCATCGCCATGGCCACCGCCCGCGCGATCATGGGGTTGGTCGCGTCCAGCCCGGCCTGTTCGACATGGCGCTCGCTCATTTCCGACCCCCAGCTGCCCCACTGGCTGCCGGCCAGACGCGCGGTGACGTCCTCGGTCAGGCCCAGGACCTTGCCGACCTCGCGGATGGCGCTTTTGGGGCGATAGCGGATCACCGTGGCGGCGATGCCGGCGCGGTGACGCCCATGGCGCTCGTAGATGTGCTGGATGATCTCCTCGCGCCGCTCGTGCTCGAAATCCACGTCGATGTCGGGCGGCTCGTTCCGGTCCTCCGACAGGAAGCGCTCGAACAGGAGGTCGGATTCCATCGGGTTCACCGAGGTGATGCCCAGCACGTAGCAGACTGCGGAGTTGGCGGCCGACCCCCGGCCCTGGCAAAGGATGCCCTTGTCCCGCGCCACCCGCACGATGTCGTAGATGGTCAGGAAATAGGGGGCGAAGGCGGCCTTCTGGATGAAGGCCAGCTCCTTGGTCAGCAGGTCGCTGACTTTCGAGGGCACGCCGTCGGGATAGCAGCGGTTCGCATGCTTCCAGGTCAGGTCCTCCAGCCAGGCCTGGGGCTCCCAGCCCGGCGGGACGGGTTCTTCCGGGTACTGGTAGCGCAGCTGTTCCAGGTCGAACCCGACGCGGGACAGGAAGGCCCCCGTCTGGGCCACCGCCTCGGGCGCGTCGCGGAACAGGCGCGCCATCTCCGCCGGCGACTTCAGGTGCCGCTCGGCATTGGCGTTCAGCAGACGCCCGGCCGCCTCGATGGTCACGCCTTCGCGGATACAGGTCACCACGTCCTGCAGGTCGCGCTGGTCGACGTCGTGATACAGCACGTCGTTGACGGCCAGCAGGGGAAGCCCCGCCTGCTCCGCCAGCGTCTTCAGGCGAGCAAGACGACGGCGGTCGTCGCCGCCCCGCCCCATGACGGCCCCCAGCCAGGTCGATCCGGGAGCCGCCTCTGCGACCTGATCCAGAACGGACGCCAGCCGGTCCAGCCGCCGGTCCGGCATGACGATCAGCAGCAGGTCTTCCGGCGTCGCCAGCAGGTCGCGCAGGCCGATCTCGCACTGGCCCTTGATGGCGCGACGGTTGCCCAGGGTCAGCAGCCGGGTCAGCCGTCCCCACCCGGCGCGGGTCTCGGGATAGGCCAGGATGTCGGGCGTCCCGTCGTTGAAGACCAGGCGCGTGCCGGTCGCCAGTTTGAAGGTCGCGGCGCGGCGCTTGACCTCCTCCGACAGGGCCGGGTCGTTGGCGGGGTCCTCGACATAGGTGACCTCGCCGGGGCCAGAGCCGTCGCGCATCACGTCGGGCGGCGACAGTCCGTCCTCGCGCAGGGCCTTCAGGGCGCTCCAGGCCCGGACGACCCCGGCCACGGTGTTGCGATCCGCCAGACCCAGGCCGGAATGGCCGCGCAGGATCGCCGTCGCCACCAGCTCCTTGGGATGCGACGCGCCCCTGAGGAACGAGAAATTGCTGGCCGTCGCCAGTTCGGCATAGCCGCCGGAGAGATCGAGACGGCTCATGCGAACAGGCCGTGGATGAACCAGCGGGGTTCCGGGGACTGGTCATACAGACCCTGACGGAACAGCCAGAAGCGACGACCCTCGCTGTCCTCGACCCGGTAGTAGTCGCGGGTGCGCTGGTCGGGGGCGCGCCACCATTCGCCGGCGATGCGCTCGGGCCCCTCGGAGCGGACGACCTGGTGCAGCACCCGCCGCCAGCGAAACCGCAGGGGCGAGCCGTCCGGCACCTCGGCCAGGGTCTCGACCGGCTGGGGCGGGTCGAACATCTGCAGCGGGCGCAGCGGCGGATCGTCGGGATCGGGGTCCGGCCATTCGGCCTCCGGCTCGGCCATGCCGGAAGGCAGCAGGCGCGAGGCCCGTTCGGGCATGTGCGATCCGAAGGGCTGGAAGCACAGAACGGCATCCGGCCCCAGCCGCGCCGCCAGCCGGTCGATCAGGTGGCTGACATGCTCGGTGCCGGGACGTTCGCCTTCCATCGAATCCTGGGTCGGGGCGATCGGTTCGGTCCAGGGCACGGCCAGACGCATCTGGTCGAAGCCGAAACCCGGGTCCAGCGGATGGGCCAGCGCCCCCAGACGCTCCCGGAACAGGCGCTGCAGGGCCGCCGGGTCGCGGCTGGGCTGGCCGGTGCGGATGGAGACGCGGCGGACATGGCCGTCCAGCCGATAGAAGAAGACCTCGAAGGCGCGACCGCCCTGACCCCTCTGGTCCAGCTGGTCGACGGCGTCGGCCAGAAGGTCCTGGAACACCCGCTCCACGTCGTCCTGGGTCACGATGGGTTCGACCAGGATGCGATCGACGACACAGGCGGGGACGGGGCGATGCGGGGTGATGCGGACATCCTCGTCGCCCAGGACTCTCGCCAGCCGTGCCGGGAAGTCCGTGCCGAACCGGGCCGCCATCGGGGCGCGGGGCCGGTCGTCCAGATCGGACAGGCGTTTCAGCCCCGCGCGGCGCAGGGCGCGTTCGTCGGGTTCGGCCAGTTCCAGCGCGGCGACCGACAGGCGTCGGACGGCCGTGCGGGTCTCCGGTCCGGCGAAGAGACCGCCGGGACCGAACCGCGCCAGCGCCCGCGCCGACTGGGGCGTGTCGGCCAACGCCCACCGCAGGCTCAGCCCGCCCCCCGTGGCGCGCCGCTGCGCCGACCGGATCAGGCCGGCCTCATCCCCGAACAGATGGGCGCAGCCGGTGATGTCCAGCATCAGGCCGTGGGGCGGGTCCAGGGCGATCAGGGGCGTGAACCGTCCGAAGTCCTTCAGCACCCGCCGCAGCAGGGTGGCGTCGGCCTCGGGGTCGTCGGCCACGGTGCGCAGGTCGGGCGTGCGCGCCCGCGCATCGGCCAGGGTCATGCCGGGCGACAGGCCCAGCCGGGCCGCGGCCGGGTCGACCGCCGCGAGCCGCAGCGCGCCCTTGATCTTCTCGACCACGACGACGGGTCGGGGATCGGGGTCAGGCGACGCGGCGTTCGCCCGTTCTCCACGGCGCAGGCGCTCGCTCGGCAGCCACGGGAACCACAGCGCCAGATAGCGGCGACCGCTCGAGGAAGGCGCGGCGTTCACGGTCCCACTCCATGATCCACGTGCGGGGTTCGACCCCACCGCGGTGACGCAGCAGGGTCGCGGAAAAAGACGGTCTGCCCGGCGCTCCCGCTTCGAGGGGGGTAGAGGGGCTGGCCCCCACCGACCACCGGGTCAGGGCCGCGCTGGGGGCCGGGACCGCGCCCGCGCGCGCCAGGAACAGGGTCGCCGTTCCCGCCTGCGCGGCCAGGGACAGGCGACGGCTGGCGGTCAGGGTCATGGCCTTGGCCTCGCCCCAGGCGCTCAGCAGCACCGCGCCGACCGCCGGACTGCGCAGGGCCTCCTCGCCCACGGCCAGCAGGGTCTGGATGTCGTTCGCGCGGACCAGAAGGACGTCCCTGGGGCGGATCCCCATCTCGTGCAGACCCGGTCCGTGGGGCGTGCCGGTCTCGGTCTCGACCAGCCGGTGAATGGCCCAGACGATCGGCCGCCCGCCGGCCGCCTTCACGGCCAGGCCCAGCCCAAAGGCGTTCAGCGCCACGGCATCGGCGGGCGTGTCGGCATAGAGGTCGTGAACGGCGCGGGGTTCGAGCCGGTCCAGCAGGTCATGGTCACCGGAAGACCGGGCTGCACGGACGCGTGCGGGCCGTGACCGGTCGAGTCTGGCCAACCCGGCTCTCAAGGCGACCAGCCGCTGTTCCTTTTCCTCGATGTTCCTCATTTGTTCTATATGCCACCCGACGGGCCGGGGGAGTCAAGCGGCATATGGACCGGGCGATCCCGCGGGGGTGGACGGTTCGCGATCGGCGATCAGTGGTTGTCGCGGGGATTGCCGAAGCGGTCGATGATGCGATGATATTTGATCGCCGGCTCCAGCACGGCCCCGGTGCCCAGCTGTCCCACCGCGCCACGCTGCATTTCCTGCCAGGGCGTCTGCGACGGCGGGATCTGGAAGCCGCCGGCCGCCTCCAGCGCCGCGCGGCGCTCGGACAGGTCCGCATCGGAAATCAGCACATCGACCCGGCAGGTGTTCAGGTCCACTCGGACGGGGTCGCCCGTTCGCAGCAGGGCCAGGTTCCCGCCCGCCGCCGCCTCGGGCGAGGCGTTCAGGATGGAGGGCGAACCGGAGGTCCCCGACTGCCGGCCGTCGCCGATACAGGCCAGGGCGTGGACGCCCTCGCGGATCAGATGGGCGGGCGGACGCATGTTCACGACCTCGGCCGCGCCCGGATAGCCGATCGGACCGGCCCCGCGCATGAACAGGATGCTGCGCTCGGTGATGCCGGTGGTCGGGTCGTCGATGCGGTGGTGGTAATCCTCCGGCCCGTCGAAGACGACGGCCGGGCCTTCGAACGCGTTGGGGTCGGCGGGATTGGACAGGTAGCGTTCCCGGAACTCCGCGGCGATGACGCTGGTCTTCATGATCGCGCTGTCGAACAGGTTGCCGCCGAGAACCAGGAAGCCGGCGTCCTCGACCAGCGGCTCCTCCATGGTCCGGATCACGTCGGGCAGCTGGATCTCCGCGTCCCGGCAGTTGTCGCCGATCGTCCTGCCGTTGACGGTCATGGCCTCTTCCCGGATCAGACCCCGGCGCATCAGCTGCCGGACCACGGCGGGCACGCCGCCGGCCTGATGGAAGTCCTCGCCGAGATAGGTGCCGGCGGGCTGGAGATTGACCAGCAGGGGCACCGCATGGCCCTGGGTCTGCCAGGCTTCGATGGGCAGTTCGACGCCCGAATGGCGGGCGAGGGCGGTGATGTGGACCGGCGCATTGGTCGAGCCGCCGATGGCGGAGTTGACCACGATGGCGTTGTGGAAGGCATCGGCGGTCAGGATGTCGGAGGGCTTCAGGTCCTCGCGGACCATGTCCACGATCCGCCTGCCGGTCTGGTAGGCGATCTGCGGCCGTTCGCGGTAGGGGGCCGGGATGGCGGCCGATCCGGGCAGCGACATGCCCAGGGCCTCGGCCAAGCTATTCATGGTCGAGGCCGTCCCCATGGTGTTGCAGTACCCCACGGACGGGGCCGAGGTGGCAACCAGATCGATGAAACCCTCATAGTCCAGTTCGCCTGCGGCCATCATCTCGCGGGCCTTCCAGATGATGGTGCCAGACCCGATGCGCTCGCCCTTCAGCCAGCCGTTCAGCATCGGTCCGACCGACAGGGCGATGGCGGGGATGTCGACAGTCGCGGCGGCCATCAGGCAGGCGGGGGTGGTCTTGTCGCAGCCGATGGTCAGGACCACGCCGTCAAGGGGATAGCCGTACAGCAGCTCGACCAGACCCATGTAGGCGAGGTTGCGATCGAGGCCCGCCGTCGGCCGTTTGCCGGTCTCCTGGATCGGATGCACCGGGAACTCCATGGCGATGCCGCCCGCCTCGCGGATGCCTTCGCGGACCCGCTTTGCCAGCTCGATGTGGTGGCGGTTGCAGGGCGCCAGGTCCGACCCGGTCTGGGCGATGCCGATGATCGGCTTGCCCGAGCGGAGCTCCTCCAGCGTCAGGCCGTAGTTCAGATAGCGCTCCAGATAGAGGGCGGTCATGTCCGGGTTCGCGGGATTGTCGAACCAGGCGCGGGACCGCAGGGGCTTGCGGGGCGCGGCGGTCATGGTTCGCATCCGTCGAGTGACACGCATCTGGAAGCAGGGTGGTCAGTCACGAGAGGCACCGGCACAAAACCTTGGTCATTGGATCATATCATCATACAAATGATCCCAGCCCTGTGGCCATGATTTTTGAGCGGTCTCCCTCCACGCCTCCCGCTTTGCGGACGTGCGGGGAGCGTATAAAGCGGATTCCATGACGGCTGCGTCCTCTCTCACGAGCCTTTCGGCCAGCGGTCGCGGGTCAGGCCAGACCGTTTCCAGCCACGATCAGATCGTCCGCTCGCTGGGACAGGACATCCTGGCCGGCCGCATCGCGCCGGGAGACAAGCTGCCGGGCGAAGCCGATCTGCTGAGGCGGTTCGGGGTGTCGAGGACGGCGCTGCGCGAGGCGCTGAAGACACTGTCGGCGAAGGGCTTCCTGGTCGTGAAGACCCGGGTCGGGACCAAGGTTACCGAACCCCTGCGCTGGAACCTGTTCGACAGCGAAGTGCTGGCCTGGCAGGTCGCCAACGGGATGGATGCGCAGTTTCGCCGGCATCTGGCCGAGGTCCGGCGCGCGCTGGAGCCGGCGGCGGCGGCGCTGGCGGCGGAGCATCGCAGTGCCGAGGACCTCGACGGGATGCGGGCGGCGATCGCGGCCATGCGGCACGAGCAGACGTCGGAATATGCCTTCGCCCGGGCGGATCTCGACCTTCACCTGCGCATCGCCGTGGCGTCGAAGAATCCGATGATGCGCTCCCTCGCCAGTGTGATCGAGACCGCTCTGCTGGAAGCCTTCACCCTCAGCCCCCCGACCCGTAGCGAAGCGCTTCATCGCGAGACCGTCGATCTGCACGAGCGGATCGTGGACCGTATCGAGGCGTCGGACGCGGTCGGGGCGGCCAGCGCCATGCTCGCTGTCATCGACGCGGGCTACCGGCGCGTGGAAGCCGAACAGGACGCCGGCTGACGGGTCGTCAGGGTACCAGTCCGCGCCGCAGTTCGGGCACGGCGATCATCAGGTCCCGCGTCACAAGAGCGGCGAAGAAGTCGGCACCGCTGCGGCCCAGGTGTGTGTAGTCGAACGAGACACGCGCCTGTCCGAGCGGCTCGACGGCGGCGTTGACCTGCACCTGGGTCAGAGGCGGCATGGGTGTCCCCGCAGCCGGGACGGGCGGAACGGGGTTTGCCTCGATGGTCGTGCCCGTCAGCATGGCGGCCGCGACCTGGGGCGACGGCGCGGCCTGTGCGAAGCGTGCGGCCAGGGTCGGCCCCAGGGCCTGGACCGCCGCGACGCTCGATGCATTCAGGTCGACAAGGGGCGTGTTGGTCTCCGCTGCCACGGTGCGGGCCGCAGCCGCCCATGGTTCAAGATCGTTCTGAAGCTGTCCTTCGACGAATTGGCGCCGGGTGAGGGGGGTGACAAGCACGGGGATCGCGCCCCGCGCGCACGTCTCGGCAACGTAGCGGCGCAGGTTGGCGGGGAACTCGGTAGCGAGATCGGTGGACCGGCCCGGCTTGCCCGGTTGATCGTTGTGACCGAACTGGATCAGGACATAGGTCGCCACGAACCCCGGCGTGGACATTTCGGCCAGGGCGAGATCCCAGGATCCTTCGGCGAGATAGCTGCCGCTGCTGCGCCCGCCGCGCGCCAGGTTCACGCAGGCCACGAACGAAGTGACGTGATCGGCGCAGAAGCTGGGGCCCCAGCCGCCGATGACCGCCGTGGTGGAGTCGCCCACCAGAATGATTTTGGACGCCGCGACGGGGCGTGGGGCCTCGGCTGTTTGTGCTGGCGGCGGTGCGGAAAGCTGCAGGAGCAGGGCAGCGGCGACGAACGCGATCATGGGCTGGCCTCGAAGATGGTGCGGGATTGAGGATCAGGACAGGCCGACGCGGCGTCGCCAGGCCGGATAGTCGTCGCGCAGCAAGGCGGCGGGCCGGTCGCCGTAGTAGCGGTAGCCCATGCGGCGCTCCCGTTCGATCTGCGACAGCGCGTCGTGCACGACGCTGTCCCGACCCAGGAAGATCGGGCGGTTCGTTTCGAGGTCATAGAACCGCGCCCATAGCGGCGGGGCCTCGGGATCGGCGACCACCTGCAGATCCGGCTGTCCGTCCGGGGCGGTGATCGGCTGAAGGCGAATGCCCCGAACGGCGTTGGCTTCGAACCAGCGCACGGCCCCCTCCACGGCGGCGATGACCTCGGGCGACGGGTCGGGGATCGACATCAGGAAGCGCGTGATGCCGACGCTTTCATTGCCCGACAGGGACGGCGGTTCGAAGGCGCGGGCCCAGGCGGGCTCCAGCGTGCGCTCGTCATGCTGGGCGCACCAGACGGTCAGGACGCCGTTCTGACGGACCTGGGTGGCGAGCATGGACTGGATGCCCTTTTCCACCGCAGCGCCCGCGCGGGCGCGGCGGTCCGCGTCGACGAAACGATAGGAGCCGGATCCCTCCGCGATCTCCCGCAACAGGACCATGATCCGCACCATGGCGTCGTCGTTGTAGGTGATCTGGGAATAGTAGCCGGGGCGAAGCGGATAGAACTGGGGCCAGCCCCCGCTCGGGGACTGGGCAGCGAGCGTGTAGTCGAGGCCCCGGTCGAAGGCGGCGCGATTGGCGGGCCGCTCTCCGGCCGCGATCACCCGCGCCAGGAAGGCCATCGGCAGGGTGGTGCCGTCGTTGTCGAAGGTGTTCTTCGACCGTTCATCGACGGGCGCGACGTCGGGCGGCACGGCCAGCGAAGTGTTCTTGGGCCATCCGCCTTCGGGTGACTGGTGCGCGACGACGCTGTCGGCCATGGCCCGGGCCTCGGCCGAGGCATACCAGGCGGGGGCCTGTCGGGTGATGCCGTCGTTCCATTCGGGCGTCGACTGGGCCAGGACCGGCGAAGCCAGCATCGCGGTCAGGGCGACCGCGATGAGCAACCCGCGGCGAGCGATCATGAGGCGTCTCCATCAAAGGCGGCGTCGATGCGCATCGACATGGACAGGGTCTGGCCCGGCGTCAGGACCACGAGGCCGGCCTCTTCGTCGGCGGGCGCATTGGGGGCGTCCGGCCGATGGGTGACGGGCTCGACGCAGACGAAACCGGTGTCATTCGGCGCGTAGATCTGGAGCCAGGATGCGTTGACGGAGGCCGTCACGCGCACAGTGTGGTCGGCGTGGGCCAGTCGGGCCTGCCCCGACCAGTCGGCATAGGCATTGTCCACGAACGGCGCCGACGCCACGACGACCCCCTGCGACCAGTCCGTGATACGGGCGGCGGGGACCAGTCGCTCGGGAATCTGATCGGCGCCATTGGCCCAGACCCATGCGGCCGCGGCCGTGAGCGCCGTCTCAGGTCCGATGGCGAAATAGGGATGCAGGCCGAGGCCCGCGGGCATCGGCAGACGATCCGCATTGGTAACCGCCAGCGTCATCTCCAGCCCGTGGGCGTCCAGGCGAAGACCGTGCGCAGCGGTCCAGGCCCAGGGCCAGTCGGGGCTGGGCTCGGCCGTCAGCCCCAGGTCGACGAAATCCGTGCCGCTTCGCTGGACGTTCCACGCCCTGAGCCATCCGACGCCATGCAGGGCGTGGGGCTCGAAGCCCGGGGTTGGCGGCAGGGCGACGTCCCGTCCGTCGAAGCGGAACGCGCCGCGATCGATGCGGTTGGCATAGGGAACCAGTGGAAAGCTGCCGGTCTCCAGCGGGCCTCGGGCCGTCTCCGGCGCGGGCCGCAGGATGTCGTGGCCTCGCCAGGTCAATTGCGTGATGGCCGCCCCGATGTCCGGCCGGATCGAAGCCGTCCAGTCGCCGTGTGCCAGTCGGATCAAAGCCGTACCCGATGCTGGGGCAGCCCCGGGGTTTCGACGCGGACGCGGAACAGACCCCCCAGTGACGGCTGGTCCCCGCGCTTGTCCGCGTTGCTCAGCCAGGCGGTGGTGCAATAGAGATCGCGCAGGTCGTCGCCTCCGAACGCGGCCTTGGTGACGGTCTGGACGGGAAACCGGATCGTGCCGATCCGCTCGCCGTTGGGGGCAAATCGCGCCACGCCCCATCCATTGAACAGGCCGACGTGCAGGACCCCCTCAGAGTCGACGCTGGGACCGTCGGCGAAGCCGTCGGTCGTCTCCGCGAACAGCCGCTTCTTCGTCAGCACGCCGTCGGAATGATCGAAGGCGAAGATGCGTCGCGTCGTCGTGTCGTGGTGATAGAGGGTTCGTCCGTCCGGGCTCATCGCCGGGCCGTTGGTGACGCGGTAACCGTCGTCGTGACGCACGATCTCGCCGTTGTGGAAGCGATAGAGGGCCCCCGAAACCGTGTCTTCGCTGTCGTCCATCGACCCGAACCACAATGAGCCATCGACGGCCACGAAGCCGTCGTTCAGACGGTTCTGGGGTCTGTCCTGTTCAACCGCCACGATCAGGTCGAAGCGACCGCTGTCCGGGTCGAACCGGTGCAGACCGCCCCGGACGCCGCAGACCAGCGATCCGTCCTCGGCGGGCAGGGCGAAGCCGGTCTGATCCGGCGTGTCCCAGGACGTCTTCGCCCCGTCATCCACGCCGTAGCGATGGAGCTTGCGTCCCTTGATGTCGACGAACCAGACGGCGCGGCGCGCGGCGTCCCAGACCGGGCCTTCGCCCAGTTCGGCCCCCACGTTCCAGACCAGTTCCGGTTCCGACATGCTCAACTCCAGGAATAGCTGGTCTTGGTCTGGGTGTAGAATTCGACAGCGGCAAAGCCCTGCTCGCGGGCACCGTAGCTGGAGGATTTCGAGCCGCCAAACGGCACGTGATAGTCGACCCCGGCGGTGGCGAGGTTGACCATCGTCATGCCGGCGCGGGCGCGGCGCTGGAAGTCGCGGGCGTGCTTCAGGCTGGTGGTCACGATGCCGGCCGACAGGCCGAACTCGGTGTCGTTGGCGACGGCCAGGGCCTCCTCATAGTCCTTGACCCGGATCGTCGAGGCGACGGGGCCGAAGACCTCCTCGGTGTTGATGCGCATGGCCGGGTCGGTATCGGCGATCAGCGTCGGTTGCACGTACCAGCCGGGGGTGGACAGGCTCAGTCGTTCGCCGCCGGTGACGATCCGGCTGCCGGACGCGCGGGCAATGTCGATGTATTTGTACGAGGTTTCCATCTGGGCCTCGGAGACGGCCGGGCCCATCTGGGCGTCGGGGTCCAGCGCATCGCCCACCCGCAGGGCCGCGACCCGCTCGGCCAGCAGGGCCACGAACCGGTCGTGGATGGCGTCGGTGACGATCAGGCGGCTGGACGCGGTGCAGCGCTGGCCTGTGGCGAAGAAGGAGCCGTCGAGCGCGATGGCGACGGCGCGTTCCAGGTCGGCATCGTCCAGCACGATCAGCGGGTTCTTGCCGCCCATCTCCAGCTGTACCCGCGCCTGTCGCTTGATCGCGCCCAGGGCGACGCCCGCGCCGACGCTCTGTGACCCGGTGAAGGACAGGCCGTCCACGTCGGGATGGTCGACGATCGCCTGACCCACCCCGCCGCGCCCGATCACCAGGTTGAACACGCCCTTGGGCAGGCCGGCTTCCACAAGGATGTCGGCCAGGGCCGAGGCGATGGCCGGCGTGGGTCCCGCGGGCTTCATCACCACCGTGTTGCCGAAGGCCAGGGCGGGTGCCGCCTTCCAGGCCGGGATGGCGATGGGAAAGTTCCAGGGCGTGATCAGGCCATAGACCCCGACGGCCTGACGATAGGTCTGGATCTCGACGCCGGGGCGAACGCTGTCCAGGTTCTGGCCGTGACGGCGCAGGGCCTCGCCGGCGAAATACTTCAGGATCCGGCCGGCACGAACGGTCTCGCCGATGCCCTCGGGCAGGGTCTTGCCCTCTTCGCGCGACAGCAGGCGGCCCAGTTGTTCGCGGCGCTCCATGACCAGGGTCCCCGCCCGGTCCAGCACGTCGGAGCGGACCTCCGGGCTGGCCTCGGACCAGGCCGGGAAGGCAGACTTCGCGGCCGCGACCGCGGCATCGACCTCGGCCTGACCGCCATCGGGCGTGCGGGCGACGATCTCGTTGGTGTTGGACGGATTGTGGCTCTCGCCCGGCCGGGCCACCTCCGCGCGCTCGCCGTCGATCAGGTGGCTGAGGTTGAGGGTCTCGGTCATCGGGCGTCCTTGGAGAAAAAGACCGGCGACGGGGGAGCGTCGCCGGGGAGGGAGTGGGTCGATCAGCCGGTCATGTCTTCCAGTTCACGACCCCGGGTCTCCTTAACCCAGGCCTGAACGAGGAAGTAGGACACAAGGGCGCTGGCGGCATAGAAGCCGTAGGTCGCGGGCAGGCCCAGACCCGCCGCCATGGCCGGAAAGCTGACGGAGATGGCGAAGTTGGCGATCCACTGGGCGAACCCGGCCACCGCCAGGGCGGACCCGCGCATCTGGTTGGGGAACATCTCGCCCAGCATGACCCACATCACCGGTCCCCAGCTGAGGTTGAAGAAGACGACATAGGCGTTGGCGGCGATCAGGGCGATCAGTCCGACCTGACCCGGCAGATGGACCGCCCCTTCGATCGTCTGGGCCTGCGAGAAACACCAGGCGACGATGGCGAGGGTGACGAACATGCCGGCCGAGCCGATCAGCAGCAGGGGCTTTCTGCCGATCCGGTCGATGACGGCGACAGCCGCGAGACAGGCGAGGATCGACAGGGTGCCCGAGCCGATATTGATCAGCAGGGCATCGTTCTCCGAGAAGCCGACCGACTGCCACAGGGTCGCGCCGTAGTAGAAGACGATGTTGATGCCGACCAGTTGCTGGAACACCGCCAGGATCAGGCCGGCCCAGACGATGGGGCGGATCTTGCGGGTGGCGGGGTCCAGCAGGTCGCGGAAGCTCGGCTTGTGGTCGGCCGCGAGGGAGGCGCGGATTTCGGCGACCTTGCGGGCCCCGGTCGTGGGGCCGAAAAGCTTCGACAGAACCGCCAGCGCCTGGCCGTCCTTGTTCCTGGCGACCAGGTACCGGGGGCTCTCCGGGATCAGCAGCAGGGCGAGCAGATAGATGGCGGCGGGCACGACCTGCAGCCAGAACATCCAGCGCCACGCCGGGAAGCCCAGCCAGAACTCGGCGGTTGATCCTCCGGCCGTCGCCGCCAGCGCATAGTTGGCGACGAAGGGCCCGGTCAGGCCGGTGATGATCATGATCTGCTGGACGCTGGACAGGCGGCCCCGCATCGAGGCGGGGGTCACTTCCGAGATATAGGCCGGGGTCAGGACGCTGGCCGCGCCGACGCCCAGTCCGCCGATGAAGCGGGCGATGACGAAATGGGCCGAACTGTCGGCGGCCCCGGCCCAGACGGCGCTGACGATGAACAGACCGGCCGAGACCAGCATGACGGTCCTGCGGCCGATCAGATCGGCCAGACGCCCCGCTGCGAAGGCGCCGAAGGCGCAGCCCAGCAGGATGGCCCCGACATTGAAGCCCGTCCCCAGCGCCGACAGGTTGAACGCGCTCTCCAGCCCGTCCTGGGTGCCGTTGATGACCCCGGAATCGTAGCCGAACATGAAGCCCCCGATGGTCGCCACGGCGACGATCAGGGCGATGAAGGCCATGTTGACCTGATCGGCCCCCGCGATGTCGGGTCCTGATCCGCCTGTCGGTCCTGCCATTCTCAATCCTCCATTTGGGCTCTGACGGCCCGATTTTCGGTCGGTCAGCGCCAGCCGGCGTCGACGAAGTATTCGTGTCCGGTGATGAAGCGCGCGTCGTCCGAGGCGAGGAACAGAGCCAGGGCGGCGACATCCTGTGGCTCGATCCGGCCCTTCAGGCATTGTGCGGCGACGATCTCGGCCTCCCCCTCCGGGGTGTACCATTTCATCTGGCGGGGGGTTCTGACGTTGCCGGGGACGATGCAGGCGACGCGCACCCCGTCGGTCCCGAGCTCTCGCGCCAGCGCGCGGGTCATGCCCTCGATGCCGGCCTTGGCGGTCTCGTAGATCGACAGGTCCGGCAGGCCCAGATGCCAGCTGATGGACCCCAGATTCAGGATTACGCCCCGACCCCGCGCGCGCATCCCCGGCGCAACGGCCTGGGCGGCGAAATAGAGGTGACGCAGGTTCACGCCGATGCGGTCGTCCCAGTAGGCGGGCGTGACCTCGGCCAGCGTATGGCGGTCGTCGTTGGCCGCGTTGTTCAACAGCACGTCGATGGGGCCGTGCTCGGCCATGATCCCGGCCAGGGCGGTCTGAAGCGCGCCGAGGTCGAGCAGGTCGCACGATCGGAAGACGGGCCCGGGGCTGCAGTCCGCCAGACGTTCGGCCAGTTCGCGGGACTCGGCTTCGGCGCGGTCGAGGAAGATCACGCGTGCGCCCTGGCGCGCGAAGCCTTCGGTCAGGGCGGCGCCGATGCCGCTCCCGCCTCCGGTCACGACGACAAGGCGGCCTTTCAGAGAAGGATAGACGGCTCCGCTCACAGCAGGCCTCGCCCGGCGAGATTGGTCATCAGCGCCGAGATGCCGAAGGTCCAGGGCGGCGCGGCCTCGCATGACGTCACGCGATTGCGCAGAACGCCGAGCCGGGGCGACGACACGCAGACCTCGTCGCCTGTCTTGTGGGTGAAGCCCTGGCCCGGTGCGTCCCGGTCGTCGATCGGCGCGAACATCGTGCCGAGATACAGGGCGAACCCGTCCGGATACTGGTGCGCCGACGAACAGGTCTGCGCCGCCAGGTCCAGGGGGTCGCGGCTGATCAGGCGCATCGACGACCGGCCCGACATCACGAACCCGTCCTCGCCCGTGACCGTCAGAGAAATGACGGCGTCGCGCACGTCATCGATCCCGAAGGTGTCGTCGAACAGGCGGATGAAGGGGCCGACGGCGGCGGAGGCATTGTTGTCCTTGGCCTTGCCCAGCAGCAGGGCGGACCGTCCCTCGATGTCGCGCAGATTGACGTCGTTGCCGAGCGCCGCGCCGACGACCGTACCGCCGGGATCGCAGATCAGGACGACTTCCGGCTCGGGATTGTTCCAGGCGCTGTCGGACCGGACGCCGACGTGGTCGCCCCAGCCGACGGAGGCCAGCACGGGTGCCTTGGTGAAAATCTCCGCGTCCTTGCCGATGGCGACCTCGAGGTACTGGGACCACAGACCCTCCTCGATCAGCACCGCCTTCAGGGCGTCGGCCTCCGGCGAGCCCGGGCGGACGGCGGACAGGTCGGCGCCGACGCGTTCGGCCAGGGCGTCCCGGATCGACCGGGCGGCACCCGCGTCGCCGCGCGCGCGCTCCTCGATGACGCGCTCGACCGCCGAGACCGCAAAGGTGACCCCCGACGCCTTGACGCATTGCAGGTCGAGCGGGGACAGAAGGCGGGGCAGGGTAGACGACGCCTGCAGATCAAGCGCGTCCAGCGGTCCGAGGGTCGGGCCCGTCAGGGTGGCCGGATCGCCGCGGGCGATCGCCTGGGCAGTGGTGGCGGCCGACGCCGAAATGTCGAACACCTCGCCGCCGCGCAGCAGGACCGGGGTCGGTCCTTCCGCCAGCAGCAGGCGGCCGAGGAAGGTCCCGGAACGCCAGTCCTCCGGCATGTCGTCGATCAGCCTCACGCGCGCCTCCCTCCACATTCTGACGACGTGGTAGCGCTAACATGAACAGCTCAGAGCAACCCTGTCAATGCGGGGCGGGCCCTGTGCTGTCGCGGACGATCAGACTGTGCGGGACGGAGCCGGGCGTCTCGCCGGGACGGGCCAGCCGGATCGCCGCCTCGTGCGCCATGTCGGCAGCGGGCTGGCGGATCGTGGTCAGGGTCGGCCAGGAACTGGCGGCGACATAGGTGTCGTCGAAGCCTGCCACCGACACGTCACCCGGGGCGTCGAGGCCCGCGCCATGGACCGCCGCCAGGGCTCCGGCCGCCATGTCGTCGTTGCTGGCGAACAGGGCGGTCGGTCGCGGCCGTTGGGTTAGCAGGCGTCGCGCCGCCTCGAGCCCCGAACGATAGGTGAAGTCGCCGGCTTCGACGATCAGGCGGGCATCGGGGACCGTCGCCACCGCCTGCTCGGCCCCCGCGCGGCGTTCGGCGCTGGCGCTCTGGTCCCCTCGGCCCTCGATGAAGCCGATGTGCCGGTGACCCAGCGCCAGAAGATGTCCCACCATCTCGCCGGCCGCGGCCCGATCGTCGATCCGCAGGCTGACGACGCCCTCGCCCCGGCCAGGCGCGGCCAGGGCCACGGCCCGCAGCCCGGCCCTGGCGATCGCTTCCAGCGTCGCAGGGGATTCCCCCAGCGGCGGCGGCACGATCAGGCCCTGGGCTCCGCCTGCGACAAGACGTGATACGGCCAGCCGTTCGGCCACGGGATCCCCGGCCTGCGACGGCTCGATCATCAGCAGCAGGCCGGCCGCCCGCGCGCCGGACAGCGCGCCGGCCAGGACCTCGGCCAGATAGGCGTTGCTGGGGTTGGCATAGAGCAGGCCGATCCGGCCCGCGCCCGCGCGGGCCAGGATCCGGGCCGCAGGGTCGGGGGCATAGCCGATGTCGGCGATGACTGCCTCCACCCTCGCGCGCGTCTCGGGTCGGACGCGGCTGCTGTCATTGATGACGCGCGACACGGTCATGGGCGAGACACCGGCCAGCCGGGCGACATCGCCGATGGTCGGCTTGCGGTCGTCGTCGGTCATCGAGGCTTCCGGAGCGGCGGGATTGTCCGCTGCGTGAGGTCGCGGGATTTGGTGGCGCGCGTCAAGGCGTCCCGGCGGCCGGGGTCAGGTGCACGGCCCAGGGCCCGGTGGCGAATCCGGACGGCGGGGACAGCTGCGTCTCGCCCGCGCCGAGACGCGTTTCGACGACGGCATCCGGGCCCGGTCCGATCCAGCGGGCCACCGTCTGACCGGGCAGGGCCCGATCGAGCGTGACCGACCCGCCGTCGATGCTGAACACAAGGCCACTTCCGTCTGGCGCGCGGGTCGCCCATGCCCGGGGCGTCGGTCGCACGAGGGTCACATCGGGGCGAAACGCCGTGCGGGCCTCGGCCGACAGCGTTGCTTCCAGCTGACGGCTGAGGTCGGGAAACGGGTCTTCGACGCCGATGATCGCCAGGTCGGGCCGACGGTCGCGATACTCCCGATAGGCGCGGTAGCGCATGGCCGGCGTGGACGCCCACAGGGTCCGACGCACGGCACCGGGATCGGCGGCCCCCGCCAGATCCGCATCGGTGGCGATGGCGTCGACCTGTTCGCGCGGGGCCTTGTTCAGACCGCCCTGAACCGCGAACAGCACGCCGTCGGGACGATAGACCCAGTGGTGAAAGCCGATCGCATCCACCGTCCGCGAGCGGACCGGATCGTCCAGGATCGCGTCCATCTCGGCCTTGGGCACGTCCAGCGCGACCCAGACGGATTGCCCGGTCCCGGTTTCCCATTCCGCGATCGTGTCGAGCCAGAACTGCACGAAGGGCAGGGGGCCGGTGTACTCCGGGTCGAGGCCGAAGATGACGTTGGATCGGCCTTTCAGCGCCTCCAGCGTGTGGCGGATGTAGAGCCGGTGCAGGTCGCGCCGGACCGGGTCGGACACGTCCCAGAAGGTCTCCGCCGCCGGGCGCTCGTCGGGCAGACCGGTGGCCTGCAGGGCGTTCACCGGCCGCCACGGGAAGTCGACATAGTGGGCCCGGCTCTCCAGCAGCCAGTGCTGCAGATAGAGCTTGTGATAAAGGACGATGCCGCGTCGCCCGGCCAGATCGGCGAAGGTCGCCAGCCGGTCGAAGAACCACGGATTGAAGCGGGTCAGGTCGTATTTGCTGAGACCGTCCCAGGCCCGGCCCTCGCCGCTGCGCGCCCACGGCAGCTCCATGAACGGGCCCCAGACCTCGCCGTCTGCATGGCTGGGGGACCCGTAGAAGTCGTGGTCCACCCGCCGCCGGTCGTACCAGAGGCCGTAGTTGTGAACGACATAGTCGCCGGTGGTCAGGCTGCCGGCCAGCTGTTCGAGGTCGTCGGTCAGACCCACACCCTCGAGCCCCGGCGCGAAACGCGTCAGGGCCGGGCCGAAGGCGGGGGCCAGGGCCGGGACCATCTGGGCCTGGAAGAAGGAGAATCCCAGGCGACGCTGCAGGGCCGGCTGGCCATCAATCAGGAACCGGCCGTCCGTCAGGGTCAGCGGATGGCTTTCGACCGGCTGCCTGGTGTCCTCGACATAGGCAGAGACCTCGGCGTCGGACAGGTGTGGCGTGGCCGCGGGGACGTCCGGAACGGAAGCCGGGTCCAGAGCCGCGAGCGCCGACGAACCCAGGCGGGCCTCCAGCTGGGCACGGTACAGGCTGGCGGGCGTCTGAGGCTGGGCGCGGAAGAAGTCCCGCCCCGGGGCGATGCGCGGATCCTCGACCGCACCGTCACCACTGAGTTCGCCCCGGCAACCGATGGCGAGATTGGGCGCGCCGGGGGCGCTGCGGACCGCCACGTCGCTGGCCTCGCAGTTCCACAGGACCGAGTTCGCCGCGGACCAGCCGACGCCCTGGCCGTCGCGCCCGCGGTGGGTCAGGTTCAGGGCGTTGCCGCGCACCCGGACGCTGTCGAACAGCGCGCCGCTGGCCCAGCTTTCGAGCGTGCCGCTGTCGCCGTGAGCCTCGTCCGAAAGACAGTCGAGGAAGACGTTGGGGCCGGCCGCCGCATGGCCGATACCGAAGTCGTGGATGCCGTCGCGGCTTAGGCACCGCACGAACAGCGTCTGCTGCCCGGCGGAGTAGAAGACGCGTCGTCGCAGGCCGCCGATTTCCGACACCGGATCGACGGCAGCCACGTCCTGCACCGTGATCCGGCGACTGGCGGCGCCGAGGTCAACGACGGAACTGACGAAGCCTTCCGCGGCCACGTCGCGAACCCAGCCGTCCTCGACAGCGTCGATGACGATGGCGAACCAGCTGTGATCCTCGTCTGCCGGCCGGGCCGGATCGGATCGGGACACCAGGCGGAGATGCTCTACGCCGATCTCGCGCAGACGGGTTGCCGAGGCCCCGGAGGTCAATACCGCTTCGCCGGGGCCGATCGCCAGGGTTAGTGGGGCGTCGAGGACGATCGACGCTCCCTCGATCGCGACGATGCGTCGATCCCAGACGACATCGCGCGAACCCGGAGCCCAGTTCAGGCGCGTTTCCGGTCGCCAGCCGACGAAGGCGTCCATGCCGAGGCTGGCGATCCATGCCGCCGTGCTCGGCCTGCGAATGACGACCGGGTCGCCGACGGACAGGCCCCGCGCGCTGGCCAGCGGGACACGAATACCTCCGACCGGGATCGCCCCGGCGACGGGCCGCGCATCACCTGCCAGCGTCGCATCGCGCGACGGTGCGTCGATCCGGATCAGGGCGCGGCGGTCATGGCCGGTCGCGATCAGCCGCGTGCCGGCGGGGGCGCTGCCGGCGCCGCGCAGAACCACGCCGCCGGTGCCGATCCGGATCTGGTCGTCGATCTGGAACTCGCCGGCGTCCAGCTGGACGACGCCCCGCCGACCGTCGGGGCCCTCGGCCAGACGCTCTATGGCGCGGACGCCCGCCATGATGCGCGCCGTGTCATCGCCGGGGCCCGGGCTGACCAGGATGGTCGCCTCGGCCCGGGGCAGTGAGATGCCACCTCCGCGATATCCGGCATGGGAAAAGTCGATCGGCAGATCGCGCCACTGGAAGGACGGGTCCCCGACCTGTGCCTCGACCGGTGTCATAAGCCAGCATGACGCCAGCGCGAACCATCCCCATCGCCTCATGCCCGGCTCCCTAGATTTCCGTTCAAAAGTATTATTATATCATCAGTGGGCGACGGGCCACGCCTGATGCGCCGACGAAGAGCGGGCGAGCCTGGAGCCGGAGGACGTATCGAATGCTGACGCGGCGGACCTGGCTGGTCGGTGCATCGGCCGCCCCGCTGGCGGGAGCGGTCGGAGCGTGGTCGGCTCAGCATGTTGACCGCGCGGTGGTCGTGGGCGCGATGCGTCGGGCCACGCGCTTCATGACCGACCGCGTGGCGACACGGGGCGGCTACGTCTGGTCCTATCTGGCCGACTTCTCTCGCCGATGGGGCGAGATGGAGGCCTGGCCCGGCATGATCTGGACCCAGGCCCCGGGCACGCCCGAGATGGGCCACATCTTTCTCGACGCCTTCCACGCCACCGGCGAGGCGCTCTATTATGATGCGGCGGAGCGGGCCGGAGACGCTCTGGTCGCGGGGCAGCACCCCAGCGGCGGATGGAACTACATCATCGATTTCCACGGCGAGGCGTCCCTGCGTCGCTGGTACGAAACCATCGGTCGCAACGGCTGGCGGCTCGAGGAATTCCAGCACTACTACGGCAATGCGACCTTCGACGATCACGCGACGGTCGAATGCGCGCGGTTCCTCCTGCGGCTCCACCTCGAGAAGGGGGAGCCGCGATTTCGCGAGGCGGTCGATCGGGCGGTCGGGTTCGTCCTAGACAGCCAGTACCCGGTCGGCGGATGGCCCCAGCGCTGGCCGAAGATGGACGATTTCAGCCATCACGGCCGCCCCGACTATACCGGCTACATCACCCTGAACGACGAGGTGGCCGAGGAGAACATCGACTTCCTTCTCCTTGTCCTCCAGCAGTTGCGGGACGAACGGGTCCGTGCGCCGATCGAGCGGGCGATGGCGTGCTTTCTGGCGCTCCAGCAACCGCAGCCATCGCCGGGCTTCGCGCTCCAGTACACGCTCGATCTCCGGCCCGCCGGTGCCCGGACCTATGAACCGGCGGCGCTCTCGCCGCACACGACGGCGGCGGCCGTCGACAGGCTGATGGACTTCTACGAACTGACCGGCGACCGTGCCTTCCTGACGCGCGTACCCGAAGCCATTGCCTGGCTCCGGGACGTCGAGGCTCCGGCACCCGCCCAACGCAACGGACTGACCCACTTCCGTTACGTCGAGCCGGGCAGCAACCGCTTCATCGCCGTGCACCGGCGGGGGTCGAACGCGCAGAACGGCTCCTACTACAGCGACTATGACATGACGGGTCAGTTCGCCGAGAAGCGCATCGACATCGCCCGGCTGCAGCAGCGCCACGATCGCCTTGCTGCGACGATGCCGGAACAGGCGGCGGCGGCCTCGCCCCTGTCGGGACGCGGGCCCTCGCTGATGCCGCGCTACTGGGTCACCCGCGCTGTCGGTGGCTCGGACCTCAATGTGACCGCCGTCCGGGCCCGCGCGCTGGAGGTCGCCGACCTCGTCCAGACGCTGAACGCAGACGGCTACTGGCCGCAGGAGCTGCGAACCACGAGCCACCCCTACATCGGACCGGGCCCTGCCGAGCCTCCGCCCGGCTTCGTCGATCAGGGTCAGGTCGGGGATGACTGGGATACATCGCCGTTCACGCAGCCGTCCGGACCGATGGGGATCTCGACCGGGACCTACATCAACAACATGAGCCGGCTCGTCGGCTATCTCCGTGAGACGCAAGGGGCATGATTGCGCCCCGCCGCCCGTTCCTTCATCGCCCATCCGTCGTGCATCAGTCGAGGTTCGCCATGCCATCCATCCACCGCCGTGCCGCCCTTTCAGCCCTGCTGGGCGGGGTCGCCCTGACCGCGGTTTCGGGCCGGTCGGTCCTGGCCCAGACCAACGAGGCGGCGGCGCCCCTGGGGCGCGAATGGGCGCACATGCGCTGGGCGCGGGGGATCGAGAACCAGAGGAAGGCCGACCTGGGGGACGGCACCTTCCTCAACCCGATCATGTCGGGCGATCACCCGGACCCGTCGATCCTGAAGGACGGCGACGACTACTACATGACCTTCTCGTCGTTCGAGTCCGTGCCGGGCATCCACATCTGGCACTCGCGCGATCTGGTGAACTGGCAGCCGGTCGTAGCGGCGTTGACGACCAACATCGGCTCGGTCTGGGCCCCTGAGTTGTGCAAGCACGGCGACCGATACTACGTCTACATCCCCGCCCGTTTCCCCGACTACCGGTCCAGCTACGTCATCTGGGCGGACAGGATCGAGGGGCCCTGGTCCGAACCGATCGACCTGAAACTGCCCAACCGGATCGATCCCGGCCACATCGTCGGCGAGGACGGCAGACGCTATCTGTTTATGAGCGGCGGCGACCGGGTCATGCTGACCGACGACGGCCTGGCCACCGACGGCGCGCTGGAGCACGTCTACGATCCCTGGCGCTATCCCGACGACTGGATCGTCGAGGGCTTCGCGCCGGAGGGGCCCAAGCTGATGAAGCGGGGCGAGTATTTCTACATGATCACGGCCGTGGGCGGCACGGCGGGGCCTCCAACCGGCCACATGGTGATTGCGGCCCGTTCGCGGTCGATCCACGGCCCGTGGGAGGACTGTCCGCACAACCCGATCGTCCGCACTGTTTCGGGCGCGGAAAAATGGTGGTCGCGCGGCCATGCGACCCTGGTCGAGGGACCGGCGGGCGACTGGTACATGGTCTATCACGGCTACGAGAACGCCTACTGGAGCCTGGGTCGCCAGACCCTGCTTGATCCGGTCGAATGGACCGACGACGGCTGGTTCCGGGCAAAGGGCGGCGATCTGGCCACCCCCCTGCCGATGCCCGCGGGAGGCGAGGCGGTGCCGCACGGCATGGCGCTTTCGGATGACTTCTCGACCGACAAGTTCGGTATCCAGTGGAGCTTCTATGATCCGCAGGCCGACGAGAAATCTCGCCTGACCCGGGCCGGCGGCGTCCTGCACATGCACGCCAAGGGCACGGCCCCCAGCGACTGCTCGCCCCTGACCTTCGTGCAGGGCGATCAGGGCTATGTGCTGGAGTGCGAAATCGAGATCGATCCGGGCACCGTCGCCGGCCTGATCCTGTTCTACGACCGGCAGCTGTACGCGGGGCTGGGGTTTGATCCTGCGAAGTTCGTAACCCATCAGTACGGCATCGAGCGCGGGCGTCCCGACCACGGCTACGGGTCCCGCATGCATATCCGACTGACCAACGCCTTCCAGAACGTCTATTTCGACACGTCCGGCGACGGCGTGACGTGGAAACGCTTCGATCGCGGGATGGAAGTGTCCGGTTACAACCAGAATGTCCGGGGCGGCTTCATGATGCTGCGCCCGGCCATCTATGCCGCGGGGCAGGGCGAGGCCCGCTTCCGCAACTTCACCTACCGCGCGCTCTGACAGGGACGGGCGCACGAAAAAGGAGCGCCGGTCGAAACCGGCGCTCCAGGGCTGACCCGCGTCCTTGGGAGGAGCTTTGTGTCAGGGCGTGTCGGGCCCGCGCCGAGGCACGGGCCCGTAAGTCCTAGAAGACGGCGCGGGCACCGATGAAGAACTGGCGTCCGGTCGAGCCGTAGTTGGTGACCACGCGGTCGTCGGCATAACCCCAGCGGTTCGTCGTCTGGTTGGTCAGGTTCAGCGCTTCCGCCGTCAGGGTGACGATGTCGGTCAGCTTGTAGGTGACCGAGGCATCGATGTTCAGCGTCGCTTCGCTGCCCAGGAAGTCATTCACCAGCGGCGAGTCCGAGAAGCCCGGATCGGTGGTGCCCGAGGCGATCGGATACTGGGTGACATAGTCCGCCCGGTAGGCCGCCGACATGCGGGCCGAGAAGCGCGGCACTTCGTAGAAGACGGTGAAGTTGAACGCGTCAGGCGATGCCCCGGTGAACGGCCCCACGCCCGTCACCAGCGGAGCCGGCGTCAGGATGTAGTTCAGTTCGGATTCCAGGTGGGTGTAGTTGGCCTGGATGCCCAGGTTTTCGAAGTACCAGGGCAGGAAGGTCAGGTTCTGCTGATAGTTGACCTCGACGCCGCGGATGTAGCCACCCGGTGCGTCGCGGAACTGGCGGATGCCGAAGGGCCGGTCGGCGTTGATATAGTTCACCTGGTTCTGGGCGTTCTGTCGCGCGGCCGCAGACTGGGTCGTGTCGGCGGCCAGGGCCTCGAATTCGGCGCGCAGCTCGGCGATGGCGGCCGGGTCCAGGATCGAGGACAGGGTGCCGTCACCCACCAGGGTCTGCGGGAAGGATTCGACTTCCTTGTCGAAGATGGCGACCGAGAACAGGGCGTCCGGCTGGAAGTACCACTCGAAGCTCAGGTCGTAGTTCGTGGCCGTGAAGGGCGACAGTTTCGGGTTGCCGATGGTGATCGAGCCGCCGGTCGTCGCGCCCAGTCCGTTCGGCACCGAGAACGCCGTGACGCTGGGGGCCAGGTTGCCGAGCAGGGGCCGCGACATGACCTTGGCCACGCCGAAGCGGATGACCATGTCGTCGGCAACCTCATAGGCCAGGTTCATCGACGGCAGGGTGTTGTCGTAGTTGTTGTCGGCGCTGATGGCCCGGCCGCGGTTGGTGAAGCCGGCCGAGTCCACGCCCGTATAGGCCTGACGGACGCCGACGTTGCCGCGCAGATCCCGGCCGAACAGCGGGAAGTTGAAGTCGGCCTGCAGGAAGTAGCTCTTGTCGGTTTCCTTGATCTCGAACGTCTGGGCGAAGTTGAACTTCGTCGAGATGCGCCAGTCGTTCCACTTGTTGACGCAGTTGCACTCGAAATCGAACAGGTTGCGGAAGGCGTCCAGGTCCGGCGCATAGAAGCTGGTCGGGGTCCCGGCCGGCAGGTCGAGGCCCTGGCCGAAGGTGTGGACCGCGCCCACGGCACCGATGGTCGTCCCGGCTTCCAGCAGGCTGGGGTTCAGGGTCTCGCGGGCCGATTCACGTTGAAGCGCCGTCGTGAAGAAGGTGTAGCGCTTGCGCTGGAACCCGGCCTTGATGGTGACGTACTGGTTGGCGTCCCAGGCGAAGTCGACGTTGCCGCCTTCGTAGTGGTTGTCGACGGTCCGTTCGAAGTAGCGGATGGCCGAGAACCCCTTGACCACGTCCCAGCTGCCGGGGCTGGCGACGTCGAAGCCGAAGTTCATCGACGGCATGTCGCCGCCGTCGCGGGCATCATAGACGAAGTAGCCGTCGCCAGCCGCGCCCGAGCCGGAGTTCAGGCGCGTGAACTCGACCAGCGATCCTTGCGACTTGTTGACCGAACGGCTCTCGCCGTAGATCGCCTGCATGCGGAAGGTTTCGCTGAACTCGTGCTGCAGGTTCAGCGTGCCCTGCTGGAAGAAGGTGGTGTAGCGCGCCTCGTCCGCGGCGGACCGCATGTCGACGTTGCTCAGCACCAGATAGTCGGCGTTGGCACCCGTCGGGCTCAGCGCCGCGTCGATCAGCCGGATCGCCGGACGACCGATCAGCGCATTGCGCAGCGCAAGCCCCGTCGGATCCGCGATGTAACCGCGCGAGGTCGGGCTGTTGTAGTAGTCGTAGGGCTCCAGGTTATTGGGATTGAAGCTGAATCCCGAGAGCGTGCCGGGAACCGGCGTCGTGCCGTAGGTCTGCTGGCCGCAATCGATGCCGGCCAGAATGGCCGTCTCGGCGCGGGCGTTGCAGGTCGCGTAGAGCGCACGACGCTGCGCGGCGGTGCCACCGACGTTGGCATTCGACAGCTGATAGGTCGCCTGGTTGGCGGTGCCCTGGGTGTTGTTGCGGTTCAGGCCGACCGGGACGATCTGGTAGTTGGTCGAGATCTGGTCCAGCTGGGAATAGACGCCGTCGAAGCTGATCGTTGTGCGCTCGCTCGGACGCCACTGGGCCGAGAAAGTCAGGCCGGTCCGCTCCTGATGCAGGTCCTGCTGGTTCAGCGTCGGCAGGGCCGGGATGCGGACCAGCGAGCCGGGCGCGACCGTCGTGCCGGCGGCTGTGCCGGTGGCATTGGTGTTCCGGAGGGTCGAGCCGATCGGGCTGTTGATCAGTGCATAGGCCGTCGGGTTCGAACCGCGCAGCGCATCGCAGTACGAGATGTTCGTGATGTTGACGCCGGGGATGACGCCGTTGTTGCACGACGTCCCGGTCGGTGCCGCGAAGCCCTGACGGGTCTGGATGGTCGTTCCGGCCGCGATGTTGGGTGTCCCGGCAAAGGTCGACCCCCGGTAGGTGTAGTCGGACTGGCCGGCCTGACGCTGATAGCTGTCGATAGTCTGGTCGCGCCGGTTGAAGGCGGCCGACGCCAGAATGCCGATGTCGCCGATGCCGTCGAAATGCCAGCGGTCCGACACGAGGCCGGCGAAGCGAGGATTGTTGGTTTCGCCGTTCTCGTAATAGGCGTCCTGCGCCGAGAAGGCGAAGCGGCGATCGGAATAGTCGAGGGGGCGGCCGGTCTGGAGATCCACCGTGGCGCCCAGCGACCCTTCTTCGGTCTCGGCCGAGGCGGTCTTCTGAACCTTCAGCGAGTTGAACAGCTCGGACGCGAAGGTGTTGAAGTCAAAGCCCCGGCTGCGGTTCGGGTTGTCGCCCGCGATGGACGCGCCGGCGGTGGACAGGGCCTCGACGCCGTTCAGGCGAACGCGGGTGAAGTCGCTGCCGAGGCCGCGGACGGTGATCGTGCGGCCCTCGCCGTTGTCGCGGTCGATCGACACGCCCGGCAGACGCTGCAGCGACTCGGCCAGGTTGGCGTCCGGGAAGTCGGCGATGTCTTCGGCGTTGATCGCATCGACCATGACGTTGGCGTTGCGCTTGGTCGCCAGCGCGCTCCGGAGCGCGCCACGAATGCCGGTGACGACGATCTCGTCGACCTGGGACTCATCATCCTGGGGGGCTGGAGCCGGCGCTGTCTGGGCCCAGGCTCCGCTCGCAGCCGCGAGGGTGAACAGGATAACGCCTGCGGATGCGGCAGTCCGCAGATGGCGCAAATGTGCTGTCGTCATAGTCTTTAAAACCTCCCCCGTTCGACCCTCTACGGAGCCTGAACCCGGCCCCTCGGCCAAATCACACACACGATGATACCGGTGTCATTTTCACCGAGATAACGCTGTGCCTGTTGATCGATTAGTATGATAAATGCGGGATTGCAAGGGGCGGCCGATCGACGATCCACCATCGCCACCCGTAGCGAGCCGGCGGGCGGGGCGCGAATGGTGCGGCGTGTTGATCTCGCCCCGGCGGGATGCGACATGGCAGACAGGCTCGCGCCAGACGCGCTGGAGTCCGGGGAGGCGAATGGCAGGCTCGACAATCTATGACGTCGCTGCCGCCGCCAGCGTTTCGATCAAATCCGTCTCTCGTGTGCTGAACGGCGAACCCAACGTCAGTGAAGCGCTGAAGGCCAAGGTGGGCAAGGCGGTCGAGGAGCTGGGTTACAGACGGAGCCTGTCCGCCAGGGGGCTGGCCGGATCGTCATCATCGGTGATCGCGGCCCTGGTCGATGCCGGCATGACCATCGAGCACTGGCGCAGCGGCAGCGGGAACGACTACCTCAGCCGTCTCGAACTGGGCGTTCTGATGGAGCTGCGGCAGGTCGATTATCATCTGATGGTCGAAATGGTCGACTATGCGTCTCCGACCCTCAGCCGGGACCTGGCGGCCCTGCTGTCGTCCATCCGGCCGGAGGGGGTTCTGCTCACGCCGCCGAACTCGGACCTGACGGTTGTGCTGGATGTCCTCGACGCCTCCGGGGTGGCCTATGCCAGGCTGGGCGCCGAGCATGAACTCGACCGCGGCACCCTGGTGTCGATGGATGAGCGCCAGGCGGCCCGGGACATGACCGAACACCTGATCGCCCTCGGCCACCGGCGGATCGGATTCATCGGCGGGCCGGCCGTCTATTCCGCCAGCCGCCTGCGCCTGGAAGGGTTCATGGCGGCGATGCAAACGCACGGCCTTGAAGTTCCTGACGATTGCCTGGCCGAGGGTGACTTCACCTTTGCCGCCGGGGTGGCCGGCGTGAAGAGGCTGCTGGGTGCCGAACGCGCTCCAACCGCGATCTTCGGGGCGTGCGACGACATGGCCCTGGGTGCGATCCAGGGCGCGGTCGCCGTGGGGCTGCGGGTGCCCGACGACCTGTCGGTCGCGGGCTTCGACGATTCCCCCAGCGCGATGTTCAGCAATCCGACCCTGACGACGATCCGGCAGCCGGTCGCAGAAATGGCAGCCGCCGCGGTCCAGCGTCTGACCCCGCCGCTTCGCGCGCGCCTGTCGCAGGAAGACCAGACGGCCGCCGTTGTCGTCCCGTACCGACTGGTCGCCCGCGCATCGACCGCCGCCCCGCCTCCGGGCTGAACATTTCAGGCCTGTTGACAGCGCTGTCATTATCGGGACTAATCGGCGTTCAAGAGCGCTGTGGAAAAGGCGCGGAAACGCCATCGGAACGGCCGGCTTGCCGGTCTCCTTCGCCCTGAAGGCCCGCCGTCGCTGCCGCGCCCGGTCGTCGATCCCGTCGGTCGTCTCTTGTGAATCTCCTGAACGACCTTCGCCGCGGCCGATCGCGCCGCGGCGATTTTTCTGATGATCGCGTACGAGGATCACCATGCGCAGAGCCGTATCTCTTCTGGCCCTTGCGACCGCCGCGTCCATCGCGTTTGCCGGCGGCAGTCTGGCACAGACCCACTACGTGTCGGCCGGGGCCTCGCGCGTCACGCCCTCGACACAGGCCCATCCCGACCTGTGGCCGACCGCTCAGTCGCCGGCGGCGATGAGCGACGCCCGGACCGAGGCGTTCGTCGAAGCGCTACTGGCGCGGATGACCGTCGAGGAGAAGGTGGGACAGCTGATCCAGGCTGACATCGCCGCGATCACGCCCGATCAGCTGGCACAGTATCCGCTGGGTTCGATCCTCGCGGGCGGCAACTCGTCGCCCGGCGGCGACGAGCGAGCCTCGCCTCAGGCCTGGGTCGACTTGGCCCGCGCCTTTCGCGCCGCGGCGGCGGCGAGGCCCGGGGCCCGCGTGCCGTTGATCTATGGCATTGATGCCGTCCACGGGCACAACAACGTCGTGGGTGCCACCATCTTTCCGCACAACATCGGACTGGGCGCGGCGCGCGATCCGGACCTCATCCGCCGCATCGGCGAGGCGACGGCGCTGGAGGTCGCGGCGACCGGCGCGGACTGGACCTTCGGACCGACCCTGGCCGTGCCACGCGACGACCGCTGGGGCCGCACCTATGAGGGCTATTCCGAAGACCCCGAGGTCCAGCGCATCTATGCCGGCCCTATGACCCTGGGACTGCAGGGCGAACTTCTAACGGACCGGCCGCTGTCGCCCGGCCATATCGCAGGGGCCGCCAAACACTTTCTGGCCGACGGCGGCACAAACGGCGGGGTGGACCAGGGCGATTACGTCGGACCCGAACAGGGCCTGATCGACATTCATCTGGGGGGCTATCCCGCCGCGATCGATGCGGGGGTGCTGTCGGTCATGGTCAGCTTCTCCAGCTGGAACGGACTGAAGCTGTCGGGCAACGAGACCCTGCTGTCGGACGTCCTGCGCGGGCGACTTGGCTTCGACGGTCTGGTCGTTTCCGACTGGAACGCCCACGGGCAGATCCCCGGATGCTCGAACGAGAGCTGCCCTCTGGCCATCAACGCCGGCATCGACATGCTGATGGCCCCGGACAGCTGGCGCCCCCTGTACGAGAACACGCTGGCGCAGGCCCGCTCGGGCGAAATCCCCGGCGGTCGTCTGGACGAGGCCGTGCGCCGCATCCTGCGGGTCAAGGTCAAGGCCGGGCTGTTCGGCGACGCACGCCCGGTCGAAGGCGACTTCAGCGTCCTCGCCTCTGCCGACCATCGCGCCCTGGCCCGTCAGGCCGTTCGTGAATCGCTCGTGCTGCTAAAGAACGAGGGCAGGGTCCTGCCGATCCGCGCGGGTGCGCGCGTGCTCGTCGCCGGCACCGCCGCGGACGATATCGGACAGGCGGCAGGGGGCTGGACCCTGAGCTGGCAGGGCACGGGCAATACGAATGCCGACTTCCCCAGGGCCCAGTCGATCTGGGGCGGCATTCAGGCGGCCGTCGCCGACGCCGGAGGGTCCGCCATGCTCAGCCCGGACGGCACCTTCGAGCAAAAACCCGATGTCGCGGTGGTCGTGTTCGGGGAGACGCCCTATGCCGAGTTCCAGGGCGATCTCGAGACGCTGGATTTCACGCCCACGGGTCCGCTGGAAACCCTGAGGCGGCTGAAGGCCGCGGGCGTGCCGACGGTCTCGGTGTTCCTGTCGGGCCGGCCGATGTGGACCAATCCCGAGATCAACGCCTCGGACGCCTTCGTCGCCGCCTGGCTGCCGGGAACCGAGGGGGGAGGGGTCGCCGACGTCATCGTGGGCGATCGCGCGGGGACGCCCCGCAACGACTTCAAGGGGACGCTGTCCTTCAGCTGGCCGAAGACGGCCGCGGGCGCACCGCTGAACCGCGGCGATCCCGGCTACGATCCGCAGTTCGCCTATGGCTACGGCCTGACCTACCAGCGACCGTCGTCCGTGCCGGCGCTGTCGGAAGACAGCGGCGTGTCGGGCACCGGCAGCGCGGTCGATCGGTATCTGGTCGATGGACGGCTGGCCGCCCCGTGGAGTCTGTCGCTGCGGGACGCGGGCGGCGAGACGCGGTCCAGCGACGGCCGGACGGGGGCCAGTCCCCGCGCGGGCGTCACCGTCCGCCCCGTCGACGATCTGGCCCAGGAAAGCGCCCGTCAGCTGGCCTTCGTCGGCGACCAGGCCGCGATCGCGGCGATCAACGGTCCCCCGGTCGATGTGTCCCGACAGAGCAACGGCGAGCTGACCCTCTCATTCAGGTACCGGGTGGACGCCGTGCCGTCTGGCCCCGTGTCCCTGGCGATGGGCGCGGGCCGGGTCCCGATCGGCGACATTCTGCGCGCGGCCCCGGTCGGCGAATGGCGCATGCTGAGAGTGCGGCTGTCCTGCTTCAGGGCCGCAGGTGCCGATGTGGCGTCGGTCGACACGCCGTTCGCCCTGGCCACAAGCGCGCCCATGACGATCTCCGTTTCGGAAGTCGAACTGGCCTCGCACGACAATATCGCGGTGTGCCCTGCGCCCTGATGATGCCGGTTGCGCCGGTCCCCGATCACCGCGAGCATCGCGACGTTCGAGTCGGCTGAAGGCCTGGGTGCATGTTCCTTTCGCCGGATGAGCGGACAGACGGGGCCAGACCCGTTTCCAGGGCCACCTTGGCCTCGCTGACTTTGGCCCAGACGGCGGCGTTCGTGGCCTTCGTGCCGCTGCTGAACTTCCTCCTGCCGCTGAAGGCCGGGGAGGTCGATCCCGTCGGCAAGGTGGTGCTGCTCAGCCAGGCCGCGCTGTGGGGCGGCCTGGCCTGCGGCATCGCCAACATCGTGTTCGGCTCGCTCAGCGACGCGACCCGCAGCCGCTTCGGTCGCCGACGTCCGTGGATCGCGATAGGCCTCGTGCTGACGCTCCTCGCCTATGGAGTCATCTACGGTGCCGGGACCCGCCTCGCGCTGATCCTCGGCGTGGTCCTGTTCCAGATCGGCCTCAATGCGATGTTCGGGCCGCTGGTGGCCCTGCTCCCGGATCTCGTTCCGGATCGACAGAAGGGCCTGGCCTCCGCCCTGATCGGGACAGCCCAGCCGACTGCCACCCTGTTCACGTCGCTGGTCGTGGCGATCCTGCTGTCGGGATCCGACTGGCGGTTTGCCGTCACCGGAGCGACCGTCTGTTTGCTGATGGCCCCCTTGCTTCTGAGCGTGCGGGAACCGGTACTGCCGCCGGCCGCGCCGCGGACCCACTTTTCGCTCGACGCTCTCCGGACCGCGGACTTCCGGATCGCCTTCGCCTCACGGCTGATGGTGCAGATCGCGGTCGCGATGAATGCGCTCTACCTTCTTTACTACGTGCAGCAGTCCCGGACGCTCGCCCAGCAGTTCGGAGCCGCTGCCGTCGATATGGTCTTCGGCTGGCTGCTGGCCGCGTGGACGGTCACCTCGATGCTGGCGGGGATCGGCGGCGGGATCTGGTCGGACCGGATCGGGCGCCGGAAGATCTTCGTCATCGTGAGCGGCGCGCTTCTGGCCTCCGGCCTGCTGGCCATGGCGGCGTTTCCCGCCTGGCCCGGGCCCCTGATCGGTCAGGCCCTGTTCGGAGCCGGCCTCGGGCTCTACTCGACGGTGGACATCGCGCTGGTGGCGCAGATCCTCCCGCGACCGGAGCACGCAGGCCGCGATCTGGGTCTGATCAACATTGCCAATGTCCTGCCCCAGATCATCGCGCCCGCGCTCGGCATCCTGCTTTTTCAGGCCAATTCCGGGCAGAACTTCGCGCCGACCTATGTCGTCGCGGCGGCCTTCGCCGTGGCGGGCGGCACCGTGATCACGCTGGTCAGGGGCGTCCGCTAGCCACCGAAACCTGGAGAAACAACGGTTCCCAAGGCGCGATTGACAGCGCTGTCTTTTTCAGGCCTTCTAGTGTCACCGGGCACAAAGACACCGGACTGAATCTGGGAAGAGGCGCCGCGTGCGCTCGCGGAAAGTCGGCTTCACGACCTCGCTGCAGGTCGATGTCGCGCGGGTTTCCGGAAATGGAGGGGAAGCCTATGCTCAATCAACGACGCAACATCCGCGCGGTCCTTTTGACGGCCGCATCGGTCGGTGCCTTGGGGGCCGCGGCACCCGCATTCGCCCAGTCGGCGGCTCCGGCCGCTCCGGCGGAGCAGGAGACGCAGGTCGACGAGATCATCGTCACCGGCTTTCGCGCCTCGCTCGCCGATGCGCTGAACGCCAAGCGCGAATCCAACCTGATCATCGAGTCGATCACGGCCGAGGACATCGGGAAATTCCCCGACCAGAACATCGCGGAATCGCTGCAGCGTCTCGCCGGGGTGCAGATCGATCGTGAAAACGGTCAGGGCACGAAGGTGCGCATTCGCGGGCTGGACCAGAACGTCACCCTGCTCAACGGGGACATCTTCGTCACCGGTCTTGAAATCTTCCGCCTCGGTGAAGGCAACATCCGTCAGGACAGTTCGCTGGAAGGCATCCCTTCCGAGCTGATCGGCGGCGTGGACGTCTACAAGTCGCCGGACGCCTCCCTGCTGGAAGGCGGCCTCGGCGGGATCATCGACCTGCAGACGCGGGGTGCCCGCACGCTGCGCAGCGACACGCTGATCGCGGGGGATGTGCGCGGCACCGTGAACGGCGACGACGGGGACTGGAACCCGACGGGCTCGCTGGTCGTGGGTCACCGCTTCGGCGACCGGTTCGCTATCCTCGGCACCGTCTCGTACGACCGGACCGACATCTTCACCGAAGCGCTGGGCGGCGAGAACCGCGGGGGCTGGGCCTTCCTGGCCCGGCCGGTCAGCGGCGGCCCGGCCCGCAACATCTGGTCGCCCGAGTATCGCTACGCGACCATCCGGGATCAGGAGCGCGAGCGGATCGGCTATTCGCTGAACGCCGACTTCGAGGTCAGTGATTCCCTGACCCTGACCGCCGACTGGTTCCACTCCGACCTGTCGATCCTGACACAGGAAGCCTCGATCAAGTTCCCGTTCGCCAACGAGAACGCGACCTATGCGGCCGCGAACCTGACCCTCGGCGACAACAATGTCTTGGAGAGCGGCACGCTGACGGCCAACTCGGCCGAGGCGATTTCCTTCGTCCAGAACGCCGAGGCCAGCACCGACAACTTCCAGGTCGCGGCCGACTGGGACAACGGCGGATCGTTGCGGGGCAGCGTCCGCGCCGCCTACTCCAAGGGCGATTACGAGAGCACCAGCGGCAACAACGACGTCCGCTATACGCAGTACACGGTTCGCAACGGCACGGCGGCCGGCCTCGTGCCGAACCCGACGGCCCCGGCGACCTTTACCTACAGCTACCGCAACGGCGACAGCCCGACATTCACGCCTGCCAACCCGGCCCAGTTCACCACCCCGACGTCGGTCTTCGCCAAGTCGCACTGGGTCTTCGGAGAGAACACGGAGATCGAGAACGCCTCGCTGCGTGCCGACCTGGAGTACTCGCCGGACTATGCGGAGGGCCTGACCATCAGCTTCGGCGGCCGCTACGCCGAGCGGACCGTGGACTCCGAATACGGACGCTACCTGGCCAGCTATGCCGGCCGGGGCGAACTGGATGCCCACGCCCTGGGCCTCGGCGACTGGACCCCGTTCGGCTATTTCCAGGACGGGGCCATCGGCTTCAAGTCCTGCGAACTGCCGGTCGGCACACCGGGACGCGCGGTCTGCTCGCCGGGCGGTCGTTTCGGGGATTCGCCGGCTCTGATCACGCCCTACCAGACGGCCGCGACGAACCCGGACCGGTTCGAGACGGTGACCATCGGCGGCATCACCGCCCTGGTCCAGAATCGCAGCCAGATGACGAATCCGGTTGAGTGGATCCAGTCCCTCTATCCCACGACCCCCTTCACCTTCTTCCGCGACCCGGTGGAGTCCTTCAAGGTCGAGGAGAAGACTACGTCCGGCTATCTGATGTTCGACGTGGGCGACGAGGGCGATCGCTTCCACCTCAACGCCGGGGCCCGCGTCATCAAGACCGAGCTGGGCATCGACTCCAGCCAGACACCGATCTCGGGGGCCTACTATTTCGGCACCGACAGCTGGAACGGCGTGCTGGCCAATCCCGTCGCCGTGACGACGCAGCGCGAGTATACCGACGTCCTGCCGAGCGCGAGCGGCGTGCTGGAGGTCAACGAGACCGACAAACTGCGGGTCTCGGCGGCCCGCGTCGTGTCCCGCCAGAACCTGTTCCAGCTGGGCCAGGGCTCAAGCTTCAACTTCACCCGCAGCTCGACGCCGGGTCCCGACCTCGACCGGTTCATCTACACCAACGGCAGCGGCGGTAACGTCGACCTCGATCCGTACCGCGCGTCGCAGTACGACATCGCCTACGAGCGCTATTTCGGCTCGCAGGGCCTGCTGTCGGCGGCCATCTTCTACAAGAGCGTCGACAGCTTCATCCAGACCGACACGGTGTCTCGCCGGGTCGCGGATGGATCGACGGCGGGGTCCACGGTCGGCGTCTTCACCCAGCCCGTGAACGGCGAGGGCGGTACGATCAAGGGCATCGAACTCGCGGCCCAATACGCCTTCGACAACGGCTTCGGCTTCAACGTCAACTACACCTACTCGGACTCCGAGAGCTCGAACTTCTCGGACTTCGAGGACAACCTGCCGATCCCCGGCGTGGCCAAGAACGCCTTCAACGTCCAGGGCTACTACGAGGGCTATGGCTTCGAGGCACGCCTGTCCTACGCCTGGCGCGACAAGAGCTACCAGGGCAACTTCGCCTTCGGATCGGGAGCCGACGCGCACAACCTGTCGACCTGGGAGCGGGCCTATGGCCAGCTAGACGGCCAGATCGGCTATGCCGTCACCGAGGACATCAAGATCGTCCTGGAAGGCATCAATCTGACCGAGGAAGAAAGCGGCCGCTATCTGCAGTTCGAGAACCTGCCGTTCCGCAATGCGACGGGCGAGCGGCGGATCTCCATCGGCGCGCGCTTCACGCTCGGGCGCTGAGGCTCCGGCGCGGGCGGTGGGGCACGCTCCACCGCCCGTAGCCGTTCTGCGGATTTGACGGATGCAGGAGACGGATCCCGGGGCCATTCGGTCGATCGCCATCGTCGGCGGGGGGACGGCGGGCTGGATGTCCGCCGTTCTGCTGGGCCATGCCCTGCGCGGCTCGGACGTGCGTATCACCGTGGTCGAGTCCGCCGAGATCGGGATCGTCGGAGTGGGCGAGGCGACGATCCCGCCCATCCTCGATTTCCTCGACCTCGTCGGCATCGATCGCGAAGCCTTCATCCGCGAGACCGAGGCGACCCTCAAGCTGGGCATCCGCTTCCAGGACTGGAAGACCGTCGGCGAGCACTACTGGCATCCCTTCGGAACGTTCGGCGTCGCCATCGACCGCCGCCCGTTCCACCATCATCTGCAGCGCGCCGCGGCCTGGGACGAACCGCGCGGTGTCGTCGATTTCAGCCTGGCCGCCGCGCTGGCCGAGGCCGGGCGGTTCACGCCCCCCGACCCCCGCGAGGGTCCCGCCCGTGCCGGTCTGCGGTACGCGCTGCATTTCGATGCGGCGCTGGTCGCCCGCACCCTGCGCACCGTGGCCGAACGGCGCGGTGTCCGGCGTCTGGACCGCACCGTCGTCGACGTCACCCGCACGCCCGCCGGTCATGTCGACGAGCTGCTCTTCCGGGAAGGGGACCGGCTTGGGGCGGACCTGTTCATCGACTGCTCAGGGTTTCGCGGCCTGTTGATCGAAGGCGCCATGGCGGCCGGGTACGAGGACTGGACCCGCTGGCTGCCGTGCGATCGTGCCGTGGCGGGTCCCACCGCCCTGAACGGCGAGCCACAGCTCTATACCCTGTCCCACGCCAGGGACGCCGGCTGGCGCTGGCGGATTCCGCTGCAGCACCGGGCCGGCAACGGCTACGTCTATTCCAGCCGCCACATCGACGATCAGGCCGCGCTCGACGACCTGACCCGACAGGTGGGCGGGACGTTTCTGGCCGAGCCCCGTCAGCTTCGCTTCACCACCGGGCGGCGCAAGGCCTTCTGGAAGGGCAACGTCGTCGCCTTGGGCCTGGCCTCGGGGTTCCTGGAGCCGCTGGAATCGACCAGCATCCATCTGGTGACCAGCGGCCTCTACAAGCTGCTGGACCACTTCCCGGACCGGACCTTCGACCCGGCCAATATCGCCGCCTACAACGCCTCTCTGATCGAGGAATATGAGACGATCCGGGACTTCATCGTCGCCCACTATGGCCTCAGCGCGCGGCGCGACACCCCCTTCTGGCGAGACGTGACCGGTCAGTCGTTGCCGGATAGTCTTCAGAGCCGGATCGACCTCTATCGCGCCACGGGGCGCTGCAGGGCGCGGCCGGGCGACCTCTTCGCCGACGTGAACTGGTTCTATGTGCTGCACGGCCTCGGGCTGCGGCCCCGTCATCCCGATCCCCTGACCGGGATGTCCGACGCGGCCGCCGTTCGTGGCGTGTTCGATCAGGTGGCGAGGGACGTCGCGGCCGGCGTTTCGGCGGCACGTTGATGTCGCCACACGCATCGGCGGCACCACGCCATCCCCCGGTCCCATCAAAAGGAGCGCGCATGACGGATCGCCTGTTGGCCGGGGTCGAACTGGGGGGCACCAAATGCATCTGCATCCTGGCCTCCGGTCCCCGTGAGATCCGCGAACAAGTCCGCATCCCGACCGAGACGCCGACCGTAACGCTGGCTGCCATCCAGACCGTGCTGACCCGGTGGCAAACGGGGCCCGGGTTCGCCGCACTTGGCGTCGGCAGCTTCGGCCCTCTGGACCTCTCCCCGTGCTCCCCGACCTTCGGGACGGTGGTGAATACGCCCAAGCCGGGCTGGAGCGGCGTCGACCTGCTCGGACCGCTTCGGGGGCTGGGCGTGCCGATCGGATTGGACACGGACGTGAACGCCGCGGCCCTGGCCGAGGGCCGCTGGGGCGCGGGCCAAGGCCTGGAAAGCTTCGCCTATGTCACCGTGGGTACCGGTATCGGTGTCGGCTCGGTGGTCCGCGGCCAGACGGCCCGGGGTCTGGGACATTGCGAGGCCGGTCATCTGCGCATTCCGCGCCTGCCGGGCAGCGGCTGGGCCGGGGCGTGCCCGTTCCATGGCGATTGCGTCGAGGGGCTGGCGTCCGGCCCCGCAATCCTCGCGCGATCCGGCCGGCCGGCCGAGGACCTGCCGATGACCGACCCGGTCTGGGATGAGGTGGTGCACGCCCTGGCGGCCCTGTTCCACAACCTTGTCCTGACGACGGCCCCGCAGCGAATTCTGCTGGGCGGCGGGCTTGGGGGCGGTCGACCCGAACTGCTGCCGCGGCTGCGCCGGGCCTTGATCCAGAGCCTCGGCGGCTATGCCACGGGCGACACGATTGCCGCCGCAGTCGACGCCTATCTGGTCGCGCCCCGGCTCGGGGACCTGGCTGGACCGCTAGGGGCCATCGCCTTGGCCCAGGATGCGTCGGCCGAGGCCTAGTCGGCCCGGGCCGTTCCGTCGCCGGCGCAGTATCGGCCGTAGACGGCGATGATGGCGTAGCAGACCACGGGCACGATCAGGGCGAGCCGCAGCGTCGACACGTCGGCGATATAGCCCGTCAGCGGGGGCACGATCGCGCCCCCGACGATGGCCATGCAGATGATCCCCGATCCCTCGGCCGCGCGCGATCCCAGCCCCGTCGAGGCCAGGGTGAAGATGGTCGGGAACATGACGGCATTGAACAGACCGACACAGAGCAGGGCGATGCCCGAGACAGCCCCGGTGGTCAGGATGGACAGCACGATCAGGGCGATCGCTCCCACGGCCACGGTCGACAGCACTTTCCAGGGGGCCACGACCCGCATGATGGAAGCCCCGATGAACCGCCCGACCAGAGCACCGCCCCAGTAAAGGGCCAGCCGTTCGCCGGCGCTCTGGGCGGAGAGACCCAAGGTATCCGCCTGCATCAGATAGCTGGTCATGACGCTGGCGACGGCCACCTCCGCCCCGACGTAGACGAAGATGCCCAGCGCCCCGAAGGCGAAGCGCGGGCGCTTCAACAGGTTGAAGGCCGACAGGAACCTCACGGTCGGTGCCTTGTCCTCGACCAGCCGGTTGCGGTTGAACCAGACCACGATGGCGACGATGGCCAGGGCGGCGGCGATGCCTACATAGGCGCGCGTGATGACCTCGGACTCGGCCGCCCGGTAGGCGGTCAGGGCGGCCCCGCTCAGGTCCGCGGCGCTGACCGTCGCCAGGGACCCGAGGATCAGGGTTGCCCCGACCCAGGGGAAGATCGTCGTGCCCAGCGAGTTGAACGCCTGGGCGAACGTCAGCCGACTGGACGCCGTTTTGGGCTCGCCGAGCATGGAGATCAGCGGGTTGGCGACGACCTGCACAAGGGTAACCCCGGCCGCCAGGACGAACAGCGCGCCGAGGAAGGCGGCGAACAGTCCCGCGCCGGCGGCCGGGATGAACAGCAGACACCCCGCCATCATGACCAGCAGGCCCACCACGGCCCCGCGCATGTAGCCGACCTTCTGGACCAGGGCCGCCGCCGGTAGGGAGACAATGAAATAGGCGGCGAAGAAGGCCGTCTGGATCAGCATGGCCTGAAAGTAGCTGAGCTCGAACAGCTCCTTCAGCTTGGGCACCAGAACGTCGTTCAGGCTGGTGATGCCGCCGAAGATGAAGAACAGGCCAAAGACGAACCACTGCAGATAGCCGACATCGCCGTGGCGACCGGAACCGGCATCGGCGGGCGGAAGGGGGCTGGCGATCATCGTGATCCTTCTCTGGGCGTGACGGGCGTGGGTGGGACTGGCTTGTCGGTCAGGGGGTGGTCGTCACGGTCCGCTGGGTGAGGTTCCAGGCCCGGACGGTCACGGCGGCCCGCCGGGCGTCAGCGGGATACCGGACGTCGACCGTCCGGGTCTCTCCGGGCAGCAGCATCAGGTAGTTGTCGTCATAGTAGGCCGGCAGGATCCGCTCGCCCTTCTCGTCGACCAGCGTCAGCTTGGTGTTCAGGACCGGGGCCTGACCCGTATTCCGGATCGTGACCCGCATCATGCGTTCGCCATCCACGGCCTGCGGTCGGGCCGCCTGGACGTCGAGCCCGGCCTCGGCGAGCCCATTCAGCGCCTGGTAGGCGGCCGGGTCGCGTCCGCGCCAGTAGGCGTTGCGGGACACCACGAATCCGGCCCCGTCGCTGAGCGTCAGGGACACCAGCACCATGCCGTTCTCTGACATCAACCGATCGAGCGGCAGCACGCCCAGCGGGGTGACGGCGTTGGCCTGGGCGGTGAGCGGGCGCGTCAGGCTGTCCCGAACCCGGCCGCCCAGATCGGTGATGCGAACGTCCGCCGTCAGGTCGCGGGCGGCCTGGGTGGTGTTGACCACCACCAGCGTATTGTCAGGCTGATTGATCTGGATGTGCAGCGGCTCGGTCGCGGAGCGGGCACCCCAGTATGCGGCCGAGGTGTCGTAGTCCCAGCTGTACAGCTGCCAGGCGTTCGACGGCCAGGATGGGTGGGTCATCCACAGAAGCCGCCCGCTGTTGCGGGTCCACAGATGGCCGAGGAAGCCCTCGAACATGGCCTTGTGGGTCTCGAGGTTCATCATCTGCGCCTTGCGCTCGAAATCCTCCAGACTGGTGGGCGCGCCGAACATCGTCGTCAGCGTGTCCATGAAAGTGCGGGTGTCGCCGTTCCCGGCAAAATGCCAATCGTGGTAGGCCAGCGTGTCCGACAGCGGCCAGCGCTCGCTCTCCGGCACGAAGGCCTCGATCGACTCCAGCGTCGACAGGGACGGCGTGCCGGTCTCCACAGAGAATCCGGTTGCGAGGTCGGTGAAATAGCCGACCGGCGGCCGGTAGTTATAGGGGCCGGACCCCTGCAGGTTCACCGTGTTCGAGCTGCCCGTAAACCAGCGGGTGCCGTCCAGTTCGGCGACCACGTCGTCGAGGCCCTCATTCAGCATCGGGTAGGGCACACCCTCATTCCGTCCGAACCACAGCACGATCGACGGGTGGTTGCGGTAGCGGGCGACGGTGTCGCGGGCATTGGCCAGGAACAGCTGCGGATCCTGCGGCTCGACCTGGAAATTCTGGGTCGACTGCCAGAAGTCGTTCAGCACCATCAGGCCGTACTCGTCGGCCAGATCGTAGAAGGACGGCTGGGTGTTCGTGCCCATCCAGTTGCGCACCACGTTCATGTGGGCTTCGCGCTGCAGCCGGAAATAGGGTTCGAGCCGGGCGCGGCCCGAGCGTTTCATGGCGTCGTCCATGCCCATGTTGCCGCCCCGGGCCGCGATCCTCACGCCGTTGACCCGCAGGGTCAGATGCGGCTCGGGCAGGGTTTCGGCGATGTCGACCACGGCGGGCGAGGCTTCCCCGGCCGCCGTCAGGCTCTCGGTCCAGCCGCGCGGCGATTGCTTGATCGCCTCGTGCCGGACGTCGATCAGGCGCTGACCCAGGAGGCCGCCGTCCGTCGTCTGGACATTGACGCGCCGCAGGGCACCCGCGCTGTCGAACAGGGACAGGTCGTAGCTGACCTCGCGAATGCCGAAGCGCACCGATGTCTCGTCCGAGATTCTGCCGTCCGCCTCGACCGACAGGGACAGGGTCTGCAGTGCGGGTTCGCCATAGCCGTTCGGCCACCACAGCTGCGGATCGGTCAGGCGCAGCAAAGGATCCGTGTCCGGCGCGAACCGGACGACGCTGTCGCCGGGGGGCGCATCGACCGTGCGGCTGACCGTGACGTCCCCGAAGCGGGCGCTGACCGAGACGCGACGCGTCACGGCCGAGGCGTTCGTCAGCGGGACGGTGATGTGGACGTCGGCCTGGTCGATGCGGGGCAGGGGAAGATCGGTGACGACGTGCGGATCACCGATCGTGACGTCACCGGACGCTTCCAAGGTAACCGACTGCCAAAGGCCGGTGTTGCGGTCCCGGATGCCGGGGATCCAGTCCCAACCCTCCGTGGCGACGAAGGTCGGTCCGTCTATGGCCAGCTGGCCGCCGTTTTCCCCCACCCCGCCGGTGATGGACTGTTCATGCGGCGTGCCCGGATGCGGCGGCGGCGACACGCGGATGGCGACCACGTTCTCGCCCGCCACCGCATCGAATGTGAACCGTCCCCGGATGAAGGCCCCCACGGTGCCGCCGACGTGGCGGCCGTTGACCCACACCTCCGAGGCGTAGTTCACCCCGTTCAGCACCAGGGTGACCCGCGATCCTTCCGTGACCTCAGGAAGCTGGAAGGCCGTGCGATACCAGTAATCCTGCCGCGCCAGCCGTTCGGGGATCGCGAGGTTGTTCAGGCCATAATAGGGGTCCGGGTAGACGCCGCGATCGACCAGCGTGGTCAGGACGGTCCCCGGGACGGTGGCCTCCAGCCAGGTCGACGCATCGTATCCGGGCGAGGACAGGCGTTCCGGATCGGCGGCGACATCGGGCTGTGCCGCCATCCGCCATCCGTTGACCGTCCAGTGGCGCGCGTCGAGCGGCTCCAGCGCAGGTTGATCCTCCACCGCGCGCGCCACGGGCGGGCTCGGCGGCGTGTCCGCCTGGGGTAGGGTCCAGGGATCCTGCGGCCGCCACAGGCCGGTGTTGGCCCGCGACTGCCATTCCCAGCCCACGCCGACGTTCCAGAAATGGACCAGGTCGAAGTCCGGCCTCCGCGCGGCCTGTTCGGCCACGGCACCGGGCGTGAGCGGACCGTCGCGCCACATGGCCTGGGCGACCGCGCCAGCGAAATGTCGAAGGTCGGCGTCGTCGGTCAAGGCCGGGGCCAGGCTGATCCGCGGCGGGACGACGACCGATGCGCCGCGCGCCTCGGCGACGGCCTGCCCATCCACATACAGCATCGTCCGTGCGCCGTCCGAGACCAGCGCCAGATGCTGCCACCGTCCAGCCTCCAGAACCCGGTCACTGATGACGGCCGCGCCGCCATTGATGTAGCCGGGTCGACCGCCGTCGAGGATCAGGGCCCGGCTGCCTGATTGGCCGGGATCGCCGATCGCCGTCACGATCGACCGGCCCGGCGCATCGCCATCGATCCGCACCCAGGCCGTGACGCTGAACGCGGCCCCGGCGCGCAGAAGGGGGCTGTCGGCGGGAAGCTCGCGCGCGATGCCGACCCCGCCTCGCAGAAAGACGGCGTCGTAGGGCCCCATGTTCGACCCGGACTGGACCGCGGGCTGTGCCCCTGCGGGTGCCTGAGACGCGAGTATCAGAAGGGCAAGGCCCCACGACGTCAAAACCCTCACCTGTCGCCCTCCCGCGATCTGTTTTCGCCACCATAGACCGAATGGCGCCTTAATGACAGCGCTGTCAGTTTCGATCGGGGGACGTCGTCTGGGCGGGCGAGGCGACACGCCGCGACCACGAGGTCGCAGGGGTCGGACGGTTGGAGCTACGCGCGCCGGCGGCGGGCGCCCCGTCAGGCTAGCCCGCCACGAACCTGGGCGGCGGGAGCGTCAGACGGGCGTCATCGACGACCTCGCCCCCGAAAAAGCGGACCAGCAGGGGCGTGACGCCGGGGTGGGATTCGAAGACGTTGTGGCCGGCGTTGTCGACGAGGACCTGTGTCCTGTTGCGGAACTGGGCGATGACCTCGGCCTGTTCCTCGAGCGGGGTCCGGCCATCCAGCGACCCGGCGACGAGCAGGGCGGGCGTGTCGATGCGGATCGCGCTGCGGAAGGTCTCGCCCAGATCGACGCCGGGGATGGCGCCCAGAAGGTGGGGCATTGGGAAGTTGTGGGCGTCGCCGAGAACGGCGGTGCGGGCTTCCGCCTCGATCCTCGCCAGGCGGGAGGGCGAGATGCCCGACGCAAGGTCCATGGCCTCTGGCATGCCGGAGATGGCGAAGTAGCGGGCGGGGTCGCCGATGAACGGGGCGATCACCCCGGTCATGCCGGCATCGAGCGCCAGATAGAGTTCGGGCAGACGGGCCAGGCTGGGAGGATTGGCGACCATGCCGGCGGCCAGAAGCTGGACGCCCAGGGCCCCCAGCCTCAGGTCCACCGGGCCGCTGGCCCCCGTGACGGTGATCGCGGCCGGATCGGCGTCGAGCCGATCGTGGACCCGGCGCATCAGGGCCGGCAGGTCCGGTACGGCAGCGCGCACGATTGAGTCCTGATCGAGCAGGGCGTCGACGCGGTTCAGGAAGGCGTCGACATGGGCGGGGCTCTTGATCGTCTGATCCTGGCCCTCGAGGCTGGCCAGGGCGACCCGGCCGATGGCCCCGGGGTGGCGCTTCAGCACCGACAGCGCCAGGTGGGTGCCGTAGCTGATACCCCACAGGTTGATCGTCTCGACGCCGAGGTGGCGACGCAGGTCCTCGATGTCGTCGGCGTTCTGTTCGGTATTGTAGCCCGCCATGGCGACACCGGCCTCGGTCCAGTCGGCCCAGGCGCGCTGCATCTCGTTGCGGAAGTATCGGGTCACGCCGTCGCGGTTCAGCACGGGCCAGGGGCCGGTCGGGGCCGGCCGCGCGGGGATGTGGGCCGACAGGCCCGTGCCGCGCTGGTCAAGGGCGATGACGTCGGCGACCGCGCGCAGGGCCATGAAGATGGGAAAACGGGGGCCGGTCGCGGCGTCCGCCCCGCTGCCGCCCGGGCCGCCGGCCAGATAGACGATGGGCGGGCCGGGGTTCGGCGAGGTCGAGGGGAAGCGGACATAGCCGAGCCGGATCCAGCGGGACCGGGGGTCCCGTCGATCTTCGGGCACGTCGAAGAAGCCGCGCTCGGCGACGGTCTCCTCGCCCTGCCGGCTGGTAAAGGTGAAGGGGCCGGCTTGGTCCGCGGTCCAGGGCCGGGCCCGGGCGAAGGCGATACCGGGCACGGCGAGGCCGGCGGCGGCGAGGACGGAGCGGCGGGTCAGGGCGATATGGGTCATGGCGGCCACCAACCCCGGGTTCGCGGGTTGTGCAGCCCCGGATCGGCGAACGGCCCCGCTGGATCGGTGAGCGGCGGCGCAATCCGGCGAACGACGCGATAGGGTCGCAGCATGGTTCGCCCGCTTCTTCTCGCTTTGCTTCTGATCTGTCTGCCCGGGGTAGCCGGGGCTCAGGCCTGGGAGACGTGCCGCGGGATCGACGGTCCGTCCGGGCCGGTGCTGGCGGACTGTCGCCCGCTGGAAGGCGTGATCGATCCGCAGGGACGGGAGCTGTGGCTGAGGGCGGCCCTCGCGCGGCCGGCGGGGCAGGGGCCACATGCGGTCTATATCGGCGCGGTGGCGTCGTCGGAGGTCTGGCTGAACGGCCGCAGCCTTGGCGCGAACGGGCGGCCGGGGGCGTCGGCGACCGCGGAGGTCCCGGGGCGGTATCAGGCGGTGTTTCCGATCGGCGAGTCGGCCTGGCGGGCCTCCGGCAATGTGCTGGTCGTGCGGATGTCGTCGTTCCATGCCGGCCTGAGACTGGACAGTCCGGTCGCGGGCCTGGGCGTCTATGCCTATCCGTTGCCGTCCCGGGCCATCGCGCTGGCGGCGACCTTCGCGGCGGCCGGGGCCCTGCTGGCCGCGGCGTTCGGGTTCGGGGTGATCCATGTCCTGAGGCGGACCGGGTCCAGCCTGACGCTGGCGGCCATGGCGGGCGTCTCGGGCGTGCAGGCGATCCTCGAGACGCTGAGGACGCTGGTGCCGTACGCCTACCCGGTCCACGTCTGGCGGCTGGTGGGAATCTGGGGGCTGACGGCGGTCTTCTCGCTGCTTCTGATATCGTATGTGGCGTCGCGGTTCTGGCCCCGGGCGCGGCGGGCGATGATCGCCGTCGCGGCCGCCGTCTTCGCCCTGAGCTGGTGGCTCCCGGGATTCGACCTCAAGACCATCGCCGTCCTCGCGGCCGGGGTCGGGCTGGCGGCCATCGCGGCGGGCGTGGCGGTCTGGCGCCGACACAAGGGGGCGCGGCTGACGCTGGGGTATCTGACGGTGTTCGTGGCGGTCGGAATGGCCTTCCCCGCGGGTCTGGTGGACCTGGCCTACTTCCTGTTCGCGGCCGGGCTGGTGCTGCCGGTGCTGATGGCCGAGGTGGTCCGGCTCGGTCGGGACGACCAGGACCGCGAGATCGCTCTGACCCGCGCCGCGGCGCGCCCGAACTGTCTGACCGTGGCCTCGGCCCGCGGGGTGGTGCGGGTCCCGCTGGCAGAGATCGTCGCCGTCGTGGGGGCGGACGACTACGCCGAGCTGAGACTGGCGGATGGACGCAGGCTGCTGCACGCTGCGCGGCTGGATCGGCTGGAGGTCGACCTGCCTGCGA